>NZ_JAUORS010000007.1:0-156724 GCF_030548165.1 Oceanobacter sp. 5_MG-2023 | reverse complement strand
ATCGCCGATGGTAGTGTGGGGCTTCCCCATGTGAGAGTAGGTCATCGTCAAGCTCTTAAACGAAATACCCCGTCCTGTTATGCAGGGCGGGGTTTTTTTATGCCTGTGAGAAAGCAAGGGCGGACGCTGAGAATAAATAACCCGGGACTGAGCCGGTAACGGATACCGACGGTTGGGCTGTGCGGAAGGTACGATAGCATCGTATAATGATCCGTTACGTTGTACCTATTCGGGAGATTTCCATGAGTCAGCCAGATCGTTTGGTCATATTTGATACTACTATGCGCGATGGCGAGCAGAGCCCCGGCGCGTCCATGACCAAAGAAGAAAAGGTCCGCATCGGCAAAGCGCTGGAAAAAATGCGAGTGGATGTCATCGAAGCAGGTTTTGCGGCCGCCAGCCCAGGAGACTTTGCCTCAATTGAAGCGGTTGCCCAGGCCGTGCGTGAAAGCACTGTTTGCAGCCTGGCCCGCGCGATAGATAACGATATTGAACGGGCTGCGGCTTCGCTACAAAAAGCAGAGCGTGCCCGTATCCACACGTTTATTGCAACATCCCCCATTCATATGCAGTACAAGCTGCGTATGCAGCCTGACCAGGTGGTAGAGCAGGCCGTATATGCGGTGAAAAAAGCCCGTAATCTGGTAGCTGATGTTGAGTTCTCCTGTGAAGATGCCGGGCGTTCCGAGATCGACTTTCTCTGCCGGATTATTGAGGCCGCCATTAATGCTGGTGCACGTACAATCAATATTCCAGACACGGTTGGTTATGCAATTCCTGAAGAATTCGGCGCTACCATCAAGACCTTGCTGCAGCGTATTCCCAACGCCGACAAGGCGATCTTTTCCGTGCATTGTCACAACGACCTGGGTTTGGCGGTTGCCAACTCGTTGGCTGCAGTTGCCAATGGTGCTCGCCAGGTAGAGTGCACAATCAATGGTCTGGGTGAGCGTGCAGGTAACGCGGCTCTGGAAGAAATCGTTATGGCGACCCGTACCCGTCAGGACCTGTTTAATATCACTACCGGTCTGGATACCAGCCATATTGTACCGACTTCCCGTTTGGTCTCATCTATCACGGGTTTCCCGGTACAGCCGAACAAAGCCATTGTGGGCGCCAACGCATTTGCGCATGAGTCGGGCATTCACCAGGATGGCGTTCTCAAGCATCGTGAAACCTATGAAATCATGAAAGCAGAAGACGTCGGTTGGGGTGCCAATAAAATGGTTATGGGCAAACATTCTGGCCGTGCCGCTTTCCGCAGTCGTCTTGAAGAACTGGGGATCAACTTTGATTCGGATGTGGCGTTTAATGAGGCCTTTGTCCGTTTTAAAGATCTGGCGGATAAAAAACACGAAATTTTCGACGAAGATTTGCAAGCACTGGTAAGCGAAGCGGCAGCGGATGCTGCACCGGATATCTACAAACTGGTAACTCTGGAAAGCCGCTCCGCGACAGGTACTACGCCGGTTACGTCTCTGGTCGTCAGTCGGGAGGGTATTGAACACTCCAGTACCAGTGAAGGTTCTGGTCCAGTGGATGCTGCCTTGAAAGCCATTGAACAAGTGGTGGAGTCCGGGGCCAATTTGCTGTTGTACTCTGTGAATAATATTACCAAGGGGACAGATTCCCAGGGTGAAGTCACCGTTCGCCTGGAAAAAGGTGGCCGTATTGTTAATGGTAGCGGTGCCGACACCGATATCGTTGTCGCTTCGGCCAAGGCCTATATTCACGCACTGAATTTGCTCTTCTCTGGACTGGATCGTCAACATCCGCAAACTGACGGTGTCTGATTCTCATGCGTGAAGCGGTACGCTGTCAGTATTTGAAAGCGATGGGGATTCCGGTCTGGGTACCCAGAGATGAACTTCCCCATGCCGCTCCAAGTCAGTTATTGCCCTGGCTTGGTGAGCAACATGGCCCACATGGTAGTGAACTGCCAGTGGACCACTTGCCCAATTACCGGAATGCGGAAGATCACCCGGAAGGTGGGCACTTTGCTGCCGAACTGCTGGATCATCGCGGTAACACCACGACACGTGTGGCGGTGGATGCTGCGGTCGTCAGTAATCGTGACTCTGTTGCGCCAGCAGCCACCGCTTTGACTGACTTGCCAACCTCTCCTCCTGATTCACTGGTTAAACCAGAAACAGCGGTAGCTGAACCACTGGTAGTCGCTGATCTGACACCGCCTCGTTTTGAGTTACATTTTATCGCGACGGGTAATGGCACAATCTGGGTCTGTGACCGTCAGGAACAGCTTCCGGCGCTGCAAGCGTTTGCCTGGCAAATAGGGATTGGCATGAAGTGGTCGCCTGAGCAAGGCAGTCCTCTTTCTTTTCGCTGGCCCTTTATCGAACATGGCCAGGAAGACCAGAGCAGTGCGGTAGCTGAACAGGCATTACGGGCGCAATGGCAATTTTTTGTACATCATGGCGGCCGCCATGTTATTGGTTTTGGCAGTAATACCCGGCAGTGGCTGACGCGAATTCAGGTGCCTGGCTGTTATCAGGACGATGACGTCGTTACCGTGATGAGTTGTGCCGAACGGAAAAAACAATTGTGGTTGGCATTATTAAATCTGTCCATGGAGCAACAATGAATAGTCATGGCGCCTGTCTTGTCTCAGCTGGCCCGGATGATCTGGAAGCGGTTATGGCCATTGAGCAGCGTTGCCAGTCTCATCCCTGGAGTCGTGAGGTGATGTTACGCTACCTGAGTAAAGAGCATGTGGTGTGGCGACTGGAGCTGGATGGCACCCTGATTGGTTTTGCCGTTGTCACTCAGATAGCGGGAGAGGCGGAGTTGCTGGATATCGCAATTGATCCTGACTATCAAGGGCGAGGCTTTGGCCAACAATTATTACAACGATTGCTGGATGACGTTGGCAGCAAGGGGAATGAGCGCATGTTTCTGGAAGTACGTGCCAGCAATATGCCAGCAATAGCTGTTTATGAAAAACTGGGGTTCTGCCAGATTGGTGTTCGGCGCAATTATTATCCAGCCAAGATCGGGCGGGAAGATGCTCTGATGTATTGCCAGGAATTGTTCCAATAATCGATAGCAGGAGCTATTACCATGAGCCCGACTCTACCAGACTGGCTACTGGGGTTGATGTCATTGGTCAGCCTTGGACTGTTGGGCTGGAGTATTTATAGTTATCGTTGGTCAGCACTGATTGAGCATCGTCCAGCCCAGCACCTGTTTTTTGGCAGTGTACTGGTGATGGTTCTTTTCTGGCAGGCGAAAGCCGGTATTTTGCCAGGGTTGGGTTTTCATATACTGGCACTGACGTCTGTAACCCTGATGATGGGCTGGCGTCTGGCCTTGGTCGCAACGGCCATGATGCAACTGGTGCTGGCCTTGTCTGGGCAATTTGAATGGCAGACACTGGGCTACCATTATCTGATTCAGACGGCTCTGCCCATTGGTTTTACCTATGGTTTTTATTCTCTGGTGTACCTGCGTCTGCCCCATAATCCATTTATTTATATTCTTGTCGCGGGTTTTCTCAATGCCGGAGTGACCCATGCTTTTCTGGATCTTCTGCAAAGCGCCATTTATGCACTCAGTGGTACTTATACGGCGGATAAGATCTGGCATGACTACTTGCGCTATTTGCCATTGATGATGTTTCCGGAAGGAGTGGTGAATGGCATGTTTATTTCTGGCATGGTCGCTTTCCATACCGAATGGCTAAGTACCTTTAACGAAGAGTCTTATTTCAAATAGATGGTTGATGCACTGTCATCCCGAACCGTTCACCCCGCTGTGTAGGCAACCGCCCTCATTCCCGCACCTGATGGCTCGCCGAGCCAGAATCATTGCAATTTTTGATGAAATCATGACCAATTAATTACTAAACACTTAGTCTGAAAATTGTTCTATTTGTAATAAAAAAGTATGACTCTCGCCGCAATATTGAACCGTTATGGTGTACGGTAATTTTCCATATCCAATGGCTCGACCAGGGTCCCAAGCGTTGTAACAGGGTAGATGACGCCAGGGTTTGGCCAGAAATTAGGCGCTGTGTTGCTGCGGCCGAATGTTAATGCTGATTTCCCCTTGTTCTGTTTCTCGCTTTGTCGCTGCCTTGCACCGTCTGGTTGCCCCTTGATCTTGGCCAGTCTTGAGCCAAGGCGAAGAAAAATCAGCAGGCTACTGGTGTTCGGCATACTCAGAAGGTTCAGAGTGAATCAGCTGGCCTGGTTTCAGAAAGATTATCGCATCAAACAACCGATATTAGAGGCACATCTATGATTGGACAAAACCGGATGGGGATAGTCGCAGGGATCATACTCTCGGTATTTTCTTGTGTAGCGCCAGCCGCTGAAAAAATCACCTTACTTACAGAACAGTATCCGCCCTATAACATGAGCATGACGATGCAGGGGTATGCCCATAAATCTGAAGACATTGGTGGTTTATGCACCGACATCATACGAGCCACTTTTGCCAAGGCGGGTATTGAATACCGCATGAAGCTGCGTAACTGGAGCTATGGTATGGATCGTGTCCAGCGTCGCGTTAACCACGGTTTGTTCTGTACGGTACGTACCGAAGAGCGGGAGTCGGTATTCAAGTGGGTCGGCCCGATTACGACCATGAAGGTCGCATTGATGGCGAAAGAGGATTCGGGCATCAAGCTGAATCGGCTGTCGGATGCCCGACGATATACGATTGGCGGTTATAAGGGAGATGCGTTTACCGGCCAAATGGTTTCTGAAGGCATGAATGTATCCATTGCTAGCGATGACATGGCCAATCCGTTGCGCTTGCAGAATGGCTCGATTGATTTGTGGGTAACCGATGTGTTGGCTGGTCCCTACAAGGCTTCCGAAGCTGGGGATCTGGATGAATTAAAGATAGCGCTGGAATTAAAATCGTCCCCTGTGTACTTGGCGTTTAATACCGAGACAGACGACGAGATTCTCCAGAGCCTGCAAAATGCCCTTGGCAGCTTAAAGGAAGACGGCACCATTACCGCACTGGAACATCAGTACGGCCTCTGAAATTGACCATCTCCCCAGGATTACCTGGGGGCGTACTTCTGTAATTTTCGCTGTAGTGTGCGGCGGTGCATATTCAATGCCCTGGCGGTTGCGGATACATTGCCGTCATGTTCATTCAGCACTCGCTGGATGTGCTCCCACTCTAATTGATCCACTGACATCACCTGTGCCGGTTCGCTGCAGCTATCGACTGGATGGGAGCTGTTGTTGTCTTTGAAGGCAGCGACCAGCTCTTGCAGGGTAACGGGCTTGTGCAGGTAATTGTGTGCACCCAATTTGATGGCTTCTACCGCTGTCGCGATACTGGCATAACCGGTGAGCATAACGATGGTCAGCTCCGGCTGTTGTTGCAGTAATCGGGGAATCAGGGTCAGGCCGGATTCTTGCTCCATCCGTAAATCCAGAGTCGCCCATTGTGGCTGGAAACTGGTTTGAGCAGCCAGTGCTTCATTGCTGTTGTGTGCCGGTCGGGCGCTGAATCCCTGTCGCTCCAGACTGCGGCACAAGACCTGGCTGAAATGCAGATCATCGTCAATCACCAGTATGCGAGGAAGAGACTGGGTCGAGGTCATAATTGTGGCTCCGGTAAAAAGGAAATCGGCAAGCTGAGCGTGCAACGGCTGCCACCGTCAGGCAGGGCTTGTAGTTCAATATTGCCGCCAAATTGCTCAACGCTGGCGTTACTGAGGTACAGGCCAATCCCCAGCCCGGTCTGCTTGCTGCTGTTGTATGGTGAGTAACGGCTCAGGGAAGCGGCGGCGTGGGGATCAGGCTGGATAATATCCAGCATCCAATAGCCTTGTTGTTCCCTGGCCTGGAGTTCGATGGGTTGTTGGCCTGCTTCGGCAGCATTGTTCAGCAGGTTTAATAACGCCTGGTCCAGCAGTGGGGAGGTATGAATCAGCGCCGAGCCATGGTGTTCAAATGGCTGCCATACCGCGTTGGGCTGGCTTAGTTGCCAGCGCTGTAGCTGGCTTTTGAGCCAGTCGCTGGCGAGTTGTTGTCGTGCATCACGGGCTTCACGTCCCTGTCGAGCCAGTTCCTGTAACGAATGCTGGCAACGATTCACCTGCTCCCGCAGCAAGGACAGATCCGGTTCGATTTCTGCTGCGGTCTGGCTATCGATCAGGTCGTCGAGCAGCATTCCCATGGTCATCAATGGCGTGCCCATTTCGTGAGCAGTACCGGCAGCCAGTGTACCGATCCCCACCAGCTGTTCGTTTTTGAGCTGTTGCTCCCGCAGTTGCTGGATTTCTTGCTGCTGGCGCTGGCGGGTTCGGATCAGTTGTGGAATCAGCGTCACCAGAATCAGCGCACTGAGCACAAAGGTGAGCCACATCCCCGACAAGTGCCAGTCGACCAGCGATACGCTGCTCATCGCGTGACCATGGTGCAATAACAACGGCTGATACCAGATACTGAGCAAACTGTAGTCGGCGACACATAACGCTGTCATCCAAATGGCCAGTATCCAGGGTAAGCCATAACTGGCGAGCACCAGCAGTACCAGAAAGTAAGAAATGAGCGGATTGGTGGCGCCACCGGTAAAAAACAGCAGTCCGGTAAATAACTGACACTCCAGAGACAGGTGTAAAAACAGTTGCCAGTCCTGGATGGCCCCTTGAGTGACTTGCCACTGACTGAAGACTTGCAGCGGTAAATACAGCGCCAGCAGTACCCAGGCAGCCTCCAGGTTGGCGACACCTTGAGAGTGCAGATAACTCAGAAATAACAGCCATACCGTTGCGATGGCCAGCTGCAGCAGGGCCAGTCGCTGCAGTACCTGATTGAGTCCGGAAGAGGGAGAAGCCAGCGAGCGCATGAATAAAGCGGTGTCCAAGGGTAATCGGCCGTCAGTATAAGGGATTCTGTCTGGCTTGATTCTACCCGGGATGATCTGCCCTGCGTTATTTGGTCGCAGTGTATATGAATGGCCATGCGCCTATCGAGGTGTCTGCACCCATCATTATCCCGCAATTGGCACAATCATCTGCCTTCGTTTGCGAGTACAGTGCGTCTCTATTTTAGATTTGTGTACAACAGAGTGTGGTATTTGGAGTTTTTGTGATGAATAAAGTGGGATCCGTCAAGGCTGATCTGGCCTTGGTGTTGGTGACTTTGCTGGCTGCCGCTGGCTGGATTTTTTCCAAGGAAGCCTTGGCGGGCATGGCTCCACTGGCGTTTATTTTTATCCGTTTTGTCAGTGCCGGGATGATCGTGGGACTGGTGGGCAGTCAGGATATTCGTGCCATGAGTTCATCAGACTGGCTGCGGGCTTTACGCTCTGGAGCCTGCTTTGGTATGGCGATCGCTTTCTGGATCATGGGATTACAGAATGGTCAGCACATGGGAGTCGGGGCCTTTCTGACCTGTCTCGGGGTGGTGATGGTGCCGCTGGTGGTGTTGCTGTTTGGCGATCGCCCGCCGTCGACTACCTGGGTATCGTTGCCGCTGGCGGCAACCGGGCTGGGGTGTTTGTCACTGGATGGAAACTTTGTGTTTGGCCTTGGTGAATTTTGTTATCTGGCGGCGGCCTGCATGTTTTCTCTGACATTTGTCCTGACCAGTCGGGCGGCGGCCACAATTCCTGCGATTGCCCTGACATCGGTGCAGTTGACCATGGTGGGATTGGTTGCGCTGCCGTTGTCGCTGATCCTGGAAGAATGGCAACTGCCGCAGACCGTTGATATCTGGCTATGGGTGTTAGCCAGTACATTGATTGCGACATGTGTGCGATTTTTTCTGCAGACCTGGGCGCAGGGTAAGACCGCATCCAGCTCCGCAGCCCTGATTATGGTACTGGAGCCGGTCTGGACAGCATTTCTGGCGGCTTTCTGGTTTGCCGAACGTATGTCGCCGATACAAATGTTGGGCTGCGGGCTGATTTTCACGGCCTTGCTGGTGAGTCGGTGGCGTTACCTGATCCAGATGGCCAAAAAGCTGGTACCTGTCAGAGCGGGTTGCGAGTGACTGACTCTGTGCTCCAGGCATGATTTCAGCGGGTGACGGCGGGCGATCTGGCAGAGTGTGGGTGAACCGTGTGGGTGAACCGTGTGGGTGAACCGTGTGGGTGAACCGTAAACTCCCTGATATCATACTGCCGCCATGACGCCGTGGCATTCGCACCGTTGTGCCAGGATAACCTCGATTGGCCAACAACAGATAATAGATAGCAAGGGATGTCGACCGATGCAGTCAGAAGCCAATACCGTCCGGGATCACGCAAAGCAGTTTTTCAGGTTGGGCCGCCGGTGCCTGGATGGTTTGATCGTTGTGAGTCTGGCGAGTGTTGTGTCCGTCAGTCAGGCTGATGTAAAAGCAGCGTCCGCTGCGGATTTTGCCACCGTGCTGGCCAGTGATGTGCGTCAGCATGATCGCCCGCGGGATGCCTTTCGTCATCCTGCCGAGACGCTGGCTTTTTTTGATCTACAAGCCGATATGACGGTTGTGGAAATATGGCCCGGTGGTGGCTGGTATGCCGATATTCTGGGGCCATTTCTGGCTCAGCAAGGACAGTATTATGCGGCGCATTTTGATCCGGATTCCCCGGTGGGCTATTTTCGCAACAGCCGGGAGCGATTTGAGGCCAAAATGGCCAGCCAGCCGGGGTCATTTGGCAGCACAACCCTGACGGTCTTTGCCCCGGGCAGTGACCACGCCATTGCACCCGATGGCAGCGCTGATCGGGTGCTGAGTTTCCGGAATGTACACAACTGGTATATGCGGGGTGGTGATGAACAGGTACTGGCGGCTTTCGAGACGTTTTATCGGGCGCTGAAACCCGGTGGTATTCTGGGAGTTGTCGAGCATCGATTGGCTGCCGACCGGCCACTGGCTGATCAGCAGAGCAGTGGCTATATGAACCAGGCGTATGTAATTCGTATGGCGCAACAGGTTGGCTTTACACTGGCTGCCAGCAGCGAAGTCAACGCCAATCCGGCCGATACGACCCGTCACCCCAAAGGTGTCTGGACCTTGCCACCGTCATACCGGCTGGGTGATCAGGATCGCGACCGTTATCAGGAGATAGGGGAAAGTGACCGCATGACACTGAAATTTATCAAACCGGCACTGCGTTAGTTAAAGGATACGGCAAGGGGATTATTCGCTGGACAGGTGTCAGGGTTGAGTGGGCAGGTCGGGGTAGCGGGTTGCTTTCAGGCTATCCTTGATCTTCTTCAAGTGCGCATGGAAGTCGACGCCCCGGCGTAAGGTAACGCCAGTAGCCAGCACATCCAGTAACACCAGCTGTACAATCCGTGACGTCATGGGCATGTATTTATCCGTGTCTTCCGGGGTCGGGAAGGACAGGTGCACACTACTGGAAGCCGCCAGTGGCGACTGGTCGGCAGTGAGGCCAATCACGCTGGCACCATTACTGCGGGCAATGCGGGCGATATCCACCATGTCACGGGTACGGCCGGTATAGGAAATCGCCACAATCACATCACCAGTATGAGCCGCTGCGGCGACCATACGCATCATCATCACATCATCGTAAGCCATCACCGGTAAATTGAAGCGGAAAAACTTGTGCTGTGCATCCATCGCGACCGGGCCTGAGGCGCCGAGACCAAAAAATGCAATCTGCTTGGCCTGGATCAGTATGTCCACGGCTTTTTCGATCGCCATCAAATTCACATGCTTGCGCGCATTTTCCATCGCAGCAATGGTCGAGGTGAATATTTTGTCGGTGTATTCCTCGGTATTGTCGTCTTGCTCGACATCGCGACTGACGTACGGTGTACCGGTTGCCAGGCTTTGAGCCAGCTGGATTTTGAAATCCGGGAAACCGGACGTTTCGAAATTACGGCAAAAGCGGTTCACGGTAGGTTCACTGACCAGCGATGCATTGGCCAGTGTTGAAATGCTCATGCGAGTCGCGCTTTTGGGGTCCTGAAGAATGACTTCAGCGACCTTGCGTTCGGACTTGTTCAGGCTTTCCAACTGCTCGCCGATTTGATCAAGAAGACTCATAGCCAACCTCGTAGCAAGGACACAGGGACGCGCAATGGTATGGATCGGTTGTTATTTTACGACATCGGCGAAGAACCCAGACTATACCTTTGCCTGACTGGCAAGACCAGTGAGTCACTACGGAGGGCCGGTGCAGTGCATTGTTTTTTCGAATGTTCGGTAAAATAATGAAGTGCAAATTAATGCAAATAACAATCAATTTAATTATTATTTTGTGTTTAATCGCGTAGCCCGGTATCAGGTGCAAGATTGTCGGACTTATGAATACATAAACAGTTAAGGAAATCGCAACGGATGACGCAATTCACCACCACCTCACGCCCCCGGCGTTGGCTCTCTCTGTTGCTGTGGGTCGTTGTTCTGGGCTGTTTGCTGGGGGCTGCTGCCTACTGGTGGCTACTGGTCGAAAACGATGAATCACAAGACTGGTTGGTTGAACCGCTGCGTTATGGTGATATTGAGCAGAGTGTCGCAGCTACCGGCACGCTGGAACCCAAAAATTACGTTGAAGTTGGTGCTCAGGTATCTGGCCAGATCAAACACTTGATGGTTGAAGAAGGTGAAGTGGTCAAGAAAGGCCAGTTATTGGCAGAAATTGACGCCTCGGTATTTGAACTGAATGTACAAACGGCGGAAGCCGGGCTGGAAAACCTGAAAGCCCAGTTGACGCAACAGGAAGCCGAGCTGGAATTGGAAATGTTACGGCTGAAGCGTAACGAAGGGCTGTACGCCCGCAAGGCGATCAGCGAAGACGCGCTGTTTGAAAGCCGCACCAATGTGAAAATACTCAAAGCCAAAATAACCGCCCAGAAAGCCGAAATCAAAGCAAATGCCGCGGCACTGGAAGCCGATAAGGTTTCGCTGGGTTACACCCGGATCTATGCCCCGATCGATGGCACCGTCGCCAGTATTGATGTGCGCGAAGGCCAGACCTTGAATGCCACGAACAGTGCCCCGACCGTACTGCAAATATCGGATCTGTCAGTGATGACACTACGCACTGAAGTATCGGAAGCAGACGTTCCCAAGCTTCGTCGTGGTATGGACGTCAAATTTGCCACCCTGGGGAATCCCAATCGCTACCGCTGGTCGACCGTCCGGCAGATCTTGCCAACACCGGAAGAAGTGAATGATGTTGTGCTGTATCAGGTGCTGGTGGATGTGGCTAATGATAATGGCCGTTTGATGGACTCGATGACCACCAAGGTGTTTTTTGTTGAAGGGGCGGCCAGTCATGTGCTGGTTGCGCCTGTAGCGGCCATTCGTAACGGCCGTAATGGCGCATTTGCCCGGATTGCCGGTGCCAATGGTGTCGAACGTGTGCCGGTTGAATTAGGGGTTCAGAGCCGTACTCATGCCGAAATTCGTTCTGGTCTGGACGAAGGCGCGCTGTTAATTACCGGCAGCCAACAAAAACAGACCACCACAGAGGCGAGAAGCATGACTGGTAATGACCGTCCAGGCCCTCCCGGTGGTGGTATGGGTGGCGGCATGGGAGGCCGACGTGGTGGCTGAACCCAATACCAGACCACAGCATGAATTGATCTCATTGCGTGGCGTATGCCGCTATTACCAGGCTGGAGATGTTGTCGTCAAAGCATTGGATAACGTCAGCCTGACCATTCGGCGTGGTGAATTTGTTGCGGTGATGGGGCAATCCGGATCGGGCAAATCAACACTGATGAATATTCTCGGCTGCCTTGATCATCCAACCTCGGGTGAATATCGGGTGAATGGACATGATGTAAACAGTCTGTCTCCCGATCAACTGGCTGCATTGCGACTCAAAACCTTTGGCTTTGTTTTTCAGCGTTATCAGTTGTTGGCCAACCTGACTGCCCAGGAAAACGTCGCCTTGCCGTCCGTGTATGCCCACACCCCGAAAGAGGCTCGTCACCAGCGCGCGGCAGCATTACTCGATAAGCTTGGCGTGGCCGAGCGTATGCAGCACACTCCGGCGGAGCTATCGGGCGGGCAGCAACAGCGAGTTTCCATCGCCCGGGCGATGATCAACGGCGCAGATGTGATTCTGGCAGATGAACCCACCGGTGCTCTGGATAGTGCAACCGGTGTCCAGGTGCTGGACATGCTCCGTCAGCTGAATGCTGAAGGGGTGACAGTGATTCTGATTACCCATGATGCCGAGGTTGCCGCAGCGGCCAGACGTCAGATCCAGATCCACGATGGCCGCATTCTGTCAGACAGTGATGAAGAGAATCATTCACCAACACCAGTCCCTGAGACCGTCAATCCACCACCTCTGCAGTCATACCCTTCGGTCAGTGCACTGGTATCGGTGATGACGGCGTTACAATCATTAAAAAACAACTGGTTTCGTACGCTGCTGACCTTGTTGGGCATTGTGATTGGCGTCGCTGCCGTAGTGGCCATGATGGCCATTGGTGAAGGGGGCAAACAGCAAGTGCTGGATCGTATTGAATCGATGGGCACCAATCTGTTACTGATTCGCCCCGGCGGTGCCAATAATCGCAACTCGGGTGCTACTGCCACGCTGAGCCGTGAGGATGCTGCGCTATTGGCTGAATTGCCCGGTGTCGAAGTGGTCTCTCCAGAGCGTAATTCCAATGCCACCATCCGTTTTGGCAATCGTGATTATTCCGGGCGTATCCGGGCAACCACGGAAGACTACCTGCGGGTGAAAGATTGGCAGTTATCGCAAGGCACCTTCTTTACCAGTGCGGATATGGATTCACTGGCTCCACTGCTGGTGGTTGGGCAAACCATTGTGGATCAACTGTTTGTGAATGGCGAAAACCCGATTGGCCAATACGTGTTTATGAAAAATGGCATGTATCTGATTGTCGGCGTGCTGGAGGCCAAAGGGGCTACGGCCGGAGGTAATGACATGGATGAAGAGGTGCTGGTGCCGCTCTCGACCGGTATGGTGCGGATTTTTGGCCGTGAATACCTGAGCTCCATTACCGTCAAGGTTGAGGACACCGACAGCATTGATCAGGTCGAAGCCGAAGTCACCCAACTCCTGACTGCCCGGCATGGCAGTGAAGATTTCACCGTACGTAACACCGCCTCCCTGATTGAAGCCATTTCAGAAACCCAGGATACCCTGACCTGGTTGTTAGGCTCTGTTGCGGCTATTTCGTTATTTGTTGGTGGTATCGGGGTGATGAATATCATGCTGGTCAGTGTGTCGGAACGTCGACGGGAAATCGGCTTGCGGATCGCTACCGGGGCCAAACCCAGTGACATTCTGCAACAGTTCAATATTGAAGCATTGGTGGTCTGCTGTCTGGGCGGGGTTGTGGGGTTGATGCTGGGCGGCTCTATCGCTTTGATCATGGGACAAATGAATGTTGCTGTGGCCTTTTCCTGGGCACCGCCATTGATGGCATTTGCGTCGGCGCTGCTGGTCGGGCTGGTGTTTGGTCATGCTCCGGCACGCAAGGCTTCCCGTTTGAACCCGATTGACGCATTGGCGGAGGATTAAGTGAGTAGATTGCATTCGGGGTCATACATGATGGCCATGAAAATTACCGCTCTGGCTGCGATGCTGGCGGCTGGTGGTTGCGCCGGGCCACAGCGGTTTGAGCCGGAAGTCGTGGCATTACCTGATATGGCAGCCAATGAACAACAGACCAAGCAGGCCTTGCACGTCGGGCAATTACAACATCAGTGGTGGGCACAGTTAGGTTCGCCGCAGCTGAACCGGCTGATGGATGAAGCGCAACTGGATAATATCGATGTGCGTCAGGCCTTGCTGCGTATAAGCAAAGCCAGCGCTGCACTGGATGGCGAAAATGCCGATCTCTGGCCGACACTGTCTGCCAGCGCTTCTGCCAGTCAGAAGCAGGCATTGAATGATGCCAGTGGACGCAGTAACAGTACGGGATTGAATCTGTCAGCCAGTTACACCGTTGACTTATGGCAGCGGCGGGGGACATTGATCGAACAGGCAGAGCTGGACGTAGTGGCCGCAGAAGTGGACCTGGCCAGTGCCCGCATCACGCTACAGAGTAATCTGGTAACGCAATACCTGGACTGGCTATCAACCAAGGCTCGCTTACAGCTGGCGCAGCAGAATCTGCAAGCCAGCCGGGAAATGGAGTCACTGGTACAGATCCGTTTTGATGCCGGTGATGCCAGTGGCATCGAAATGGCGCAACAACGTAATACCACCTTGTCATTACTGGGTAGTGCGGTGTCGTTACAGCAACAGCTGGCGGTCAATCAACGAGCGTTGGCAGCTTTACTGGGCCGATCCAATCTGCAAATTCATCTGGGTGACGAACATTTTGACCAATTGCAGATTCCACGGGTGGCGAGTGTGCAGCCCGCTGAGCTGTTAACCCAAAGGCCGGATATCGTCGCGTCGGAGTTGGCATTGCGCCAACGTCATCAAGATATCTATCTGGCCGAAAGTGATCGCTGGCCCAGTCTTAGCCTCAGTGCCGGGTTGTCACCAGCGGATTTAATGTCCTTGGCCGGGAACTGGACCTTGAGTCTGACAGAAGCCTTGTCGGTCACGCTGTTTGATGCAGGCAGCAAGGCTGCGGCGGTAGCTGAGGCCGAAGTAGAAGAAGCCGTTGCCCGGTTGGAATACCGCCGTATTGTTATCGATGCCATGCAAGAAACACTGGATGCCATGGAAGCGGTTGATTATGAGCGTCAGCAGACTGAACTTGCGGTTGATACCCTGGAAAATAATCAGGAGTTGCTGGCACTGGCTGACATTCGTTACCAATATGGCGATACGGACTTTTCCGATTTGCTTAATGCCCAGCGCACTTTCTTCAACGCCAGAGACAGCTTGGTGGTGCAGCGCCAGAAACATATCCAGGCCTTGGTCGAGCTGTATGTTGCCTTTGGTGTTGCCCCGGCCCTGGAGGGCGCTGTCTCATTGGATGAGACTCCCTCTTTTTATAGTGCTCAGTGAAAGGGCGCCGCCAGCGGCGCCTCAAGATTCATCGAGTTCTCCCTTTCTTACCTTTTCCCCTTTCTCACCTTTTCTCTTTTCTTCCCCTCCTCCCTCTATTTATTCCCGACAACTGAATCGGATGCTCGGTTACATATTCACTTTGGTTTCTGTGACTGCCTGGCTGTTGGGGTCATGACTCGAGGTGATGGTAGTGATTTCAACTTTTCAAAAACAGGTGCCGGGAGGTGCCATAATAATGTGCGATAGAATTTTTATTGCACCAAAATAAAGTCATCAAATAAAGTATGGATATATTTAGTTGAGCATTATAGTAAACGACGGCCCTGATAACGTATAAGCATCATGATTTCAAATGCGGGGCCATGTTTTTATTTGTGAAAATAGTTTTTTCTGTGTTTTTTTTGTTATTCAAATTACGTTCGTCATTTTATTTTCGACAAAATCGACATTTTTTTTAGAGATGATCGGTGTGGCACGATAAATGATTATAGATCGGCCAGAAGGATATTATTGGCGAGTGCCAATACAGAAGGAAATACAAAAACAATTGCGGAGATATTTATGTTCCAAATGAAAAAATTGGCTGGTGCGGTACTTACCTTTTCAGTAATTCTCAGCGGCTGTGATGGATCTGACAGCGATGATGATGAGGTGGTTCCGGTTGCTTTTTCATTTACTGAAGCGACCATCGAAAGTTTGCATACTTCTCTTGCTACTGGCGGTATTACCTGTGAAGAAGTCGTTGAAGGGTATATTGAACGTATTAATACCTATGACGATGAAGGTACCGATGTTGAATTGAACAGTGTCATTGCGATTAACTCATCTGCTCTTGATGAAGCTCGTGCAAAAGATCTGGCATTTGAAGACGATGGTATTGATGGCTCCCTTTATTGTGTTCCTGTTTTGCCAAAAGACAACTTTAATACTGCTGAAATGCCAACCACTGGTGGCGCATTGGCATTCCAGTATAACCGTCCCGTCAGTGATGCTTACACCATTGGCAAGATGCGTGACGCCGGTGCTATTGTTCTGGGCAAGGCCAATATGGATGAGTTTGCCTTTGGATATACGGGCGAAAGCTCGGTCCGAGGCCTGGTTAAAAACGCGTATGACCAAACCAAAGGTGCGGGTGGCTCATCCAGTGGTACCGGTGCTGCCATTGCATCCAGCTTGGCAATGGTAGGGACAGGCAGTGATACGGGAGGGTCTATCCGGGTACCTGCCAGCCTGGGTGGCCTGGTCGGTATTCGCCCATCCATGCGCTTGGTCAGCCAGGACGGCATCATGCCATTGGCTTCCTGGCAGGATACCGGTGGCCCGATCTGCCGTACTGTTGAAGATTGTGCCTTGATGATGGATGTCATGGTTGGGTTTGATGATTCTGAATATGCCAATCAGCGCGTCAGCTTTGAAATTGATGCGGCTGCCATTAGCAGTGAAGAAGAATACCTGTCAGTGACGGGTGTGCCGGAAACCTATACCGACTACCTGGATGCTGATGGTCTGAATGGCGCTCGTATTGCCATCGATCGTGACTTGTTCGGCGATAACGAAAACGTCAACGCTCTGATGGACAGTGCGATTGCAGCGATGGAAGCGGCTGGAGCCACGGTTGAAGAAGTGACCATTGATAACCTGGAGTCGATTCTTTATGACTACGCCTCCATGTCCAGCTATGAGTTCCAGCACGACCTGGTCAGCTACCTGAACAGCTGGACCACGTCGGTTGATGGGCACATTACAACCTACCAAGGACTGATCGACAGCAATGGCTACCTTGAGAACTACAAGTCCTCACTGGAATATCGTGGCACGATTGATCTGGATAACCTGACAGACGAACAGCAAGAAGTGTATACCCTGAACACAGTTGAGCGGCCTGTTGTTGTCCGTACCAGCTTGTTAAAAGCACTGAACAATGTGGATGACGAAGGTAACAGCCTGGGCGAAGCGTATGACGTATTACTGTACCCAAGCTTGACCGGTGAAGCCGGAGACTTGGGTGGTTCACCGAGTGCTGGACGAAATAACCGTCTGAGCCCGTTCTCTTTGTTCCCTGCGTTGAGCATGCCTGCTGGTATGACGGATGATGATCCTGCAATGCCTATTGGTATGGAAATGTTGGGTCGGGAATTTGATGAGGCCACTCTGATTAAACTGGCATACAGCTATCAGGAACAGGTTAACCCTCGCCAGGCTCCTGTTAATACGCCAGAGCTGACGACTGAGCAATAAGAATAGACTGATTCAATAATAATAACTCATAGAGTCCGCTTGAAAAGAACGTCTGAATATGGAAGAAGTGAATATCCTGGGCTGATGCAAGTTCGCTTGCATTATAAGTCCTGAATTTCCCTTCGACTGTATTCAGGTGTTTTTTATTTTATTCTGTCAGTGAATTTTCCTCGCGGTTGAGTCGTCTTGAAATTTATATTTTTAAATCTTGCATGTTGCTGGCAATGTAATTACCTGTTCGGTTGGTCAGATATTTTTATAAGTATTTACAAGTCGTATCGTTAATTGTTTTTTGATCGGTTTGTTTTTTGGAGAAGAGGCGGCTCTGGATTTTTGAAAACGGATTTTATACACAAGTTTAAAGTGTCAGATTTTTGATAAACTTGTTTTCATATATTTGCACTTTCTTACATAAGATGATGTTAGTTGTTTTTTATATCCAAATTAGAACGTTGGTTGACGTTTAATGGGTGTTATTTTCAGAATAATATCCGTTTTATAATTTGAAGTTATTTTGTGCTTTGGAATTATTGTAAGGTTGGGGTTTCTTGCTGAGTGTTTCTTGATACGTGTCGCTTGGTTTGAAGCGTGGGTTAATATAAAGAATTCCATTATCCGGCCACAGCACCAACCTGGCCCAAGATCGGCCAAGGGGTTGAGTGATGCTGACAGCAATCCCGGTAATCCACTTTGAAGTATTACCTCATTATTCTGTATCACGGGTGGGGTCGTGGAGAGGGGAGAACATCCGTGTCGCCGGTCGGCGTTCCAGGAATCTTGTCCAGGTTAATAGCTTTCGGTTGTGGATTTTCCATTGATTGGTGAAAATAGCGCCTGTTCTATTTTCAAGTCGCTGTGGCGTGCTGTGCCAGGGCTGTAGCCACAATAACCGGATGTCTATGTCTAGTATCTCTCAGGAAGTCTCGACACGTCGTACTTTCGCCATCATCTCCCACCCGGATGCGGGTAAAACCACGATTACTGAAAAGCTGTTGCTGTTCGGAAACGCCATTCAGTTGGCCGGTACTGTAAAAGGCAAAAAGACGGGCCGTATGGCCACATCGGACTGGATGCAGATGGAGCAAGACCGGGGCATCTCGATCACCACGTCGGTGATGCAGTTTCCTTATCGGGACTGCATGGTCAACCTGCTGGATACTCCAGGGCACGAAGATTTCTCGGAAGATACCTACCGTACCCTGACCGCCGTGGATTCAGTCTTAATGGTGATCGACGGCGCGAAAGGTGTTGAGGATCGGACCATCAAGCTGATGGAAGTATGCCGTTTGCGGGATACCCCGATTTTTACCTTTATCAACAAAATGGATCGCGAAGTTCGCGATCACATTGAAGTGCTGGACGAAATCGAAACCATTCTGAAGATCAAGTGTGCCCCCGTTACCTGGCCAATCGGCATGGGTAAGGCGTTCAAGGGGGTGTACAACCTGGTCACCGACACCATTCATGTGTTCCAGCCAGGGCAAGCGAGCATTGTCCCGGATGATACCCGGATTCAGGGGATTGAGTCGGCTGAAGCGCTGGCCTTGCTGGGTGAAGAACTGGTAACGGAGCTGATTGATGAAATCGAGCTGGTGCGGGGTGCCAGTTATGAATTTGATCTGGATGAATACCGCGAAGGCAAAATGACACCGGTGTTTTTTGGTACGGCGCTGTCAAACTTCGGCGTGCGGGAAATGCTCAACTATTTTGTTGAGTGGGCACCGGCCCCGATTGCACGGGAAACCAACGAGCGCACTGTCGAGCCAACAGAAGAAGCCTTTTCCGGCTTTATTTTCAAAATCCAGGCGAATATGGACCCGAAACACCGTGACCGTATTGCTTTTATGCGAGTGTGCTCCGGGACTTACAGCAAAGGCATGAAGATGCGCCATACCCGCATCGGCAAGGACATCAAGGTCGCGGATGCGGTCACCTTCCTGGCCGGGGACCGCAGTCAGGTCGAAGAGGCTATTTCTGGCGATATTATCGGTCTGCACAACCATGGCACCATCCAGATTGGTGATACCTTTACGCAAGGCCATGACATGCGGTTTACCGGTATCCCGCATTTTGCTCCGGAGTTGTTCAAGCGCGTACGACTGAAAGACCCTCTGAAGATGAAGCAGCTGCAAAAAGGCCTGCAGCAGTTATCGGAAGAAGGGGCGACCCAGCTGTTTATGCCAATCAACAACAATGACCTGATTCTGGGGGCTGTCGGGGTACTGCAGTTTGATGTTGTACAGCAGCGCTTGCGGGACGAATACAAGGTTGAATGTATTTACGAGCCGGTCAGTGTGAATACCGCCCGCTGGGTGTACTGCAACGACAGTAAAATGCTGGAAGACTTTAAACGCAAGGCCGTCGATAATCTGGCTATTGATGGTGGCGGCTATCTGACGTATATCGCTCCGACACGGGTGAACCTAAGTCTTATTCAGGATCGCTGGCCCGATGTTGAATTCCGCTCAACCCGTGAGCATTAATTCATTGTGCGCAGGGATGCCCTCTGTAACCGCCCATGTTCTCCGTCGCCGCTCATAACGGCACGGAGTCGGTTCTTGGGCGATGGATAGACAAGGCCATGCCGGTCTTGTATGGACGAAGCCAATCTGTGCTGTGGACAATAAAAATCCGTAGATAATCCATTTTTAAGTGGACTGTTTTCTGCACTAAAGATACAATCCGCGCCCCTTTATGAAAAGACGGCTCATTCTGGCACTCGTGTCGTGACGGCTGATCCGCGATTGACTGTGTTAAAAATACACAGGTGGTTGCGTGGGTAATAACCGTCCTGTAGAATGCCGCCCTCTTTTCTGATCAACATGCCCTTGAAGGCGAGAATTTGATGAAAACTTACAGCGCAAAACCCGAAGCCGTAAAACGTGAATGGTTTGTTGTTGATGCAGCTGATCAGACGCTGGGTCGCCTGGCCACCGAGGTTGCTCGCCGTTTGAGAGGCAAGCACAAGCCAGAATACACACCACACGTTGATACCGGCGATTATATCGTCGTGATCAATGCTGAAAAAGTAAAAGTCACTGGTAAAAAAACCAGCGATAAAATGTATTACCGCCACACCGGTTATCCTGGTGGTCTGAAATCGATCTCTTTTGAAAAGCTGATCGACTACAAGCCTCAGGACGTAATCGAACTGGCAGTTAAAGGCATGCTGCCCAAGAATCCTCTTGGACGCGCCATGTTCAAGAAAATGAAAGTTTACGCAGGTAGCGAGCATCCACACACCGCTCAGCAGCCTCAAGAACTGAAGCTGGGAGAATAATATGGCCGTAACTCAATACTACGGTACCGGTCGTCGCAAGACGTCTACTGCTCGCGTTTTCTTGCGTCCAGGTACTGGCTCTATCGTAATCAACAAGCGCACACTGGAAGAGTACTTCGGTCGTGAAACTGCTCGTATGGTTGTCCGTCAGCCTCTGGAATTGACTGAAAGTCTGGAGAAGTTTGACATTGTCGTGAATGTTAACGGCGGTGGTGGTAATGGTCAGGCGGGTGCTATCCGTCACGGCATTACTCGTGCCCTGATGCAATACGACGAAACGCTACGTCCATCACTTCGTGCCGCGGGTTACGTTACTCGTGATGCTCGTGAGGTTGAACGTAAGAAAGTCGGCCTGCGTAAAGCACGTAAGAAGCCGCAGTTCTCCAAACGTTAAGCGATTTATTGCTTACAAAAAAAAGCGTCCCTTGGCTTATGTCAATGGACGCTTTTTTTGTTTTTATATCCCTACAGTGGGTATGTCTTCCCGGTTGTTTCAAATCCTCAATTTCTTTACTATGTGCGCCGCTCTGCATTCTACGCCGGGTCTGCCGACCGTAGTCCCTCTCAGGCAAACGACCTCGCGGCAGAAAAGAATTTTAATGATGGGAGAAGATGGTAATGAGTCAAGACGGCGTTAATAAAGGTCGGCGCACCCTGCTGGTGGGCGTGACTTCTGCTGTCGGCGCGGTTGGTGCTGGCTTCGTCGCTGTACCCTTCGTCAAATCTTGGGTTCCAAGTGAAAAGGCGAAAGCGGCAGGCGCTCCGGCCAAGATCGATGTCAGCAAGATCGAACCAGGTTCGATGCTGACAGCCGAATGGCGTGGTAAGCCGGTATACGTTGTGCGTCGTACAGACGACATGCTGGAAAATCTTCCAGAGCACAATGACCGACTGAAAGATCCGGATAACAGCAACAAGGCTCAGCAACCAGCCTACGCTGATAACATCAATCGCTCACGCAAACCGGAAGTACTGGTTGTGCTGGGTGTTTGTACCCACTTGGGGTGTGCTCCCAAGTACTTTGGCGAAGTTCAACCCCAACAGTTTGATGCAAACTGGCCTGGCGGTTGGTTCTGCCCATGTCACGGTTCTCGTTTTGATCTGTCTGGTCGTGTTTTTCAGGGATCTCCGGCTGCGTCCAACCTGGAAATTCCACCGCACAGCTATGAAAGTGCCAATGTGGTTGTAGTCGGTGTGGATGAGGAGAACGCCTGATGAGTAACAAGCAAAACACCCTGATGGGTTGGGTTGATGACCGCTTGCCGGTTACCAGCACCTATGAAAAGCATATGTCGAAGTACTATGCTCCGAAGAACTTCAACTTCTGGTATTTCTTCGGCGTACTGTCGATGCTGATGCTGGTTAACCAGATTCTGACCGGTGTCTGGCTGACCATGAACTTCACCCCAAGTGCCGATGCCGCATTCGCCTCGGTTGAATACATCATGCGTGATGTCGAGTGGGGTTGGCTGATTCGTTATATGCATTCGACCGGTGCAACTTTCTTCTTTATCGCGGTGTATCTGCATATGATGCGGGCGATTCTGTATGGTTCCTACCAGAAACCACGTGAATTGATCTGGATCTTCGGTATGGCCATCTATCTGGCTCTGATGGCAGAAGCCTTTATGGGTTATGTACTGCCATGGGGACAAATGTCTTACTGGGGTGCTCAGGTCATTATCTCGCTGTTCTCTGTTCTGCCTTACGGTAACGAACTGACTGAATGGATTCGTGGTGACTTCCTGATCTCTGGTGCAACACTGAACCGTTTCTTTGCCTTGCACGTAGTGGCTGTGCCACTGGTGATTGTTGGTCTGGTGGTGATGCACTTGCTGGCCCTGCACGAAGTGGGTTCCAACAACCCTGACGGCATCGATATCAAAAAACTGAAAGACGAAAACGGGGTTCCTCTGGATGGCGTGCCATTCCACCCTTATTACTCAGTACACGACCTGGTCGGTATTGTGGTCTTCCTGATGGTGTTCTGTACGGTCATGTTCTTCTTCCCGGAAGGCGGCGGTTTCATGTTGGAGTATGCCAACTTTGAACCGGCTAACGGTCTGAAAACACCGGAGCATATTGCCCCTGTCTGGTACTTTGGTGCCTTCTACGCGATTTTGCGTGCTGTACCCGACAAGCTGCTGGGTGTTGCCGCGATGGGTGCTGCCATTGCAGTACTGTTTGTACTGCCGTGGCTGGATCGCAGTCCTGTGCGCAGCTGGCGCTATAAAGGCTGGATGAGCAGAACCTTTATTCTGGTGTTTGCCGTCGCCTTTATTCTGTTGACCTGGCTGGGTACTCAACCAACCAATGAACTGAATACCTTCCTGGCTCGTGCTTCATCGTTTATCTACTTCGGTTTCTTCTTGTTGATGCCTTTCTATACTCGTATGGAAAAAACCAAACCAGTGCCAGAACGCGTAACAGGAGGCCACTAATGAAAACGTTATTTGCATTGATTGCTGCACTGCTTCCTGCAGTTGCAATGGCGTCCAGTGAAGGTGTGCATCTAGACAAGCACCTGACCGATCTGACGGACAAGGCATCACTTCAACGTGGTGCCCAGACCTTCATGAACTACTGCATGGGTTGTCACTCGATGGAACATGCCCGGTTTAACCGCATAGCCAGTGACCTGGATATTCCAGAAGAGCTGATGATGGAAAACCTGGTATTTGATACCGACAAGAAATTCGGTGCACTGGCGACTATCGCCATGCGTACGGAAGATTCCAAAGTCTGGTTTGGTGCAGCGCCACCGGATCTGACTCTGGTCGCTCGGGTACGTCGTCCAGATTGGCTGTATACCTACTTACGCAGCTTTTATGTCGACCCAAGCCGTCCATGGGGTGTGAATAACACGGTCTTCAAAGATGTGGGTATGCCTCATGTGCTGGCTGATCTGCAGGGTCTCCAGCACAAAGGTACTGCTCCGGTTGCTGTGGGTTATGACACATTGACGGGTCAGGAAATCACCGAAGAGCACGAAGATGTGTTATATCTGGCAGAGCCAGGCACTCTGAGTGTTGCTGAGTATGATGATCTGATCTTTGATCTGGTGAACTTCATGACTTACTCCGCTGAGCCGATTGCGGTTGAGCGTGAAAGACTGGGTTGGTGGGTACTGTTGTTCCTGGCAATCTTCTTTGTACCTGTGTACATGTTGAACAAGGAATACTGGCGCGACGTGCATTAATCGCCCGGTATTTTGACGCTAGCCTGGCCGTTTATGCGGCCGGGCTATCTTTGTTTTTAGGTAATTGAATTTTTTAGCGAGTGAGGAAATTATGGGGGTTGTAGCGAAACGCTCTACCATGACGTTTTATTCCGATGCCAAGGATCATTTCAGCCATCGTGTACGTATCGTACTGGCTGAAAAAGGTGTCGCCGTCGAAATTATGGATGTGGACCCGGACAACCTGCCCGAAGATCTGACATCCCTGAACCCTTACAACACCCTGCCAACTCTGGTGGATCGGGAGCTGACTCTCTACGAAGACCCGAACATCATGATGGAATACCTCGACGAGCGTTTTCCTCATCCTCCACTGTTGCCTGTTTACCCTGTCGCACGTGCAGAAAGCCGGTTGTGGATCAAACGCATCGAGAAAGATTGGTGTGGCCTGGTCGGCACGATCCTGGCTGGAGGCGATGGCGTTGAAGAAGCGCGCAAGGCATTGACCGAAAGCCTGGTCAGCACGGCCCCCATTTTTGCCGAAATGTCATATTTCATGAGTGACGACTTCTCCATTGTGGATTGCTGCGTTGCCCCTATCCTGTGGCGTTTGCCGGTGTTGGGCATAGAACTGCCAGAGCGTCAGTGCAAGCCACTGCTGCAATACATGGAACGCCTGTTCGATCGTGAATCGTTCCAGGCCAGCCTGACCGAAGCCGAACGGGAAATGCACGAATAATGGAAACAATGACCCCAAGCCGACCTTACCTGGTACGCGCCCTGAACGAGTGGATCCTCGATAATCAGTGCACACCCTATGTATTGGTAGATGCCTCACTGGCTGGGGTTCAGGTGCCTCAGGATTATGTGAATAAAGGCCAAATCGTACTGAACATCAGTATGACGGCAGTTCAGAACCTGTTGATCGATGATCAGGGATTGTCCTTTAATGCCCGCTTTGGCGGTGTACCCATGTCGGTATACGTGCCCACCGTGGCCATTCTGGCGATATACGCCAAGGAAAACGGTCAAGGTATGGTATTTGGTTCAGAAGCGGGTGCTCCTGATCCGAATAATCCACCAGAGCCGCCCAAACCGAAGCAAGTCGAGCCAGAGAAAAAAGCCGGTGCTGGTCGTCCTTCGCTAAAAGTAGTGAAGTGATCTGACGCGTGTTCGAGATGTTTGAAGTGAAACATCGGATGCATAAAAAAACCGCCTTCGGGCGGTTTTTTTATGGGTGGCTGATGATAGGGCCAGCAGGGTATTCCAGCTATTCTGTGGTATGAAGTGTTTTTTCTTCTTCCCTCAGCGTCAGTACTTCGTAACCATCGGCAGTCACGGCAATGGTATGTTCCCACTGGGCCGACAGCTTCTTGTCGCGGGTAATTACCGTCCAGCCGTCTTTCATATGCTTCAGTTTATGACTACCCTGATTGATCATCGGCTCAATGGTGAAGGTCATCCCGGCGGCCAGCGCCATCCCTATGCCGGGCTTGCCATAATGTGTGACCTGAGGCTCTTCGTGCATCTCGCGGCCAATGCCGTGACCACAATATTCCCGCACCACACTGTAACCGGCTTTTTCAGCCACTTGCTGAACCGCATGGCCAATATCGCCTAGCGTCACCCCGGGTTTTACGGTCCGGATACCGGCCCACATCGCTTCGTAAGTTGTCTCAACCAGACGACGCGCCATTGGCGTAATCTTGCCAATGCAATACATCTTGCTGGAGTCAGCGATAAAGCCATTTTTCTCCAGTGTAATATCGCAGTTGATGATATCGCCGTTACGTAAAATCTGGCTGGCCTTCGGTACCCCGTGGCACACCACATGATTGATCGACGTATTCAGGCAGTAGGGGAAATCATACTGCCCCCGGCTGGCTGGACGAGCGTTCAACTCGTTCTCAATAAAGGACTCGACCTTCAGATTGATATCCATGGTGCTGATGCCAGCCACCACAAAGGTATCCAGCATTGCAAACACCTGTGCCAGCAAGTGGCCGGACTCACGCATCAGCCCGATTTCTGCCGGGGTTTTTACCATGGCGTTCATTAGCAGGCCTCTTGCTGACGCTGGATGTCGGCCTTGCATTCAGATTTCAGAGTCGCCAACGGCAACTCATTTGTGGTCAATAACTTGCGGGTTAACTGGGCGTAAGTGAGATCGGGGTAAAATTCCGCCAGCATCCCTATCTTGATCCAGTACTCCGCCTGCGAATTGATCGACCGCGCCATCACAGCACTGGTCTCACGGATTTCCTCGTGCAGTTCTTCCGATATTTTAACGATACCCATAACGTTGACATCCTCCTGGCCGAAAATTGAGATCAGCCTCTGACACTACAAAACATATACAAATTGTATATCAATTGGATGGTCTGGATTGTTCGGATTTGAAAGACAGTGCGTTGTGGGTGAAGCCGAAACCGGGACCATGTAACGTGAAATACTCTGGTGGCTGCGATGGTTTGAAGGTTGAGGCCGTGTAGTGGCCAACTGATTCCGGACACGGTTTTAAGTTTTTCTTCTGCTGCGAGAGGGCTGATACCATCATTCGTCCAGACCCGTCGGTAGCCCTTCCAGTGCCGTAATCCCGGGATACGTCCATGGTTGTTTGGTAAGCTTCGGTGACGTTGCCGAGTTCTGTGGCCAGGGTAAGCAAGCCGACTTTGTGTCGAATGATTCGTTCGTTACGATGGATCATGCGAGTTACCTTGTTGGTGTCGATCAAAGGTTTGGTCGCCTTTAATCTCAACCGGCAACTCGCTCCTTTTTAATGAGCACTGCCAGATGGGGTCTGAATTGATTCACTTAATTTGTTGATATTCTTTCTGATATCTAAGGTTGCTCTGTTATTCAAACAGCCCAGACGTCCGTATCCGAACGTCTGGTGCACCAAAACGTTACCCCAACTCTTCCAGCTTTTTCTTCAGTACTTCCATCACCACTTGCGGGTTGACCCCCTTGGCAGCTTTACGGGTCAGGCCAATAAAGGGTCCCATGGCCTTGCCACGTTTTTCCACCGGGGTATTGAGGTAGCCTTCCACCAGTTTCGGGTTGTTGGCCAGTACATCGGCAACGATGGCTTCAATGGCACCGGTATCGGACACCTGTTTCAGGCCCATGGAGTCAACCAGCGCGTCGACTTTTTCCACTGTGCTGTCGGCTTTGCCTGCTTCTCCGAGTGCCACCAGTGCGTTGAATACTTCCTTGGCGCCGCCGTTGTTGAGGGTGTTGTCCTTGATCAGTTGCAGGATACGGCCCAGTTGCTCGGCGTTGACAGGCAGTTCGCTGATGTCGATTTCCAGCCGGTTGAGGGTGGCGGAGACATCACCTTGCACCCAGTTGGCGGCGAGTTGGTAGTCGTTGGCTGCTTGTGCTGCGATTTCAAAATAATCGGCCAGTGTACGACTGGAAGCCAGAACCGCTGCGTCGTTGGCTGACAGCTGGTGGCTTTCGATAAAACGCTTGCGCTTGGCGTCGGGCAGTTCGGGCAGAGTGCTGCGTACGGCTTCGATGTAGTCATCATCAATAATGATGGGTAACAGATCGGGGCAAGGGAAGTAGCGGTAGTCATTTTCCACTTCCTTGGAGCGCATGGAGCGGGTTTCGTTTTTGTCGGCGTCGTAGAGGCGGGTTTCCTGAGTGATGGTACCGCCGTCTTCCAATACATCCATCTGACGTTCGATTTCGACATCGATCGCCCGTTCGACGTTACGGAAGGAGTTGACGTTTTTGATTTCGGTACGGGTGCCAAATTCCTGTTGGCCCTTGGGGCGCAAGGAAACGTTACAGTCGCAGCGCATGGAGCCCTGGGACAAATCGCCATCGCAAATGCCCAGATATGTGACGATGCTGTGCATTTTGCGGAAGTAGGCCGATGCTTCTTTGGCGCTGCGTAATTCCGGTTCGGAGACGATTTCGACCAGCGGTGTTCCGGCCCGGTTGAGGTCGATGCCGGACATGCCGCCAAAACCTTCGTGCACGGATTTACCGGCGTCTTCTTCGAGATGGGCGCGGGTGACGTTAATGCGTTTGCTGCTGCCGTTGTCGAGTTCGATATCAATATGACCCATGCCGACGATGGGGTGGTGCAGCTGGGTAGTCTGATACCCCTTGGGTGAATCCGGGTAAAAGTAGTTCTTGCGGTCGAAGACCGAGCGTTTGCCAATTTCGGCGTCGATGGCAAGGCCAAACTTCACCGCCATGCGCAGGGCTTCTTCGTTGAATACGGGCAAAACACCGGGTAATCCGAGGTCAACTGCGCAAGCCTGGGTATTGGCGTCGGCACCGTAGGCGGTGGAGGCACCGGAGAAAATCTTTGATTTGGTGGCCAGCTGAGCGTGAATCTCAAGGCCGATAACAACTTCCCATTCCATAATCAGGCTCCTTATACCAGATCCGCTGGCGTTTGCTGATGCCAGTCGGTGACTTGTTGGAATTGATGGCCAAGGTTGAGCAGGCGGCTTTCATCAAAGTAGTTGCCAATCAGCTGCAGGCCGACGGGCAGGCTGTCGACCTGGCCACAAGGAATCGACATGGCTGGCAAACCGGCCAGGTTGATGGCAATGGTGAAAATATCTTCCAGGTACATGGCCACCGGGTCGCTGGTTTTTTCACCGGCCTTGAACGCCGGGCTGGGGGTGGTTGGGCTCATGATGACATCGACTTGTTTGAAGGCTTCGACAAAGTCATTTTTGATCAGGCGGCGTACCTGCTGGGCTTTTTTGTAATAAGCATCGTAGAAACCGGCCGACAGTGCGTAGGTACCCACCATGATGCGACGTTTGACTTCTTCACCAAAGCCTTCGCCCCGTGACCGCTTGAACAGATCATTGACGTCTTGTGGGTCATCACAGCGATGGCCGAAGCGTACACCGTCCATGCGAGACAGGTTGGCGGAGCACTCAGAGGGTGCAATCACGTAGTACACCGGAATCGCCAAATGTGTGTTGGGGAGGCTGATTTCTTTGACCGTAGCACCCAGTTTTTCGTATTCGGCAATGGCGTTGCGGACTTGCTGTTGCATGTCGCTGCTGAGGTCATCGCGGAAATATTCTTTGGGTAAACCAATGGTCAGGCCGGCAATGCTGTCGTTCAGGTTGGCGGTGTAGTCCGGTACATCCTGCTGCATCGAGGTGGAATCTTTGGGGTCGAATCCGGCCATCACGTTGAGCATCATGGCGGAATCTTCTGCGGTGCGGGTAATGGTGCCGCCCTGGTCGAGGCTGGAGGCAAAGGCAATCATGCCCCAGCGGGAAACCCGGCCATAGGTTGGCTTGATCCCGGTGACGCCACAAAACGCAGCAGGTTGGCGAATCGAACCGCCGGTATCGGTGGCCGTGGCACCGGGCACCAGACGCGCCGCAACCGCGGCTGCAGAACCGCCGGAAGAACCACCGGGAACGTGATCCAGCTGCCAGGGGTTGTGCACTGCGCCGTAGAAGGAGCTTTCGTTGGATGACCCCATGGCAAACTCATCCATATTGAGTTTGCCCAGGCTGACGGCACCGGCGTTGTTGAAGTTGGCGACCACGGTGGCATCGTAAGGAGCGACAAAGTTGCTGAGCATTCTGGAGCCGCAGCTGGTCAGTACGCCGTTGGTACAAAAAATATCCTTGTGAGCCATGGGAACGCCTGTCCAGGGGGTAGCGTTGCCCGCTGCCCGCATGGCATCGGCGGCGGCGGCCTGTGCCAGTGCTTGTTCGGCCGTCACGGTAATAAAGCTGTTGTAGTTATGATCCAGTTGTTGGATGCGATCCAGGTACGACTGGGTCACTTCAACGCTGGAATATTCGCCCGCGGCCAGGTCGCGGGCTATCTGGGCGATGGTTTTGTTGTGCATGGGGTCTCTGTCCTGTGAAGCTGATCCCGAATTCGGAAGGTGCCTGAAATAATCCGGCAAGCTGAAACGGCCGGACGGGATGATCTGCTGTGTTTATGCGACCACGGTTTATTCTACGACGCGAGGGACGAGGTAGTGTCCGCGTTCCGTTGCCGGAGCAATTTGCTGGAAGTGCTCCCGCTGGTTGCTTTCGGTGACCTGATCAGCACGTAAACGCTGCACGGCATCGAGAGGGTGAGCCATGGGCGCAACATCGCTGGTGTCGACCGCGGATAGCTGATCCACCAGCTCCAGTATGTTGCTGAGGTTGTTCTGGTATGCGGCAATTTGGGCGTCATCGATTTGCAGACGGCACAATTCGGCAATATTGCGCACCTGATCTTGTTCCAGAGCCATACAGCTTCTCCAGTATCTCTGTCTGTGAAAGCGCTCGAGACTAGCACAAATGCGCCTTGCTCTAAATCCCTGCCATTGCTAGAGTTAGCGCACTTTTTTATGCCAGATGCAAACAGGAAACGGCGGGATGTTCAAAGCTCTTAGAGGCATGTTCTCCAGCGATCTGTCGATCGACCTGGGAACCGCAAATACCCTAATTTACATGCGCGACAAGGGTATTGTTCTTAACGAACCATCAGTCGTTGCCATTCGTCTTCAGGGACACCAGAAAAGTGTCGCTGCGGTTGGGATGGAAGCCAAGCAAATGCTTGGGCGTACTCCGGCCAATATTCAGGCCATTCGGCCGATGAAGGACGGTGTGATTGCCGACTTCGAAGTTACTGAAAAAATGCTGCAGTATTTTATCAAACGGGTGCATGAGTCCAGTTTTATGCCGCCCAGCCCACGGGTTGTGGTGTGTGTGCCGTATCAGGCCACCAAGGTTGAACGTCGGGCGATTCGCGAATCGGTACTGAATGCCGGTGCCAGCAAGGCTTATCTGATACATGAGCCGATGGCCGCTGCGATCGGTGCCGGTTTGCCCGTCGATGAGGCTCGTGGTTCGATGGTGGTTGATGTCGGTGGTGGTACAACTGAAATTGCCATTATTTCACTGAGTGGCGTGGTCTACGCTGAATCCGTGAAAATAGGCGGCGACCGCTTTGATGAATCGATCGTGGCTTACGTGCGTCGCCACTATGGCAGCCTGATCGGTGAAGCAACCGCCGAACGAATCAAGGAAGAAATCGGCACGGCTTACCCCGGCGCGGAAATTCGCGAAATTGATGTGCGGGGCCGAAACCTGGCCGAAGGGATTCCACGCAGCTTTACGCTGAATTCCAACGAGATTCTGGAAGCCCTGCAAGAATCACTGGCCGCGATTGTCCAGGCGGTCAAAAGTGCATTGGAACAGGCTCCTCCTGAGCTGGCTTCTGACGTGGCCGAACGCGGCATGGTGCTGACCGGTGGTGGTGCCCTGTTGCGCGATCTGGATAAACTGCTGAGCGAAGAAACCGGCCTGCCGGTGCTGGTTGCCGATGATCCGCTGACCTGTGTGGCGCGAGGGGGCGGTCGTTTCCTTGAAACCGCATCGGAACAAGCGCTGGATATACTGTCTCAGGAATAATTCAGGTTAATGGATGACATTGCCGCCTGTTTGGGCGGCGGTGTCGTTTGTCCTTTTTATTACTTTGGCAGCTTGCCTAGTCGTTCGGGAGTCGGGTTATCAGACTGCAATTTCAGATCCCCCCGTATCAGGGCCAGCGTACTCTGCTGGTCTGCCTGATAGCGCTTGCGCTGATGTGGGCGGATCAACGCTACCCGGCGTTTCAGTCGTTGCGCAATATTGCCGGATACGTTTTGTATCCGGCACAGCAACTGGCTGTCTTGCCTTCTTCTTTAGCTAACTGGATGGATGAATCCACTACCTCTCGGCGGGATCTGCTTGATCAGAACAAGCAGTTGTCGGCCCGTAATCTGGTCCTGGAGTTAAAAGCCCAGCGGCTGGCTTCACTGGAAGCGGAAAATATTGAGCTGCGTGAGCTGCTCAGTGCTTCTGAGCAGGTCGACGACAAGGTGCTGGTAACGACGGTGATTGCGGTTGATCCCGATCCTTATACCAAGCAGATCCTGATCAACAAAGGCGGCGATGACGGTGTGTTTGTCGGTCAGCCAGTGCTGGATGCTCATGGTTTGCTGGGCCAGGTGGTGGATGTATTGCCGCATATTTCCCATGTCATGATGATTGCTGATTCCAATCACGCCATTCCGGTACAGATCAATCGTAACGGTGTCCGGGCGATTGCCACCGGCACCGGGGCGCTGGATCGGCTGGAGCTGATTTATGTGCCGAACACGGCAGATATTCAGGAGGGCGACTTGCTGGTCAGCTCTGGGCTTGGGGGCCGTTATCCCCGTGGTTATCCCGTGGCGACGGTCGAAAAGGTCGAACATCAGGCCGGTGAATTGTTTGCCAGTGTGACGGCGCGCCCCAGTGCCCTGATGGACCGCAGTCGGTTATTGCTGCTGGTATTCAGCCAGGGGGCCGGCAAAGTACCATCGGATGAACTGTGGAGGAAAAATCGATGACCTCTGTACAGTCGTTTGTTATCGGTATGCTGTCGCTGTTTGTTGGGTTTGTCTTTGAACACTTGCCGCTGCCAGAGTTATTGATCTGGTTCCAGCCGTTATGGATTTTGGTGGTGATTACCTTGTTGGTATTCCAGTCGCCACAAACGTTCGGGTTGTGGCTGGCGATTCCTGCCGGTTTGATGATGGATGCGGAACAAGGGACATTGTTGGGAACCCATGTTTTCACGCTGTCGGTGCATATCTTTCTGGTGCAGTATTTTTTCCGGCGTATTGAAGTCTTTAACCTGTTCCAGCAAATGGCGCTGGTGCTGGTGCTGGCCTTGCTGCATCAGTTGCTGAGTTTCTGGCTGGCGCAAGTAATGCTGGACCTTCCGCATCCGGTTGAAATGTGGGGGCCGGCGTTCAGCTCGATGTTTGTCTGGCCGTGGGTGTTTGCCCTGACGCGTCTGACCCTGCGGCGGATGTCGGTATGATTATTCTGGCTTCGGCGTCACCACGTCGCCGCGAATTGTTAAGCCAGATCGGGGTGACGCATACCGTTCAGCCGGCTGATATTGATGAAACCCCCGCTGCGAATGAACATCCTGAGGATTATGTCGTCAGAATGGCACGGAGCAAGGGGCTGGTGGTGGCGTCATCACTGACGATACCGGCCACGGTGCTGGCCGCAGATACCAGTGTGATTCTGAACGGGCAGATTCTGGGCAAACCAGAGTCGCCTGAGCACCACCGAGCAATGCTGGAACAACTGTCGGGCAATACCCAGCAAGTGCTGTCGGCCATCGCTGTTGTGACCGGGGATCGCTGTGATACCCGGCTGGTGACCACCCATGTGACCTTTCGCCAGCTGGATGAGGTACTGATCAAGCGCTATCTTGAATGTGGTGAAGGGAAAGACAAGGCGGGCGGCTACGGTATTCAGGGGAAAGGGGCTGTCTTGGTTGCAGATATTCATGGCAGCTACAGTAATGTGGTTGGCTTGCCGCTGGCAGAAACAGCCGTCTTGCTCGAACAACATGGCATTTCATATTGGCAGACATGATGGGGGCGTCCTGTCCCCTGGAGTGACTGTCCTGCATCCAGATAGTTTCTGGTTTTGCTGCGCCATTATTGACCCGTCAAAACAATAAAAGGATCTGGTAATGAACGCAGAAATCTTGATGAATATTACACCAACCGAGACGCGGGTTGCCGTGGTAGAAAACGGTGTATTGCAAGAAATAGTCATTGAGCGCACCAATCATCGTGGCCTGGTTGGCAATATATATAAAGGCAAGGTGGTGCGGGTATTACCCGGCATGCAGGCCGCTTTTGTGAATATCGGCCTGGAACGAGCGGCTTTTATTCATGCCGCTGAATTGGGCCACCCTGATAGCCAGACGCCGATTAACCAGCTGTTGCATGAAGGCCAGTCGCTGGTGGTGCAAGTGACCAAGGATCCGATCGGTACCAAGGGTGCACGATTGACGACCCAGTTGACGATTCCTTCCCGCTATCTGGTGTATATGCCGGGTGCAGATCACGTGGGGGTTTCCCAGCGTATTGATGACGGAGGTGAGCGTGACCGTCTCAAGCATATGGTGCAGGACTGCATGGACGCCGAAGGCCTCACTGGAGAAGCCGGATTTATTCTACGCACGGCGGCAGAAGGCGTCGGAGAAGAAGAAATCCTCGCCGATACCCGTTATTTGCGACGTTTGTGGCGCAAGCTGGAAGAGCGGATCAATGAATTCTCATCCCCTGCGGTGGTATATGATGAGCTGCCCCTGTATTTACGTACCCTGCGGGATTACGCCCGCCCGGAAGTCGACAAGATTCTGGTGGACTCCCGTGAGACTTTTGAAAAAATCCTGCAATTCTCCCAGCAGTACGTTCCAGAAATAGAAGACCACCTGAATTATTACCATGGCCCGCGGCCGGTGTTTGAGCTGTATAGCGTGGAAGACGAGATCCAGCGAGCGCTGGAACGTAAAGTACCACTGAAAAGTGGCGGTTATCTGGTCATTGACCAGACCGAAGCCATGACCACTATTGATGTTAATACCGGTGGTTTTGTTGGTCGCCGCAATCTTGAAGAAACCATCTACAAAACCAATCTGGAAGCCGCCAATGCAATCGGCCGCCAGCTGCGGCTGCGTAATCTCGGCGGTATTATCATCCTCGACTTTATCGATATGACCGAACCGGAGCATCAGCGTCAGGTGTTACGGATGCTGGAAAAAGTGCTGGAAAAAGACCACGCCAAAACCAAAATCAGTGGTGTCTCAGAGCTGGGGCTGGTGGAAATGACTCGCAAGCGTACCCGGGAAAGCCTCGAACAGATGCTGATGGAGCCGTGCAAGGCCTGTGATGGCCGAGGTTCTGTGAAAACCCCCGAGACCGTCTGCTACGAAATTTTCCGGGAAATCCTGCGCGAAGATCGCGCCTATGGCGCTGATACCTATCTGGTGCTGGCCAGCCAACCGGTGTTGGACCGTTTGCAAGACGAAGATAGTGACGGCTTGGCAGATTTGGAAGCATTTATTGGCAAAACCATTAAACTGCAAGTTGAATCCCTGTACGCACAGGATTATTACGACATCATCTTGCAATAGGAATCGGCATGAGGTTTCTCGGTGCCTGCTGGACGCAACTATGGATAACACTGGTGGTTGGACTGGTGATGACGGCACTGTATACCAGTGCCGGGCGTCAGTTGATCCCGCTGGTAGAAAGCTGGCATCCGGATATCGAGCAGCAACTGACCCAGCAACTGGGGCAGCCGGTTGTGATAGGCAAGGTAGAAGGTGACTGGCGTTATTTGTCACCGATTGTCCGGCTGCGTGACATTGTTGTCGGCGTCGCACCGGATCAGGTTTCACTGCGGCGCGTGGAGCTGGAACTGGACGTCAGTGCCAGCGCATTTTACCAGCTGCCGGTGTTCAAGAGGATCGAAGTCGAAGGGCTGGAGCTGCCGCTGCGACGCGCTCCGCAACAATGGTTTATTGGTCAGAACTGGGCGTTGTCGTGGCAGCAGCCCAGTAACACCGGCACCGACTCTACGGCAGCTTCTCCAGCCGCTTCCGGAACTTCCCAATCGCTTGGTCCTCGCCAGTCAGAACAGCGTCCTTTGTGGGCGCGGTTGCTGGAATTACAGCAGCGGATGGAAATTACCGACTCCCATATCCAGCTCCAGAATGCCAATGGCAAAGTCGATCAGCTACAGATCGAACAGCTGTTGTGGCGTCACCAGGGCGGCAGCCAGTCGATACTGGGGAAGCTGTCCTGGGGACGAGAGCAGCTGGCTGATATTACCCTGAATGCGGTGCTGGATGGCCAGGTCTGGCCTTGGCGTGAACAGAACGGCGAAGTGTTCGCCTATGTTGAACCCCAAAGCTGGACGCGCTGGATTCCGAATGACCTGCCGATGGAGCTGGTGTTCAACCAGCTGGACGCCGGAGCGGATGTCTGGTTAAAAATCCATAATGGCGAATTGTCCCAGGTCTATGCTGATCTCAATATTGAGCAACTGGAGCTGACCACCCGTGAACAGCCACTGAGCCTGAGTGAAGGCCGGATTCAGCTGGGTGGGGAGCATCATGGCGATGACTGGCATATGCGCATCATGCCCGACCTGGGCGATGCCGTGCCGGTGCATGATTTCACCATCAGTGCGATCAGCTTGCCGGAACAGTCGCGGGGCTGGCAGCTGGGGCTGGCGCAGCTGGAAATCAGTCAGGCGATTGGCTATTTGCTGGAGCATGGTCTGCTGCCAGATCCTTTCGATCGTTATCTGGGTAATATCCAGCCTGGTGGTCAGGCGCAGGATGTGCGGATTTCCTTTTTGCCGGAGGCCGAGACCAATGACGCTATCGATGTCCGGGCGCAGTTGCAGAATATCCACGGCAGCGCCTATCAGGGTATTCCAGGCATGAAAGGGCTGAACGGCCATGTGCATTTACAGCCCACGGTTGGCCGTATCGACTTCAAGGACCAGACCGCCACGATTGATTTGCAAGGCGTATACGATGAACCATGGTCTCTGAGTGGACTTTCCGGTGCGTTTCACTGGCGTATCCAGCCAGAGGAGTCCCGTATCTGGCTGACAGGGTTACAGGCTCGCTGGCAACATTTGCAACTCCGCAGTGAGTTGTCGATGACCCTGCCATCCCGTGCTTCCGGGCGCGACAGTCGGTTCAGTCTGCTGTTGGGAATGCCCCGAGCCACCATGACAGACCGCAGCCGCCTGTTACCTGATTTGCTTGACCCTGAAGTGCGACACTGGCTGGATACCGCACTCCTGAGTGGCAAGCTTTCCAACGGGGCTTTTTTGCTGGATGGCGTACTGGACGAAGAGCGTCCGGATAACAGCCTGACAACCCAGCTCTATATGGACGTCCAGCGCGGCGAGCTGAAATATCTCGAAGGCTGGCCGGTGGTTGGTAACGTGACCGGGCGGGTCTTGCTGGATACACCGTCAGTAGATGCCTGGGTTGATGGTGCCGATACGCTGGGAGGGCATATCGAGAAAGGTGCGCATATCCGTTTGCGCAGTGGTGCCGATCATTCAACCCGGCTGTTGCTCAATGGTCGCCTGAAAGGGGATAGCGGTGCCGCACTGCGCTATTTTACCGACACACCACTACAAGAGGTGGTGGGACACGCCTTTGATCACTGGCAAGGACAAGGGAGCCTGCAGGCGGTTATGGCGATGGATATGGCTTTGGGGGACGATAGCGGCGATCCGGAAATGCGTATCGAGGCTCAACTCGACGATAACCAACTGCGTCTGGATGACCTGAATCTGGAGATTACCGGACTGACCGGTGCGCTGGTTTATGATTCGATTGCCGGCCTGTCTTCGCCTCGTATGGAAGGGCATGTAATGGGAGGAGATATGGTAGCGAAAATGACCTCCAAACCGCTGCCCAATGGATTTTCCACCCAGCTTCGCGCCGATGGTCGAGCGACCATGGCGGCCTTTAAGCAGTGGCTGCCAATGTTTTTACTGGACCCGGTAACGGGTGATCTGGGCTATCAGGCCACGCTGGATCTGAATACCACCTCTGGTGATGTACGTTTTGCCCTGGATACCAATCTGGATGGCACTCTCATCGACTATCCGGCGCCACTGGGCAAAGCGGCTGCCGATGCCTCGCATCCCTTGCATGTTACCGTTCGACCCGGTCGCGAAACCCGTATCAGTATGAATTACGATGATCGTATCCGGGGGGTGTTTGCACTCGACGATCAAGGGCTTAATCGGGGACAGGTGTATCTGGGCAAGAGCGAACCGTTTTTGCCCAGTGACAGCGGGGTTGAAATTCGTGGGCAGCTGGATACGCCGGTCAATGCCGAAGAGTGGTGGGATATGTGGCTGCGGCTGGAGCCATTGGCACTGGCCGAAGAAGCAGCAAGCAGTACAGCGGCCGCGGGTTCTGGCCCGGCAGCAGAGCAACCAGACAGTGATACCAACGCCGGTACACGCAGCAGCACCTCGGAGAATCCGTTACGGCTGGTGGATTTGATCTTTACCCGGTTGGATGTCTGGGATATGGCTCCCGGCCCAACTCATGTTATTGCCCAGCAGAACTGGGGGGAATGGCAAACCCGTATCGATAGTGAACTGATGGCCGGTGATGTGGTGCTGAGTGCCGGGAGTGATCCTGTGCAGATGACACTGGAATATCTGCATATGCCACAAACGGATGATGTGGTGAAAGAGCCTGGCCAGCGGGGTTCACTGCTGGGTGAAGTACCGCTTGATCAGCAGCTGACAGCGGTCTTGGCCGACGATACCTTGCTGGATATGGTACCGGCAGACTTGTTACCAATGGATATCCAGATTGCCGAGATGATTATCGGGAGCCGTAATTTGGGCCGCTGGTCTCTGAGCAGTCGTCCCATTGAAAAAGGGCTGGCATTGACGATCAATGATAGCGATATGAAAGGTCTGAAATTCAATGGAGATATTCGGTGGCTGCAGGAAAAGGATGGCCACCGTACTTATGTCGATATGCTTAAAGTGCGCGGCAAGGATATTGGCAAGGTGCAGCAAGCCTTCCGGCAAGAGCCCATCATTGATGGCAAGGAGTTGACGGCCTCAGCCAGCCTGGAATGGCGAGGATCGCCACTGGCGTTTAACCCGGTGAGTCTGCAGGGGCTGGTGAGCTTGCGTATTAATGACGGCGTCTGGAAAACCGAAGGAACCGGCGCATTAAAAGCATTTGGTATCCTGAACTTCAATTCCATTTCCCGCCGCTTGCAACTGGATTTTTCCGACTTGTATCAGTCCGGTATGGCGTTTGATGTGATGAAAGCCAAGGCTGATATCGTGGATGGTACCTTGACCTTCTCTGAGCCATTGGTGGTGGATGGCCCTGGAGCCAAGTTTCTTGTATCGGGCAATACCAATCTGGTGACAGAGACTCTGGATATGAAATTGGCCGTCACCTTCCCGGTGACCGGCTCCTTGCCGCTGGTGGCGGTGTTGGCTGGGTTTGCGCCTCAAATTGCCGGGGCGATTTATGTCACGGAAAAACTGATTGGTGACGAATTGGAAAAATTCACCAGTGCCAGCTACGACATTACCGGGCGCTGGAGCACCCCGAAAATGAAAATCCGTCAGGCCTTTGACAATGATGTGGACGGCAAAAAAAGTCGCAGTTTCAAACAGCGTTTCCTGAGTATTTTTGGACTGGAGGAATCCCGATGACGAAAGTGGCAGCAATCCAGATGAACAGTCTGGCAGCACCAGAAGATAATTTTCAACAAGCCGTGGCTCTGTTGAGGCAAGCCAAAGAAGAAGGAGCAGTGCTGGCATTACTGCCAGAAATGTTTCTCAGTATGGACGGTAAATGTTATCAGGATCTGGCTCGGGAGCTGAGCTGGGTGGATCGGCTGGGTGACGTGGCGCGTGATCTAGGGCTGTGGCTGGTGGCTGGTGCCATCCCGCAACCGGCACCTGATCCTGCGGAGCCTCGGCTCCGCTCTGCCTGTCTGGTATTTGACGATCAGGGAGAGCTGGTCGCTCGTTACGACAAAGTGCATTTGTTTGATGTGGCGGTGGGTGACTCTCAGGGCCAGTATCGAGAATCTGAACGCTTTTGCCCCGGCGATGCGGTGGTGGTGGTGGATACACCAGCAGGCCGTTTGGGGCTGAGTATCTGCTATGACCTGCGGTTTGCCGAGTTATACCGGCTGTTACGGGAACAAGGGGCAGAGTTGCTGGCAGTACCAGCGGCCTTTACCTGGAAAACCGGAGCGGCTCATTGGGATGTCTTGCTCCGCGCTCGTGCGATTGAGCAGCAATGTTATCTGATTGCCGCCAATCAGTGTGGCTGGCACGATCGCAAGCGCCAGACCTGGGGGCACAGTCAGATTGTTGATCCGTGGGGTACGCCGTTAGCGGTGCTTGAGGAAGAGCCGGGCGTTGTCTGTCAGACGATTGATCTGGAGGAATTACGGCGCTTGCGTCAGAACATGCCAGTGGCAGAGCACCGGCGGTTCTGATCAGAGAGGGCTATTCCGTTTCGGTTTTGATAAATTGGAACAGGCTTTTATAGGCCTTGCCGGGCTGGGCATTGTCTCCAGCCATCTCCTTTTGGGCATTACGCACCAGGTTACGCAGTTGCTGGCGATCAATCTGCGGGTACTGATCGATAAAGTCATTCAGGCCGCTGTTGTCTTGCAGTAGCCGGGTACGCCACATTTCATACTGGCGCTGGCGTCGGCCGTAGGCATCGCTGGATGGATCCATCAGGTCGATTTTTTCCTGGATGCCGGCGATGTCTTCATCTCGCATCACGCGGCCGATGTACTGCAAGTGACGGCGTTTGGCACCATGTTGTTTGATGCGGCGGCTTTCTTCCAGAGCGGCATGCAGCACATCACTGATGGGCATATCGTTCCATAGTGATGGGTTCAGTTCGGTCAGTCGTTCTCCGAGTGCTTGCCAGCGCTCGGCTTCCCGTTTCATTTCAGATTTGCTGACCAGCTCGTATTCTTCATCTGGCTGGGAGTCAAAGTCGCTCATACAAGGTTGCTCATTATGGTTCCGACCGTAGTCGCTAAAGTGGTATGCAAGGGATGATCCATAAGGATACCCGGCACATCTAGATATAAATCAGGGTAGCCAGTCCGAGGAATGACATAAAGCCAACCACATCGGTGACCGTCGTCAGGATAACACCACCGGCCAAGGCGGGATCAATACCACGGGCCTTGAGAATTTGCGGCAATGCGGCACCCACCACAGCAGCAGCCATCAGATTGATAATAATCGCGGCGGACATGATCAGTGACAGCTTGATGTCGTTGAACCATACCCAGGCCATAATCGCAATAATGATGGCCCACAACCCGCCGTTGAGGGCTGCGACCAATAATTCACGATGAAAAAGCCAGCGGAAGTTGGCACCACTGAGATGCCCGAGTGCCTGGCCGCGAATCACCAGTGTCAGTACCTGGCTGCCGGCAATACCGCCCATGCTGGCGACAATCGGCATCAGTACCGCCAAAGCAACAACGGCTTCAATGGCCTTGTCAAACAGACCGATAACCGCAGAAGCAATAAAGGCGGTAATCAGATTGATGCCCAGCCAGACCGCGCGCCGGCGGGCGGTTTTGAGCACCGGGGCGAAGGTGTCTTCATCATCATCGAGACCGGCCATGCTCATTAATGAGTGGTCGGCGGTTTCCCGGATCACATCCACCACGTCATCAATGGTGATACGGCCAAGCAGCATGCCATTGGCATCCACCACCGGGGCCGATACCAGATCATGGCGTTCAAACAGCTTGGCGACTTCCGTTTCATGCTGGGTTGCCTGGATCACCATGATCCTGCCGGTAGACATTACTTCGCGCACGGTTTGTTGGGGGTCACTCACCAACAGTTTGCGGATAGGCAAGGCACCGATAAATTCGTTTTGCCGGTTCACCACCAGAAGGTTGTCGGTCATGTCTGGCAGTGACTGGTGACGACGCAGATAGCGCAGCACAACATCCAGAGTAATATCCGGACGAATCGTGATGGTGTCGGTGTTCATCAGACCACCGGCGCTGTCTTCCGGGTAGCCCAGAATGGCTTCAACCCGGGCGCGATCCTGGTGGTCCATCGAGCTCAGAATTTCCTGGGTCACTTGCTCAGGAAGTTGCTGGAGCATATCGGCAATGTCATCGGAATCGAGGTCAGCGGTGGCATCGACCACCTGCTCTGCGCTCATGTCGCTGAGGAACTGACTCTGGATATCGATCGACAGGTATTGCAGTACCTCACCTTCGATGCCTTTGTCGACCAGCTCCCAGATGACTTTCCGGGCTTTGGGCGGGGAGGATTCGATCAGGTGGGCGACATCAACAGGGGCCAGGCCGGAGTTGATGATCCGGCGTACACGTGCCATGGCACCGGACTCGAGCGCTTCGTTCAGGCTGTTGAGTTTGGATCTGGCCTTTTCGCTGAGTTCTGCCATGGAAGCCCCGGTACGGAGTGAATGATTGATTCTAGCCTGAATCACCGAGTGTGGCTATCCGGGGAATACTGAAACTACTCGCATTGATATCGCTAGTGATTTGATTTTATAGGAAACTTTGATTGTTGGAGGAAGTGTTCTGGGGAATATGGCGGTCGTTGACCGCCGTTGTTGGAGGCAAGAACAGGTCAGCTATCGAACGGCTGTCAGGTGTTTTTATTCACCCTCATCAAAGCGACGATTGATCAGGTCGCAGAGTGCGTCCAGTGCTGCCTGGGCATCCTGGCCCTCTGCTTCGATATAAAGATCGGTACCCTTGCTGGCGGCGAGCATCATCACGGCCATGATACTTTTGGCATCGACCATGCGGTTTGGATAACCCACCTTGATGGTTGCGCCGTAGCTGGCCGCGGTTGATACCAGTTTGGCGGCTGCCCGTGCGTGTAAACCCAGCTTGTTGATGATGGTGATTTGCGTGTTAACCATCCAGGCTCCCGAAACGATTGGATTGTGGGTAATAAGCATCAGTGGCTGTGATGGGCAGCAGACCTGAGCTCGCGGTGACGTACCTGTACATTGCCAAATTCTTGTTTGAAGGCTGCGGTCAGGCGTTCTGATAAATACACTGAGCGATGTTGACCGCCAGTGCAGCCAATGGCAATGGTCAGGTAGCTGCGGTTATTTTCGGCAAAACGGGGTAACCAGCGCAACAGGTAAGTACGGATGTCATCAAACAGTTCGGTGACTTCCGGCTGGCTGGATAAAAAATCGATAATCGCCTGATCCTGTCCGGTCAGAGGACGTAATTCATGTTGCCAGTAGGGGTTGGGCAGGTTGCGGACATCAAATACAAAATCGGCATCCAGAGGAATCCCCTGCTTGAAGCCAAAGGACTGGAACAGAATGGCCATATCCGGGGTGACTTTCTCGGCTACTCGCATTTTGATCAGGCTGCGCAGCTCATGGACTGACATGCGGGTGGTATCCAGCGTCAAGTCAGCCAGGTTGGCAACAGGTTCGAGCAATTCGGTTTCGCGCTCGATGGCTTCTGCCAATGAAATATTGTCATTGGTGAGGGGGTGTTTGCGACGGGTGGAGCTGAAGCGTTGTAGCAGGACTTCTTCGGTGGCATCCAGAAATACAATATCGACCTGGCGATACTGTCCGGGTAAGCAGGTCAGTACCTGGGTCAGCTGTTCCATGGCGTCGGGCAAATTACGCACATCGACACTGACAGCGACATTGGCGCGTTTTTCGGCGCTGTAGGGTAAATCCGCCAGTGCGGGCAACAGATCAACCGGCAGGTTGTCGATGCAATAAAAACCGAGATCTTCGAGCACGGCCAAAGCGCTGGACTTGCCTGAGCCAGAGCGGCCACTGATCACAACCAGGCGCATGATGCGGTCTCCGTATTGGTCTGGTTAGTGGTTGGCCAACGCTCGTTGGTACAGTTCCTGATCGCTGCTGGCACTACGCAATTGCTGACGGTAATCATTCTGACTGAAATTTTGCGCCAGTGTGGCGAGAATTTGCAGATGATCGTCCGTTGCTTCTTCAGGGACTAATAAAGCAAATACGAGGTCAACCGGTTGATGGTCAATGGCATCAAAATCGATGGCCTCTTGCAAGTGAAGTAACACGCCGACGGCTTGTTCGCATTGCCGTAAACGACAATGGGGGATTGCGATGCCTTCACCTATGCCAGTACTGCCCAGACGTTCACGTCCAAGCAGGCGTTCAAACACTTCGTCCGAACTGCTGCCGTCAACTTTTTCGGCAATCAGTCCGGCAAGAAACTCCAGCAATTTTTTTTTGCTGGTAATGGCGACGTCGGTACGGGTGCATTCTGGCAGTAGAATATCGGCAATCGCAATGCTCATAGGTCAACCTTGCCCGTGCTGTCGGGCAATCAGTTTTTCTTTGTGTTTCAGGAGTTGACGGTCCAGTTTGTCGGCCAGCAAATCAATGGCGGCATACATATCGTCGTGAGTTGAGGTGGCGTGAAAGTCAGCACCACTGGCATGCAGGGTGGCTTCTGCCTGTTGTCGGCCTTTTTCCAGGGTCAGTGTGATCTGGCCAGAAGTAATCGGGTCGACATGACGCTCAAGACGAACCAGTTTTTCCTTGACGTATGCTTCCATGGCTTCGGTCACTTCAACATGGTGTCCACTGATATTGATGCTCATAAACGGCTCCTTATCGCTCGCTTGTATCGAACAGAGATCGACGCTATCGATCAGATCAATTGTTTCCGCTCATTGGAAGGCGGAATCATCATGGCTTCACGGTATTTGGCCACCGTGCGGCGTGCAACCTGAATGCCCTTGTCGCCCAGCACAATGGCAATTTTGTTATCACTCAGGGGTTTACGCGGATTTTCTTCGCTGATCAGTTTTTTGATCATGGCGCGAATGGCGGTGGATGAACATTCGCCACCGGCGTCAGTACTGACGTGGCTGGAGAAGAAATACTTCAGCTCGAAAATACCACGAGGTGTGTGCATGAATTTTTGCGTAGTGACCCGTGAAATGGTTGATTCATGCATACCAACGGCATCGGCAATATCATGCAATACCAGAGGTTTCATGGCTTCTTCGCCCTGTTCAAAGAAGTCGATTTGGTACTCGACAATTTTGGTGGCGACTTTCAGCAGGGTTTCGTTGCGGCTTTGCAGGCTTTTGATAAACCAGCGCGCTTCTTGCAAATGGTCTTTGAGGAAGGCGTTGTCGGCACTGCTGTCGGAACGTCGCACCAGTGAGGCGTAGTCGGAGTTGACGCGCAGCTTGGGGGCGATATCCGGGTTAAGCTCAACACGCCATTCATCACGGATATTACGAACAATCACGTCCGGTACCACGTATTCCGACTGCTCGGAGCTGATATCAGCGCCCGGCTTGGGGTTGAGTTCTTTAACCAGACGCAGGACGGCTTTGAGGTCTTCTTCCTTGAGCCGGGTTTTGCGCATCAGGGTGGGGTAATCTTTACTGCCCAGCAGGGCGATGTAGTCGCCGATCACCAATTTGGCTTCTGCCAGCCAGGGTGTTTCGGCAGGTAGCTGGTTGAGCTGCAGAATCAGGCATTCACGCAGGTCGCGGGCAAAAACACCGGCGGGGTCAAACTGTTGCAAGCGTTTGAGGACGGCCTGGATTTCATCTTCTTCAACACCCAGTTCCGGGTCAATTGAACCGAGTATGTCGTCGATGGTGGTGTGCAGATAGCCATCGTCATCAACCCCGTCGATCAGCATGGTGGCGATCTCGCGATCGGTGTCACTCATGGGAGTCAGGTTCAGCTGCCATTCAAGATGATCTTGCAGGTCGTCTGTGGTGGCATGACGGGAGTCATAATCAAAGTCGTCATCGCCAACCGGGCCAGAGCCTGAGGAAACCCCGGCCGTGGTCTGGAACGTATCATCCCAGTTGCTATCGACTGGCAGATCATCTGGCATCTTGTCATCAGACCATTGCTCACCCAGTTCCTGGGTGTCGGCATCGGTCGTGGCCGCTGTTGCGGTGACTTCCCTTTCCTGATCTGCATTGGTTTGCTGTGCATCCGGAAAGTCGTCGTGCTCGGACTCTTCGAATTCCAGCATGGGGTTGGAGTCCAGGGCTTCCTGGATTTCCTGTTGCAGATCGAGGGTAGACAATTGCAGCAGTCGAATTGCCTGTTGCAGCTGAGGGGTCATGGTCAGCTGCTGACCCATTTTTAACTGAAGCGATGCTTTCATACAGCGTTATTATTCATCGGTTGTCGGCATGGTCTGTGCATTATACGCCAGCCTGTGAGACAGGGAATGCTTTTCATGGTGGCGAATGAAACAGCGCTGGGCATCATAGCCCTGCAAGCCGATAAGATTCAAAGATGGAAGTCATGACCAAGGTAGATAGCCCGAACCTGTTCGTTGGCGAGTACATCATCAGCGCTGCCTTCGGCAATTATGTGTCCACCGCCTACGATATAGGCTTTTTCACAAATTGCGAGAGTTTCGCGGACGTTGTGGTCAGTAATCAGTACGCCGATGCCACGTGCCTTGAGTTGACGAATGATATCCATAATGTCAGCGACCGAGATCGGATCAACACCGGCAAAGGGTTCATCCAGCAAAATAAAGGAGGGTTCGGCGGCCAGGGCGCGGGCTATTTCGACCCGTCGTCGTTCGCCACCAGACAGGGCCATGCCGAGGCTGGTACGAATGTGCTGAATGTGAAATTCATCCAGTAGCTGTTCCAGCTGTTGCTGACGTTGGGGTTTGTTCAGGTCTGACCGGGTTTCCATGATGGCCATGATATTGTCTTCGACGCTGAGTTTGCGGAAGATCGACGCTTCTTGTGGCAAGTAGCCAATGCCTTTCTGGGCGCGGCCGTGCATGGGCAGATGGCTGATATCGTCGTCATCGATACTGACACGCCCCTTGTCGGCTTGTACCAAGTTGACAATCATATAGAAACAAGTGGTTTTACCTGCGCCGTTAGGGCCCAGCAAGCCGACAATCTGTCCGCTGCTGACCGCCAGGGAAACGTCCTTGACGACTTCGCGGCCGTTATAGCTTTTGGCCAGATGTTCAGCCTTGAGCGTTTTCATGGTTGTACGTCCGTGTTGGGCTGGGGTTGGATAATCACTTGAATACGCTGGTTGTCGTCAGCGCCGCCAGTGCCACTGCCGGATGTTTCTGAGCCACTGGCTGAGACGGTTTCCTGTTCAATGTCATAGCGGATCAATTCGCCACTGAAGAGGTTGTTTTCCTGACGCAAGGCGGCGTCTCCCTTGAAGGCAATTTCCTTGCGGTCGGCGTAAAAATCAATACGTTTGGCCGTCGCTCTGGTGATCGGTTTGTTGCTGCTGACCTGTTGCTGGTAGCGAGCCGGTTGACCTTCGGCAATCGCTTGTTTGAGCGCCTTGCCATCCAGTATCAGTGTCAGACGATCGGACTCGATGGTCAGTGTGCCTTGCTTCAGTACGACATCGCCTTCGTAGACGACCATACCGGTCTTGCGATCGAGTTCGGCGCGGTCGGATTCGATGATCATTTCTTGTTGCCAGTCTTCAGGCAAAGCCTCGACCGTGGTCGCCAAGACACTGCCAAAAAACAGCAGGGCGGTCAGTTTATTGTACATACCGGGTACTCACGTGTGCTTGAAGGTCGAGATGTTGGCGCTTGATATCCAGCGTCATACCTGTTGCATGGGTGATGTTATTGCCATGACGAATGATGACAGGTTCAGAGGTTGAAGCGGTGGCTGATGCGGGCTGGTAAAGCAACAGGCTGGTGGTGATGCTGAATGTATCAGCGTTTTCTGCTGCCGTGGCCAGAGAGCGTATTTCCACCTGCTGGCTGAGTTCAACCTGGCTGTCGGTATCCATAATGCGGCCTGATTGAGCGCTGACTTGCCAGTGTTGCTGCGGGTCTGTTTGTGTCGTAATCACCGGGTTTTCCAGCCGGGTTTCCGATAATGACGGAATATGGCGAGAGCCATCGGCCGATAACATCTGTTGTAGCTGGCCATCCGCATCGTAACGACGGTGTTGTAATTGTTTGCCGTAATAATCCGGTTCAAGACTGGTCACCGGCGTTGCTGCCGTGACCAGCTCAGTGGTATAGCGCTCTACCGCCAGCAAGGCGAGGCCAACGGCCACTGCCAAGACCAGCAGCACATAGCGCTTGCGCATCAGATAACTCCAGCACGCAGCAAGTCGTGCATGGTGACAACACCACAAATATTCTGACCGTCGGTAACGACCAGGGCATTGATCTTGCCGTCTTCCATGATTTTTAACGCTTCGGCAGCCAGCATACCCGGGATGATGGTTTTGGCCTGGCGGGTCATCAGGTCTGAAATCAGGGCGGAGTGGATATCGACACCATGATCAATGGTACGGCGCAGGTCGCCATCGGTGAAAATACCCACCAATTCACCCGCTGCCGTTTGTACGGTGGTCATACCGAGACCCTTGGTGGTCATTTCCAACAGGGAGCGTGACAGGCTGGATTCGGGTCTGACGACCGGAATTTCCCGGCCGCTATGCATGATGTCTTCGACTTTTAATAACAAGCGTCGACCCAGACTGCCACCAGGGTGGGAAAAGGCGAAGTCTTCTGCCGTGAACCCACGGGCTTCCAGTAACGCAATTGCCAGGGCGTCTCCCAATACCAGAGCACTGGTGGTTGATGAGGTAGGCGCCAGGCCCAGCGGGCAGGCTTCAGAATCCACACTGGCGTTCAGGTGAGCAGCCGAGGCAAGGCCCAGGGTGGATTGCGGGTTACCGGTGATACTGATCAGGGGCACTGCCAGACGTTTCAACAGAGGCAACAAGCTGGTTACTTCGGCGGTTTCGCCGGAGTTACTCAGGGCAATCACCACATCGACGGATGTGATCATCCCCATATCCCCATGGCTGGCTTCTCCAGGGTGGACAAAAAATGCCGGGGTTCCTGTACTGGCCAGTGTAGCCGCAATTTTGCGACCAATATGGCCGGATTTGCCCATTCCTGACACAACAACCCGGCCTTTGCAGGACAGCATCAGCTGACAAGCAGTTTTGAAATTGTTGTCCAGCATGGCGGACAGGTTGTGAATCGCACGTTGTTCCAGTTCTATGGTACGTAGCGCCGACGACAGGAAATCAAATTCAGTGTTCATTGTTATCCATTACTTGTCATTACAAACAGAGTGGCCAGGTAGCCAAGGTAACTCAGTCCTAGCAGGCTGCCACTGAATCGTCCCATCACGCCACTGCGGCGATTGAGTACAAACAGCACCAGCAATGCCAGCGTCAATGACAGCATAACAGGCAGATCGCGATGCAGAGCCATCGGCTCGACCGCTACGGTAGCGATCAGGCCAGGCACTGGCATTACCGCGAGCAGGTTGAAAATGTTGGAGCCAATCACGTTACCGATGGCAATGTCGTGATGTCCTTTCAATGCGCTGGCAACAGAGGCCGCCAGTTCTGGCAGGCTGGTGCCAATGGCGACGATGGTCAGACCAATCACCAGGTCACTGACCCCAAAGTTATGGGCAATGATGGTTGCGCCCCAGACCAGAGCCTTGGAGCTGGCCATCAGGCAGACCAGTCCGGAGACGAGCCAGAAAACAGCCATTTTGGTGGGCAGCGATTCAATTTCTGCGGCTTCATCTTCGTCGACAATGGGTTCACCACTCTCATCGGACTCCTGGAACAGGATGTACATGGTGGCGACCAGACCGGCCAGCAGAAGGAGGGAATCAACATAACTCAATTCCAGGTCGGCCAGTGTCAAGCCCGCCAGAATGCTGACCAGCAACAACAGTGGCAGCTCTTTGCGCAGTAATTTCTTTTTCAGCGGAATCGGGCTGACCAGCGCCGTAATCCCCAGTACCAGGCCAATGTTGGTGATGTTGGAGCCGAGGGCATTACCCACAGCCAGGTTGCCAACACCATCCAGAGTTGCGACGGCAGAGACAAACAATTCAGGAGCGGATGTGCCAATGGAAACAATCGTCAGCCCCACCATTAGCGGTGACATGCCAAGGCGGCGAGCTGTTGCTGCAGCTCCAAGGACAAATTTGTCGGCACTCCATACCAGGACAACCAAGCCGATTAAGACGGCAACCAGTGCTGTGATCATGATGCTCCTGCAGACAGACTCTGCTCAGACGTACTTGATGATAGAAGAGGCCGCATTGTACCGGAGGGGCGCAGAGGCGCAATTGGAACAATGCGTTTTGTTGCAGGTGAAAGACATCACAAAAGCGGCGTTGGTTCTGAAGGATCAATCCGCTATGCTAGCGCTCACTTTAAATCCCGTATTTCCGGCCCGGGAAAGGACGCTTTCATGGTGGTTGAGCAACCCTACATTTCGGTGCGTGATCTGGTCTTTACACGCGGCGACCGGCTGATCTATGACGGCCTGTCTGTTGATTTCCCCCGTGGCAAGGTGACGGCTATTATGGGCCCGAGCGGTACCGGGAAAACAACCCTGTTACGTTTGATCGGTGGACAATTGACCCCAGACCAGGGCTCGATCGTGCTGGCGGGGGAGGAAATCACCACGCTCAAGCGCCCGCAATTGTTCGAATTACGCAAACAGAAGATGGGGATGTTGTTCCAGACAGGTGCCCTGTTTACCGACCTGAACGTTTTCGACAACGTCGCATTTCCTTTGCGTGTTCACACTGATTTGCCGGAATCCATGATTCGGGATCTGGTACTGATGAAATTGGAAGCCGTTGGTTTACGCGGTGCCCGTAATTTGAATCCTGCTGAATTGTCCGGTGGTATGGCGCGTCGTGTGGCATTGGCCCGTTCCATCGCCATGGATCCGGAACTGATCATGTACGATGAGCCTTTTACCGGGCTCGATCCTATTTCGATGGGTATGATTGTCAAATTGATCAGGGGACTGAACAAAGCCCTTGGCTTGACCAGCTTGCTGGTCTCTCACGATGTAGAGGAATGCTGTGGCATTGCCGATTACCTCTGCCTGGTATCCGGAGGCAAAGTAATTGGCTTCGGTTCACCAAATGAGCTGTTACATGAAGGCTCCGATGAAGTTCGGCAGTTTCTCAGCGGCGACCCGGATGGGCCTGTGCCGTTTCATTATCCGGCAAATGATTATCGTGAGGATATTTTGGCAGGAGGTAACTGAGCATGCTTGAGCGATTGCAGTTGCTGGGCCGCAAAGGCTTGTCTTCAATTGAAGCCCTCGGTTCCGCTTCGCTGCTGTTATGGCACTCCCTGTCCTGGGGTGGGCCGGGCAGTGCTAATTTTTCCGATCTTATACGTCAGCTTTTTGATGTTGGTGTACGCTCGCTGAGCATTATCGCCGTGGCCGGTTTTTTTGTCGGCATGGTGCTGGGGCTACAGGGTTACACCATTCTGGTTGATTTCGGCTCCGAAGCCGCACTGGGGACGATGGTATCGCTGACCCTGTTACGCGAGCTGGGACCGGTAGTGACCGCTCTGTTGTTTGCCGGGCGAGCAGGTTCTGCCCTGACGGCGGAAATCGGCTTGATGAAAGCCACCGAGCAGCTGTCGGCGATGGAAATGATGGGGGTTGACCCGCTGAAACGCGTGATCACACCGCGCTTGTGGGCCGGTATTATCTCTATGCCATTGTTGGCGGTGATTTTCAGCACCGTCGGCATCTGGGGCGGGGCGTTTGTCGCAATCGATATGCTGGGCATTGATGAAGGTGCCTATTGGGGCAATATGCAGGCATCGGTTGAATTTTATAACGATGTGATCAAGGGAGTGATCAAGTCAATTGCGTTTGGCTGGGTGGTGACCTGGATTGCAGTCTATCAAGGCTACGCATCAATGCCGACGTCTGAAGGTATTGGTAAGGCAACAACCCAGACGGTGGTGATTTCCTCGCTGGCGGTATTGGGACTGGATTTTGTACTGACAGCAGTCATGTTTGGAGGCGTTTAATTATGCAAAAGCGTTCTATAGAACTCACCGTTGGGGCTTTTGTGGTGATTGGTATTCTGGCGCTGGTACTGATGGCTCTCCGCGTCAGTGGCTTGTCGATGAGCGATGCCGGAGATACCTATACCATCAAGGCCCGTTTTGAAAATCTGGGCGGGCTGAATGAGCGAGCCAAGGTATCCATGGCCGGTGTGACCATTGGCCGGGTTACCCGGGTTTATCTGGATAAGGAATGGTACTCTGCAGTGGTTGAAATGGAAATCACCAAGGATATGAGTACCCTGACCAGCGACACCTCCGCAGCCATTCTGACCGCGGGTTTGCTGGGCGAGAAGTATATTGGCCTGACTGTTGGGGCTGAAGACGATTATCTGCAAGAAAACGATTGGATAGAAGATACCCAGTCAGCTCTGGTGCTTGAAGAGCTGATCGGACGTTTCCTGTTCAGCAAGGCGGAAGAAGGCTGACAAATGCTTTGATCTGATGGTCGCTGTCATTTTCAGGTCATGACATAACAATAAACTGGCACTACATGAAGAGAGGGAAATATCATGATTCGGTGGCTATTAATGGCTATGGTTTTGCTGTCCCCTGTGTCTGGAGTACAGGCTCTGGAATCGGAAGCACTGGGTGAACACGCGCATGAAGTGGTACGCAGAGTAACAACCCGGGTTATGGAAAATATCAACACCAATCGCGACTTGTACGAAAGTGACAACGCCAGGTTCTACTGGGAATTGGAAGACGTACTGGGTCCAATGGTGGATTTTCGTCGTTTGACTCGCAAGATTATGGGGCGGCATTACTTCGATGCCAGCAAGGCGCAGCGTCAGCGTTTTGCCCGTGCCTTCAAGCGCAGTTTGCTGAGTTCTTATGCGACGGGGCTGATTGAATTTACCGATTATGAAGTGCGTATGTTGCCTCCGCGCAAGGATTTTGAACATACTTCTTCCAACACCCTGGTCGATCTTGAAGTAATCACTCCCAGTGGTCGGATATTCCCGATTACCCAAAGCATGTATTACGACCTTTCCGCCTACTCCTGGAAAGCGCAAAACGTGATTGTGAATGGCATTAATATCGGCCAGTTATTCAATGAGCAGTTCACCCAGTTGGTTGACGATAAAAACGGCAATATCGGTGCCGCGATTGAACAGTGGATTGATGATTTACAAGAACAGGGCCGCGAGCTGCGTAAACGCGCCGTGATAAATGGTACGCAATCATGACCCGACTTGACGCAGTATCAGCCAGCCTGGCCTGTATTGGTGGAGACTTGCTAGCCTCCACCGTGGTCGAGCTGATGGAGCCAGGGCGTGACATGATCCGCCGTAGCGGTGGTGAGTGGTGTCTGGATATGGCCGATGTCGATCGGGTTTCCAGTGCCGCGGTGGCGTTATTGCTCGATTGGATGAGAACGGCACAGCAGGCGGATGTCAGCATGACTGTCCGTGCGGTACCGGAACGTTTATTGCCGATTCTGCGAATCAGTGATCTCGAAGGGCTGTTTGCTGAGATTCTGGTGGCCGAAGCATAACGACGGCATCCTGGTGAACGTGTCTGGAGCGGTGGGCTGGGTTACAAAGTCCGCCAGAAATAGTGAACACGGCACACGAACTATGGCCGAATATCGCTGGAGGTTCCCCCTTCCACTTATTCTGGCCCTCTAAATCCGCTATCATTCCCCGCTTTCCAATTCCCTGATTGGTGGAGTGTTATGGCGCCGTCTGCAATATCCGAGATTCTGACCTTGTTGAATACCCAATTGCCCGATATTCAATGGCATGTTGATGGCGATGGCTATCAATATCTGGTTGAAGGAGTCGGTGATCATTTTGAAGGCCTTAACGCAGTCAAACGCCAACAAGTGGTTTACCAGGTGTTGAACCCTCTGATCGCCGCTGGCTCACTGCACGCAGTGACCATCCGTACTTTCACCAGCGCTGAGTATGCTGCGCGCTGATTTTTGGAAAATACATGGAAAAATTGCAAATTGTTGGCGGTAATCGGCTGTCTGGCGATGTCCGGATTTCCGGAGCCAAGAACTCCGCACTGCCGATTCTGGCGGCTACCCTGTTAGCCGAAGGCGTCATGCGGGTTGGCAACCTGCCTCATCTGCACGACATCACGACCATGCTGGAGCTATTGGGCTGCATGGGCGTCGAGGTCGCAATCAACGAAGACATGTCGGTAGAAACCAACTGTCGCAATATCAAAAGCTGCGTCGCTCCCTACGACCTGGTGCGTACCATGCGAGCATCGATTCTGGTACTTGGGCCATTGTTGGCCCGTTATGGGGAAGCCGAGGTGTCATTACCCGGAGGCTGTGCGATTGGCAGCCGCCCGGTCGACCTGCATTTGCGCGGTATGGAAGCAATGGGCGCCCACGTGGACGTGATGGATGGTTACATCAAGGCCCACGTGCCCGGTGGCCGCTTGCACGGAGCGAATATTTTTCTGGATATGCCGACCGTTACCGGCACAGAAAACATCCTGATGGCGGCAGTATTGGCGGACGGGCGCTCCGTCATTACAAACGCGGCCCGGGAACCGGAAGTGGTGGATCTGGCCAACTGCCTGATTGCCATGGGGGCCAGGATTCAGGGTGCAGGCAGTGAGACATTGATCGTCGATGGTGTAGAAACCTTGCATGGCTGCAGCTTCGATGTATTGCCAGACCGTATCGAAACCGGCACCTATCTGGTCGCGGCAGCGGTTACCGGTGGTTGTGTCAGAACCCACCATACCGATCCGTTATTACTGGATGCGGTGCTGCTGAAACTGCAGGAAGCCGGTGCCGAGATCACTACGGGTGAGGACTGGATCCAACTGGATATGACTGGCCGTCGCCCCAAGGCGGTGAATATCCGTACCGCACCACACCCGGCTTTCCCCACCGATATGCAAGCCCAGTTTGTGGTTTTGAATGCCGTGGCCGAAGGGGTCGGCACTGTTGTTGAAACTGTCTTTGAAAACCGCTTTATGCATGCCCAGGAGCTGGTGCGCATGGGGGCGGACATTCATGTCGAAGGCAATACCGCAACGATTACCGGTCGTGAAACCCTGAGTGGTGCTCCGGTGATGGCCACCGACTTGCGGGCGTCGGCCTCGCTGGTACTGGCGGCACTGGTCGCTCACGGCACCACCGACGTCAACAGCATCTACCACATCGACCGTGGTTACGAATGCATCGAAGAAAAATTTCAGCAGCTGGGTGCCCATATCCGTCGAATTTCCGGCTGACAGGCACATCACACTAGATTGAGGACATCATGACCCAACCGCTTACCATTGCACTCTCCAAGGGACGCATTCTGGATGACACTCTGCCATTGCTGGCCGAGGCAGGTATTCATCCGGCGGAAGATATTCAAAAAAGCCGCAAGCTGATCTTTGATACCAATCATCCGCATATCAAGCTGGTGGTTATTCGTGCGACGGACGTGCCGACTTATGTGGAATACGGTGCCGCGGATCTGGGTGTCTCCGGCAAGGATGTGCTGATGGAATACAACAGCGACAATCTGTGTGAGCCGCTGGATTTGAATATTGCGACTTGTCGCTTGATGACCGCCGCCATCAAGGGAACCGAGCTACCCGAAGGGCGACTCAAGGTAGCGACCAAATTTGTTAATGTCACCAAGCGTTATTTTGCTGAGCAAGGGCGCCAGGTCGATATTATCAAGCTGTATGGTGGTATGGAGCTGGCTCCGATTATGGGGCTGGCCGATCTGATTGTGGATATTGTTGATACGGGTAACACCCTCAAGGCCAATGGTCTGGAAGCACGTGATCTGATTGCACCGGTCAGTTCACGACTGGTTGCCAGCCGTGCGGCGATGAAAGTAAAACATGCCCAGATTCAACCCATTATCGATTTGATTGGCGCAGCGGTTGAGCGTCAACAGCAGCAAGCCAAATAACCGGGGAGAACCGCATGACCTTATCTATTCGTCGATTCAGCTCTGCGCAGGACGATTTTGCCAGCCAGATGGATGCGCTGTTGTCGTGGGAATCGGTATCCGATACCGGCGTCCAGCAGGCTGTTACCGACATCGTTAACGATGTGCGTCGTCGTGGTGATGCCGCCGTCATTGAATACACCAACAAGTTTGATCGCATGGACGTTACCGCCATGGCCGATCTGGAATTGAGCCAGGAGCAGTTGCAAACCGCTCTGGACGGCCTGCCCGACGACCAGCGCAGCGCCTTGTTGGCCGCCGCGGAACGTGTCCGGGCTTACCACGAACACCAGAAGCAGGATTCCTGGCGTTACAGCGAAACCGACGGCACGGTACTGGGTCAGAAAATCACTCCGATGGATCGTGTTGGTATCTACGTTCCCGGCGGCAAGGCAGCCTATCCGTCCTCGGTGTTGATGAATGCGATTCCGGCCCACGTGGCGGAAGTGCAGGAAATCATCATGGTGGTACCAACTCCCGACGGTGAACTGAACCAGCTGGTGCTGGCGGCGGCGGCGGCGGCGGGTGTATCCCGTGTCTTTACCATTGGTGGCGCCCAGGCTGTCGCTGCGTTGGCCTATGGCACCGAGACCGTCCCTGGCGTGGACAAGATTGTTGGGCCGGGCAATATTTATGTCGCCACCGCCAAACGTATGGTGTTTGGTCAGGTCGGTATCGACATGATTGCCGGGCCGTCAGAAATCCTGGTGGTCTGTGATGGTGGAACCAATCCGGACTGGATTGCCATGGATCTGTTCTCGCAGGCAGAGCACGACGAAGATGCCCAGTCGATTCTGGTATCTACCGATAGCGATTTCCTTGATCAGGTGACTGCCAGCATCAACACGTTGCTGCCGACCATGGAGCGGGCCGATATTATCCGTACCTCTCTGACCAACCGTGGCGCACTGATTCATGCCAGCTCCGAAGACGATGCCGTGGCCATTATCAACCGCATTGCACCAGAGCATCTGGAATTGTCGGTGGCTGACCCGGAAGCCTGGCTGCCGTCAGTTCGGCATGCGGGGGCTATCTTTATGGGTCGTTACACCGCAGAAGCGCTGGGGGATTATTGCGCAGGGCCAAACCACGTCTTGCCGACTTCGGGCACGGCGCGCTTTTCATCCCCACTGGGTGTGTACGACTTCCAGAAGCGCTCTTCGCTGATCATGTGCTCAGCTGACGGCGCTTCAGAATTGGGTCAAGTGGCTTCTACCCTGGCGCGTGGGGAGTTTCTTACTGCCCATGCCCGCTCAGCGGAATACCGCATCAAGGATTGATGCCGTTGCAGTGGTCGGTACTCAGTCAGCAGCCGGTATGGCGTCGCTGTTCTGGGTACCACGCTGACCGGCAATCGCTTCGGTTTGAGCCAGTTTGCCATCACGAATAAAGTCCAGCAGGATTTTGTCCCCGGGGTGCAGAATGGCAATCTGGTTCATCGCCTTGCGGGCGTCCTTGGTATCCATCTGGTTGATCTTGACGATGATATCGCCGACCGTCAGCCCGGAAAGATCCGCCGGACCATCCTGATAGATCCCCGTCACTATCAAGCCTTCCAACGCCTCCGGTAATGCCAGGGCATCCAGTAGCTTCGGTGTTGCTTCCTGGACTTCGATACCGAGCCAGCCCCGAATCGCGATACCGTGCTGCGAGATATCCGTCAGTGCTCGCTGGGCAACGGCAACAGGGATCGCAAAACCAATACCTTCGCTGCCACCGCTTTGGGAATAAATCGCGGTATTGATACCGACCAGCTCACCTTTGGCATTGATCAGTGCACCACCGGAGTTACCCGGGTTGATGGCGGCATCGGTTTGGATATAGTTTTCGTAGGTATTCAGCCCCAGCTGGTTACGACCGGTTGCCGAGACAATGCCCAGTGTCACGGTCTGGCCGACACCAAACGGATTACCAATGGCGAGCACCACATCGCCGACCCGCAGGTGTTCATCATGAGCGACCGGGATAATCGGTAAATCTGGCATGTCGATTTTCAGAATCGCCAGATCGGCTTCTGGATCAGAGCCGATCAGGGTGGCACTGGCTTCGCGGCCATCGTGCAGGGCGACCACAATCTGGTCGGCGTCCTTGATAACATGATTATTGGTGAGAATATGACCCTCGGTAGTCATGATCACGCCAGAACCCAGGCTGGACTGCAAGCGTTCGTCAGGTTCCGGCGTCGTATTAAAAAAACGCTGGAACAGCGGATCATCAAACAAAGGGTGCTGTTTGCGTTTGACTACCTTGCTGGTGTAAATGTTGACGACAGCGGGGGCTGCTCGCTCCACGGCATCGGCATAACTGGTGACCATGCCGGTGGATGATTGGGCACTGTGTTGAATGGCGGCGGCTGGTTGTCCTGACTCACGCGCTGTACTGGTTACCCATTGTGGGGCCCAAAGCAGAATCATCAGGGCAACACACAGGCCGACCAGTGATGGCACCAGCATGGTGTGGACAAAAGAATATCGAGGCATGTAAGCAAGTCTCCACGGGGTTGCGAGCAAGCCGCAGGTTCAAACAATCAGCGCTATTATTACTGGCTAACAAATTTAACAGAAATAAGTGAGGTGCATCATGTTCGATGGCGCAATTGAACGCCAGCAACTGCTGACGTATCTGAACCAATTGTTGCAAAACCGCCACATTAGGGATTATTGCCCAAACGGTCTGCAAGTCGAAGGCCGGGATCGTATCCGGCATATCGTTACCGGCGTAACGGCCAATCAGGCGTTGATCGATGAGGCCATTGCTCTCGGTGCAGATACCTTGCTGGTGCATCATGGTTACTTCTGGAAAGGCGAAAATGCCTGCATAACCGGTATCAAACGCGAACGACTGAAAGCCTTGCTGGCCCATGATATCAACCTGCTGGCTTATCACTTGCCGCTGGATATTCACCCGGAACTGGGTAATAACACTCAGCTGGCCGATATACTGGAACTGACCATTACTGGCCCCATTGATCCGCTGGATACCGCCACGCCGGGTCTGATCGGCCATCTACCCAAGCCGATGACTGCCAGTGAATTTTCCCAGTGGATTGGCGAATGTCTGGATCGGACACCGTTACATATTGGCGAAGATGAAGACATCATCGAAACCGTTGCCTGGTGTACCGGTGGTGCCGAGGGGTATTTGCAGCTGGCCATCGATGCCGGTGTTGACGCTTATATTACCGGTGAAATCAACGAACCGGCGGTGCATCTGGCACGGGAAACCGGTACCCATTTCTACAGTGCCGGTCATCATGCCACCGAGCGTTATGGTGTGCTGGCGCTGGGACAGCAGCTGGAAGCCGAGTTGGGTATCAAGGTCACATTTATCGATATTGATAATCCAGTGTGAGCCCGGAGGCTGGATAACAGCATCAATTTGCCATTGCCGATCGAAGATACATACGGCTTGATTTTATCTCGACAGAATTCTTGCTGCTTGTATCTTGTACGATGCCAGGTGTCGGATATATTGATCGATTTATAAATAAAAAATATTGAATCGGGAATACGAGCAAAAGCCACCAAAACAGTTTATATCAAAGCAGAGGTGCACGATATTGATCAGCCCGCTGACGACTCTGTAAATAAGGGTAGAAGGAGATATGGGTATCATCAAGTCATGATGTTTCAATATCGCCGGAGATTGTGAATATAACCCATGGCGTTATGCGAGTGAAAAGCGCTGTATTCCATTTTGGCTCACAAGTTCCCTTGCTGTGACACAGTGTCGCACGGTATGGATTTGCTTGGATGCTCCCGGCATTATCGCTTGCCAGCTGGAGCATACCAGCACCAAATTATAAATCTTATCCGGTAAGGACACATTTATGCGCATTATCTCCACAACTCCTGGCACCAGACTACTAACCACTCTAAGCGTTATGGCTACCAGCGTACTACTGGCCAGTTGCGGTAGCGACAGTAGCAATGATAGCGACTCGGACGCCAGTGCCGAGACCGTCAGCTACAGCTTGCAGTTTTCGGCGTCAGTCGGTGCTGAAGAGATGGCGTGTGGGGAGCATACAACTCTGGTTGGTACCGCAGACGATGGCAACGGCAGCCTGCCTTCAATCAAGGATTTCCGTTTGTATGTCTCGGATGTTCAAGTCGCGACTGACGATGGTGAGTTTGTCAGCCTGACGCTGGATAGCAGTGACTGGCAGTATGAAAACGTAGCTCTGCTGGACTTTGAAGATGGTAGTGATACCTGTACTTCATCCACCACTGCCATGAACAGTGTGATCACAGGGACAGCTCCTGAAGCCGACTATAGCCGGGTGCGCTTTACCGTGGGTGTACCAGAAGACTTGAACCACCTGGATAGTGACACAGCGGTTTCACCACTGAATATCAGCGGCCTGCACTGGAGTTGGGCTGGCGGCTACAAACATGCCCGCCTGGATGTGGTTGACTGGAATATTCACCTGGGTACCACCGGTTGCACACTGGATGAAAATAACGACAATCTGGATTGTACCGACTCACGTCCCAACCGCCCGACCTACACCTTTTCGAATGTGACGCTGGCAAGCAGCACCATCAACTTTGATTATGCTGCGCTGGTTGCTGATTCGGATATCACAACCGATGAAGGTGGTGCAACGGGCTGTATGTCGAGCGCTACCGACCCTGAGTGTGCCGAGATCTTCACCAATCTGGGGCTGGATGTCACCACGGGCCAATGCCTGGATGATGACTGTGATTCACAAACCTGGGTTACGGTTGAATAAATGGCACTGAGTCATTGGTATGCCGGGGTGCTGGGAGCCTGTGGGCTACTTCTGGTGGGTTGCCAGTCATCCGATTTTGATCTGCAGCTGGAGCAGGAAGCCGAAGGGGTCACCCTGCTGCAACTCAGCAGTGAGGGTGGCTTTGTGCTGCCCGCGATTCCGGATGACAACCCACTGACGGATGCCAAGATCACCCTTGGACGTTATTTGTTTTACGATACCCGACTGTCGGGCAACCAGACCCAGAGTTGTGAAAGCTGTCACTTTCAGGAACTGGCCTTTACGGATGGCAAGGTCGTGCCGACCGGATCGACCGGTGATGATCTGGTGCGTAATTCCCAGACCTTGACGAACGTGGCGTACAACGGCACCTACACCTGGTGGAACTCGATTTTTACCAGTATCGAGCTGCAACTGGCTATTCCTCTGACGGGTGATACACCGGAAGAGTTGGGGATTAACGACGCCAATCTGACGGAAGTGCTGGATCGCTTCCGTAATGATGAAGACTACCAGACCCTGTTTGCCGATGCCTTTCCATCGGAAAGCGACCCCTTTACCCTGACCAATATAACCTACGCATTGGCTTCTTTTACCCGGACGATGGTGTCTGACCGCTCACCTTACGACAATAATGAGCTGTCCGATTCGGCTCGTCGGGGAGAGACCCTGTTCTTCTCGGAAGAGCTGGAATGTTTCCACTGCCATAATGGTTTCAATTTCTCCAGTTCAACCATTACCACCAATACCCGCTTCCCGGAACGACCATTTTTTAATACCGGTTTGTACAATATCGATAATCAGGGCAGTTACCCTGAGGACAATACCGGCAAATATCAGGTTACCGGGGACTGGAATGATATGGGTGCTTTCCGGCCACCGACGCTACGCAATATCGAGCTGACAGCGCCTTATATGCACGACGGTTCCATGGAAACACTGGAAGAAGTTCTGGAATTTTATGCTGATGGTGGACGTAATATCACCTCTGGTGAGTACAGCGGAGATGGACGTGATAACCCGTATAAAAGCAGTTTTGTCAGCGGATTTGACCTGTCGGACGATGACAAAACAGATCTGATCAATTTTCTTCACAGCCTGACTGACCAGGAATTTATTAGCGATGAGCGTTTTTCCAACCCGTTTGAATAATATCTGCTGCGTTATGGCAGTTACCGGCCTGGTGGTTCTCCCGGCAGTCGCCGACAGCGGTCATCAGCACGGACATGCTGCTGCCAGCGAGAGCGGGGATAATGCTACGCCATGGCAGCTGGATGTGATGATGGGCTATCAGAATATGTCTTCTCCAGTCATTGCCGGTTTTTTGCCCTATGACACACATTATCTCAGTGCTGGGGTCAGCTTGCAGCATGTGGATATTGGTCGGTCTTTCCAATTGCCGGATCAGCATCTGTATGGGCGAGCAGTGTTGTCATATCACAGCAGCAGTACCGAGGTGCATGAAGCCTGGCTTGGTCATCAAGCTGGTAACTGGGAGATGCGGGCAGGGCAGCAGCTGGTGGATATCGGTTGGTTGAATCGATTACATGGCCATTCGCGCCGGTTCGCCGAGTTACCTCTGGTGTATCAGGCATTGTGGGGTGGTGAGTGGTCAGAAGGCGAAGCCCGGTTGGCTTATCAGGGGCAGTGGTCGGAGCATTGGCAGTGGCGAACTACCGCCAGTGTGTTGGGTACCAGCCAGATGGCTACCACCGATGATGGTGGTGCTGCCATGATCACCGCTCAAGTCGGTACGCGTTACGGCCAATGGCAACACCTGTTCAAGCTGGATGTTTATGGTGCTGAGGTTGGTCAGCGAGGCATGCAGCTATTTGCCACCAGTTCGGAAAGCCATACCCATGGCTCAGCGGCGACCGAATACTTTGATGGTCAAGTGAGCCATATTGCTCTTGGCTGGAGCAGTGAATGGAAAAACACCCTGGGTGTGTGGCAGTTGCAGGGCGAGTATCAGCAGCGACAGGAAGAAGGTGATCTCAGTAGTGCTGACGGACAAACCACGGATGCCAGTGCGGCGCTGGATTTACGCAGTTGGGGGGCCTATCTGGATTTGTCATGGCAACAACGCACATTGGAAGCGGGCCTGCGTTGGCAGATGATAGGCAGTGATGTTGCGCTGAGCGAATTATCCAGTGATGACCTTGAAGACTCGATTCTGAATCACGAAGACCGTAGCCCAAGTTACCTGAATATGCTGGTGGCCTGGCATCTGCCCTTGCCTGGCAGCAAGCTGCGTTTGCAATATAACGTGCCGCTGGCGGATGCTTTGGCATTACCAAGAACGCAGCTGCAATGGGTACACAGCGTCGCTTTCTAGATGAGCGTGCTGTCACTCCGGCCTTGGGTCAGCTGTGCTGGCTGTTGATGCTTCCTGAGCGAGACCGAACGGATCATAAAAGGCTTTATGATCCGATCCGCAAAGGCTAAAGACTCCTGAGCTTTGGTCTGCATACGGCGAGTTTCAAACGTAGGGTACGCTGATGCCGAAAAAGTAATTGGGTCTAACGGTACTGATTGAGTAACAAGATGTTATCTCACCCCTTCCGCTTTAATACTTTCAAGCACTGCTTGTAACCCAGCTTTCCAGTTTGACGGCTCGACGCCTGCTGCCACTACTTTAGAGCAATCAAGTACCGAAAATACGGGTCTGGTCGCCGGAGTCGGGTATTCGGAAGAGGGAATCGCTCCCAAGGTAGGGCATCGCTCAATCAAGCCGACAGCCAAAGCCTGTTGATGAATTTCTCTGGCAAATGCCCACCATGACACTGCGATATCACCGGCAAAATGATAAAGGCCTTTCACTTCAACCTTCCCTTTTTTCTCACGTTGTTGCATCAGTGAGTAAATTGCCCGGGCTATATCACCGGCATAGGTAGGGCAACCTATTTGATCTGCCACCACCGACAATTGGTCTCGTTGCTGGGCTAACTTGACCATGGTTTTGACAAAGTTATTTCCGTACTCACTGAATACCCAAGCTGTTCTGAGAATGATCGCTTCCGGACAAATCTTGAACACCGCCTGCTCACCAGCTAGCTTGGATGCGCCATAGACAGACTGAGGGTCGACTGCGTCAGTCTCTTTCCATGCAATGCGTCCTTCGCCAGAAAACACATAATCGGTGGACACATGTATAAAATGAGCAGTATTGCCGGCACACCAGGAAGCCAATAAAGCAGGGCCGGTTTCATTAACCTTGTAGGCTGAATCATGTTCTGATTCTGCTTTATCAACTGCGGTATAGGCCGCGGCATTAACAACAACATCGGGCTTTATGGCACTTAGTACGTTATTGACAGTTGCCTCATCGGATATATCCAGTTCTGACGATGACAAGGCATGAAACTCTTCACCATGGCTTGTCAATAAGCGGGACATACTCTGCCCCAATTGACCATTGGCTCCAGTAATCAACCAGCGCATCAAACACTCCTTGTTGCTGCTAGCTGAGCCAGCGTAGGGGCAACTGCATCTTTACCAGACAGCTGGACTTCTACATCACCCAGCTCGCTCAAAGGCCATTCAATAGCGACCTCCGGGTCGTTCCATATAAGACTGCCTTCATCGGCAGGATCATAGTAGTCGGTGCATTTGTATTCAAAGTCTGCAGCGTCTGAAAGCACCAGAAAGCCATGAGCCAATCCAGGTGGAACCCAGAATTGGCGCTTGTTTTCCTCGCTCAAAATAACGCCTTCCCACTGCCCAAACGTGGGAGAACCTGGGCGTATATCAACGGCTACATCGAAGACTGATCCGCGAATAACCCGTACGAGCTTGCCTTGAGGCTTTGACTTCTGAAAATGAAGCCCTCGTAATACCCCTTTTCGGGACCGGGAATGATTGTCCTGTACAAAGGTTGCATTGATACCTGCCATATCACGGTAACGATTGTCCTGAAATGTCTCCAGGAAAAAGCCTCTCTCATCCCCAAAAACTTTAGGCTCAATCACAACAACACCGTCAATCGAGGTTTGAATCACATTCATCAGGCTTGTGCCTCCTTCAGAATTTTGAATAGGTATTGACCATAACCTGTTTTTTTCAAAGCAGTAGCTTCGGCTTCCAGTTGTTCTGCGGTGATCCAGCCATGATCAAATGCAATTTCTTCCAGGCATGCTATTTTGAAGCCTTGGCGCTGTTCAATGGTATTCACAAACATACCAGCTTCAATCAAGGAGTCATGAGTACCAGTATCCAGCCAGGCAAAGCCTCGGCCCAATACTTCAACATTCAGCTTGCCGGCTTCCAGATACATGTTATTGATATCTGTGATCTCAAGCTCACCACGAGGAGAAGGCTTCACGGCTTTGGCGACATCGACGATATTGTTATCGTAGAAATACAAACCGGTAACGGCATAGCTGGACTTTGGCTTGATTGGTTTTTCTTCAATGGAAAGTGCCTTGCCATTACTATCAAACTCGACCACCCCAAAGCGCTCAGGATCACTTACGTGATAGCCAAAAACAGTGGCTCCATCTTTACGCTTGGCGGCATTGATAAGATTGTCACTAAAGTGCTGACCATAAAAAATGTTGTCGCCCAACACCAATGCAGCCGGTGCTCCAGCCAGAAATTCTTCCCCGATCAGGAATGCCTGGGCCAATCCATCAGGGGATGGCTGCACCGCGTAGCTAAAACGCACTCCGTATGCTTCACCAGACCCTAGCATGCGCTGGAAAGATGGCATATCTTCTGGGGTGGAAATAATAAGAATCTCTCTGATACCTGCCAACATAAGTACAGAGATGGGGTAAAAAATCATTGGTTTGTCATAGATTGGTAACAATTGTTTGGAGACACCTCGTGTGATGGGGTGCAATCGTGTCCCGGAACCTCCAGCCAAGATAATGCCTTTATATGAACTCATTTTCTCTCCAAATGTATTTTATGAGCATGTATGCTACATTTATTGGCGGACCAATCAAGATGAAATTGACTAGCCGATGCAGTATCTTTAACTTGTATGATTGTTTTCGGATAATGGAAAGCAGAGAAGATCAAAAAAGACAACGCCTTAAAACAGCAAAATATATACCTAACTTGAGTCAAGCACAATGAAATTTCTAGTCACTGGCGGAGCCGGTTTTATCGGAAGTGCCGTCGTCCGACACCTGATCAATGCAACAGACCACACTGTCATTAATCTGGACTGCCTCACTTATGCTGGCAATCTGAATTCACTGGATTCAATATCTCAGAATGAACGTTACACATTCACAAAAGTAGACTTGAGAAATGCCGACGCGGTAAAAGACACACTCGAAAAATACCAGCCAGACATCATCATGCACCTGGCTGCTGAAAGTCATGTCGATCGTTCAATCGACAGCCCCGATGACTTTATTCAAACCAATGTTATTGGAACATTCAACTTACTTGAAGCCGCTCGAAAGCTTTATTCAACACTCCCAGAGGAACGGCAGCAACAGTTCCGGTTCCATCACATATCCACTGATGAAGTATATGGTGACCTGGAAGGTACGGATGACCTGTTTACCGAAAATACACCATACTCTCCCAGCTCTCCATACTCAGCCAGTAAGGCATCATCTGATCATTTGGTGAGAGCGTGGGGCCGTACCTATAACTTGCCAGTAGTTGTCACCAATTGCTCTAATAATTATGGACCTTTTCATTTTCCTGAAAAATTAATTCCACATGTAATTTTAAATGCATTGCAAGGGAAATCATTGCCTGTATATGGAACAGGGGCTCAAATTAGAGATTGGCTTTATGTGGAAGATCATGCGAGAGCTCTAATAACCGTTGCGACCCAGGGGGAAATTAATGAAACCTATAATATTGGTGGTCATAACGAAAAATCCAATCTGACTGTAGTGGAAACAATCTGCAGTTTGCTGGAAGAGCTGGCACCTGAAAAACCAGCAGAAGTGCAATATTACCGAGACCTGATTACTTTTGTAAAAGACCGGCCTGGACATGATCAGCGTTATGCGATTGATGCCACTAAAATACAAAAAGAGCTTGGTTGGGAACCGATGGAAACCTTCGAAAGCGGAATCCGAAAAACGGTTCAGTGGTACCTGGAAAATGAAGACTGGTGGTCGTCTGTATTAAATGGAGATTACAGATTGGAACGACTCGGAAATTAGTGAAATCTTGTTGCTTGCTGGAATAGCTTTCGTCTATTGATTTGGCTGATATATATGTACCGACGTTGGACAGCGAGGCGTGCAGCTATTTATTACCAGTTCGGAAAGCCATATCCATGGCTCACGAGTACTATGATGATCAAGTGAGCCATATTGCCCTTGGCCGGAGCGTAAATGGAACAACGCCTGACGGTGATGAGTGTACTGTCACGCCGGCCTTGGGTCAGCTGTGCTGGTTGTGTGTGGATAATGACAATACGACCGCGTCAGTGACTAATCGCGGCGAACGTTCCTTGAGTTAATGCCAGTAAATCAGCCGGAGCCAACTCAATCTCCAGCCCACGCCGACCGGCACTGACGTTGATTGTTGTTTGCGGCTCGGCGGAGCTGTCGAGTACGGTAGGCAGTTTCTTTTTCTGTCCTAACGGGCTGATTCCTCCAACGACATAGCCGGTTGTTTTTTCTGCGATAGCCGGATCGGCCATCTCGGCTTTTTTGGCCCCCAGTGCTTTTGCGATGGCTTTCAGATTCAGCTTTTTGTTCACCGGCAGAATGGCAACCGCCAGGGTACTTTTGTGACCACCAAGGCTGACCAGCAAGGTTTTGAAAACCTGTGACGGGGCGAGGCCGAGAGCTGCAGCGGCTTCTTCACCCCAGGATGCTGCTTTGGGGTCGTGTTGATATTCATGCAAGCTAAAACGGACAGCGGCTTTTTTGGCCGCATTAACAGCGGGGGTCATACGTCAATTATCCTCTGTTTGAGCCATTGATGGTGTCGAGGTATTGGTTGTTGTGGAGTCTGCTTGTTCCATTGGCCCCTGATAGTCAAATCGAGCCAGTATTTCCCCTGCGACCTCGACGGTTTCCATAAACATTTCGTACGGCCGTACCCAGTGACTGAAGTCACCGTAAAGCGTGCGGTAATGCACCAGCCATTCGTTGGTTTCGCTATGGCGAACCAGCCCAAATACCTCGTAATCCTGACCCTTGTAATGACGATAGCGCCCAGGACGTAATGGTTCAGGGGCTGGCGGGATTGGCTTGTGGGACGTTGTGTTCGCGGTTGACGTTTGGCTCATGTCTACCTTCCTTATTCAAGTTCAAACCGGACATCAACACTGGCGCTGATGGTTTGTTTCTGTACCAGCATTGGAGCGCTTTGTTTGCTGCTGACAGACATTTCGCGCATGGCATAAACGGGCTGATTGATACGTGAGCCGCTTTCGCTGATAGCCAGTACATCCCCCAGCTCACTATTCAGCGTAGTGGCCATCAAGTGAGCTTTGTCTTTGGCTTTTAACAAGGCGTTTTGTAATGCCTGGTTTTCCAGAGCATCACGATTGTCAAAACGGAACTGGCTCTGGCTGATTTGTACCAGCGGGTTCTGCATCAGTTGGTGGACCAGGTCACCGTAGTTGCCCAGATCACGCAGAGTAATTTCTATCCGGCGGGTGACCTGCTCGCCGGTATAGGTACGGCTTTTATCAATCCACTGGTATTGGGGGTAGTTCGAGATTTGTTCCGCACGGACATGCTCTTCGGCGATATCCAGTTTGCGAGTTACCGCCATCAATTGATGAAAGCTGTCGTCGACCTGCCGTTTCGCGGCGGCCAGAGTGGGCTGGATATCGCTGATTGAGAGATTGAGCAGCAAATAATCCGGATTTGCCTGAATATCAGCACTGGCAGACACCTGGACGTAGGCAGGTTCACCGGCCAGGGCGGGTTGGGATAACACAGCTGTAAGCGGCAAGCATAACATCAGGGCGGTGCGGGTAAGGCGTATCATAAGAGTTCCTTTTCGTTTGATGTTCGTCTGGAGATTTACTGTGTCTCTGACTCTGTAATGAGCTAGAAGTGCTGATAGCCGGACGTTGTCAATTGCACTGGTTGGTCCTGTAGTAACACGGTAACTGTCGGCTGCTGATCATTGATCTTCGACTGGCACTGGCCGATACGGGTCAAGGGCACGTCCAGCTGTTGTGCCAGTGTCGCAATACGTGTCTGTTGATCCGCCGGTGCCGTGAACAACAATTCGTAGTCATCACCACCGCTCAGGCAGTCGGGCCAGCCAGGATGACCGAGTGCAACAGCTGTTGGAATGTGTTCGCCGGTCAATGCCAGGTTAACGGCTGAGGCGGTAGCAATATGGTGGGCATCTTGTAACAGCCCATCAGAAATATCCAGTGCTGCTGTCGCGATGCCTAACAGCGACTGGCCCAGAGTTAACCGTGGCGCTGGGTAATAATAGGCGGCGGCCAAGCCGGTGTGGATGGCCGGATTGGCGAGTACCATGGGTAATGCCAATGCCGCTTGCCCAAGACAACCACTGACCCAGACATCGTCCCCTGCCTGGGCCCCACCACGAGTCAGCCCGCGGGGATGTGAGAGTGCCGGTACCCAGCCTTGAACCAGCAGGCTGATCACCAGCGCTGGCCCGCGTGTGGTATCACCACCGAGCAGGGTGATACCGCATGCAGTGGCCGCATCCCGTAAACCACGGGCAAAATCATCAAGCCAGTCCGGTTGGTTGTCAGGCAGGGTGAGACCGAGTAAAAAACCTTGCGGGGAGGCCCCCATCGCCGCCAGGTCACTGACAGCACAGCGCAAGGCGCGCTGGGCAATCAAATGGGCAGGGGCATTGGCGGGGAAGTGAACATCGGCAACCTGGGTATCCAGGCTTTGTGCCAGATGCTGATCGGCTGGCGGAGCAATGACGCTGGCATCGTCACCTATACCAAGCAGAGTGGCCGCATCTGTCGGATACCCCTGAGTAAAACAGCGCTGTATCAGTTCAAATTCAGAACTGCCGGGCTGTTGTCTGCTCACTGCTCCTGGTTGTCTCGCCGTTGGGCGCCACCACGGGCACCTCGGATTTCAACGCCCCGTTCGCGCTGGGCCAGCTTGTCGAGGACGCCATTGATGTACTTGTGACCATCGGTAGCGCCAAAGACTTTGGCCAGCTCGACCGATTCGTTGATAACGACCTTGTAGGGTACATCCGGACGGCGGCACATTTCGAAAGCCCCAAGGCGCAGAATGGCCAGCTCAACTGGCGTCATCTCATCAAGGCGGCGATCCATCAGCGGCGCAATTTTCTCATCCAGGGCTGAGCGCTCACGGGGGACGCCGTGGAGTATGTCGTGGAAATACTCCAGGTCGACCTTGCTCATATCGTTATCGGCACGAAATTCCGACTCGATCTGGGTCAGATTGGCCCCGGCGATTTGCCATTGGTACAGCGCCTGCAAAGCAAAAGCACGTGCTTTGCGGCGGGCAGCGGGACTGGGTTTATGGTTGCCAGAAGCACGTGACATGCGGATCAGGCCTCCAGGGCGGACAGCAGGGAAACCATTTCAAAGGCAGACATCGCAGCTTCTTCCCCTTTGTTACCTGCCTTGGTGCCTGAGCGTTCAATTGCTTGCTCAATACTATCGACGGTCAGGACACCGAAGGACACCGGTACACTGTATTCCAGTGAGACGCTGGACAGTCCTTTGGTACATTCACCCGCGACGTATTCAAAGTGTGGGGTGCCACCACGAATCACGGCACCGAGTGCGATAATGGCATCGTAGCGTTCGGATGATGCGATGCGTTGCACAACCAGAGGAATCTCGAACGCACCGGGCGCACGAATAATGGTGATGTTTTCTTCATCAACGCCGTGACGCAACAGGCTGTCGACTGCGCCTTCGAGCAGGCTTTCAACAACAAAGGCATTCCAGCGGCCAACCACAATGGCGTATTTGCCGTCATTCGGGGTGAGGTTGCCTTCAATAGTTCTGATCTGTTTCATGTGTATTTCCAGTTCGTAATCGGTGGTGTCAGGCGTCAAACGGCAAGTATTCAGTGATTTCGAGATCAAAACCCGAGATGCCGCTGTATTTCATTTCCGAGCTGAGCAGACGCATTTTTTGTACGCCTAGCTCACGCAAGATTTGGGAGCCGGTGCCGATGGTGAGAAAGGCACCAGAGCTATCGGTGTTGGGGCTGGGAATCGGCCGCGCGCGACCAAAAAAGTCGTCGAGGCTGTCTTCGATGGCATCGTGCTGACCGGCGGATAACAGCACGAGTACACCTTCGCCCTCTGCGGCAATGCGCTGTAGCGCATGGGATGATGACCAGCTGGCACCGGACTTGGGTTTTATGCCAAGGACATCGCGCAGGTAATTATTGGTCTGTACCCGGACAACACAAGGGCTATCCGGCTGAATGTCGCCCAGTGTCAAGGCCAGGTGGGTCTCGTTCTGGATGGTATCGCGGAACGTGTGCAGCATAAAATCGCCATATTCGGTGGCAATCTTGTCTTTGCTGATCAGCTCAACGGTTTTTTCATTGGCCATGCGGTAATGGATCAGATCGGCAATGGTACCGATCTTGAGGCCGTGCTTGGCGGCAAACACTTCCAGTTGTGGACGTCGGGCCATGGTGCCATCAGGGTTCAGAACCTCAACAATGGCGGCTGCCGGGGTCAGACCTGCCATACGGGCGAGGTCGCTCCCCGCTTCGGTATGACCGGCACGACTCAAAACACCGCCGGGGCGGGCGCGTAACGGAAAGATGTGACCTGGCTGGACAATGTCTTCTGGTTTACCCATCGGGTTGACTGCCGCCAGGATAGTCGCGGCACGGTCGGCGGCAGAAATACCGGTGGTGACACCTTCTGCGGCTTCAATTGAGACGGTAAACGGGGTGTAAAACCTGGCGCCGTTGGCGGTTACCATGGCGGGTAAACCGAGGTAATCACAACGTTCTGCTGACAAGGGGAGACAGATCAGGCCACGCGCTTCGGTGGCCATGAAATTGATGATTTCTGGCGTTACTTTTTCTGCGGCAACAATAATATCGCCTTCGTTTTCACGGTCTTCGTCATCCATCAGAATGACCATTTTACCGTCACGGATGTCGGCCAGAATTTCTTCGATGGTGTTCAGTGCCATAATAAGCCTGTTCAGAATAATCTGTGAGTATGTGTTGTATTACTGATTGTCTGGCGCTCGATGAATCGGTTTATTTCCAGAATCCATGCTGTGCCAGAAAAGCCGCATCCATCGGCGTTTTTTCTGTATTGTCTGGCGCTTTGACCAGTTGTTCCAGATAACGGGCAATCATATCAACTTCCAGGTGAACCTGCTGACCTGGCTGGCTGGAAATCAATGTTGTCTCAGCAGCGGTATGGGGCACAATATTCAGAGAAAACCCGGCATCACTGAGTGCATTCACTGTCAGGCTGACACCATCGACAGTGATAGAGCCTTTGGCGGCAATATAACGCGCCAGTTCCGCAGGGGCTTCGACGGTCAAGCGAATCGAGCGGGCATCGGCCTGACGCTGACTGATACGGCCAACGCCATCCACATGCCCGCTGACCATATGGCCACCGAGGCGAGTGGTGGGCAGCAGGGCCTTTTCCAGATTGACTTGGGTGCCTGCTTGCCAGCTGCCGATACGGGTATGGGCCAGGGATTCTCGTGACACATCGGCAACAAAGCCGTCGCCGGGGAGTGCCACGACGGTCAGACACACACCATTGGTGGCGATGCTGTCACCGAGTTTGACATCGGCCAGATCCAGCGCCCCGGTGCGGATTGTCAGGCGCAAGTCACCGGATACGCTGGTAACACTTGCGACGGTGCCGATTGCTTCGATAATTCCTGTAAACATGGCTTTCTCAATCTGTCTCTGTTGACGATGGGTCGGGTTATGGCCGAGCGGCTTCCGGCTGCAAGGTCAGGCGTAAATCCTGGCCAACCATACGAATATCCTGCCAGTGCCAGCGAATCTGCTGCTGCATGCTATCCAGTGGCAATGCCAGCAACGGCCGGGCATTACTGCCCAGCAAGGTTGGTGCGCAATACAACACCAGTTCATTCACCAGTCCGGTTTCTACAAACGCCGCCGCCAGCCGGGCACCACTTTCGACCAATATGTCATTGTGGCCCTGTTCGGCCAAAAACCGTAGTAGCGCTGGCAAATCAACCTTGCCTGTCTGTGTTGCCGGGCTTTGCCAGAGCGTCAGTTGCCCCAAGGTTGCTGCTCGCTGCACGGTGACCAGGGAGGTATTGGTAACCGCCAGGAGGATATCACCAGGCTGGTCAAAAACAGCTTCGTTGCCGCTGAGCCGTTGTTGGCCGTCAATCACTACCCGTAAAGGCTGACGCCAGAGATGTTCCGGTTGTTTGATACCGGTTTCGGCTGGCCGTACGGTCATGGAAGGATTGTCGATCAGTACCGAGCTGGCACCGGTAATCACTGCGCAGCTGCGCGCTCGTAACCGCTGTACATCGCGGCGGGCCGCAGGGCCAGTGATCCATTGGCTTTCGCCACTGGCCATGGCGGTGCGGCCGTCGAGGCTTTGGGCCAGCTTGATTCTGACCCAGGGCAGGCCACTGCGCATACGCTGGATAAATCCGGCGTTGAGGGATTCAGCCTGATTTTGCAAGCAGGTTTCCGTCACCTCGATACCGGCATCACGCAGATATTGAAAGCCCCGGCCAGCCACTTGCGGATTAGGGTCGCGACAGGCACCAACAACCCGGGCAACACCGGCGTTGGCCAGAGCATGGGCGCAGGGTGGTGTGCGGCCAAAATGGCTGCAAGGTTCGAGGGTGACATAAGCGGTGGCCGCTTGAGCCTGATCGCCCGCCATGCGCAAGGCGTGGACTTCTGCGTGGGGGCCTCCGGCCTGCTGGTGCCAGCCTTCACCCACCAGCACATTATCCTTGACGATGACGCAGCCAACCCGGGGATTGGGGCTGGTGGAATAGAGTCCTTGCTCTGCCAGACGTAAAGCCCTGGCCATCCAGTACTCATCGCCATGGGCTTCTGGGCTATGGGTTGGCGTATATGTCTTCATGGGTTGGTTTCCGTAATAACCGTGGCGCTGACGCTGGCAGACAGGCGTTCAATTTCGGCGCGGAATTCGTCGAGATCCTTGAAGCTGCGATACACCGAGGCAAAGCGAACATAGGCAACCTGATCCAGTTGATGTAATTCAGCCATCACGTATTCGCCAATCTGGCGGCTGGATATTTCCCGGTCATTTTTGTTGCGGATGGTTTGCAGGATATGGTGGATAGCCGCGTCCATCGTGTCGACAGGAATCGGGCGTTTTTCCAATGCCCGTTGGATACCACTGCGGAGTTTGCTTTCGCGAAAGGTTTCCCGGACACCGTTCTGCTTGATCACAAGAGGGAAGGTCAGTTCGACGCATTCGAAGGTGGTAAAACGCTCACCACAGCCGGAGCATTCGCGACGGCGACGAACCTGGGCACCGTCAGCCATCAAGCGTGAGTCGACCACCTTGGTTTCCGGATGTGAGCAGAATGGACAATGCATAGGCGGAACTGACTAAAGAGCGATACGGCCATGGTGGCCAAAGCGCGCCAGTGTACTCCTGCCGTGATTATCAGGCAATGATTTCACACATGGACTTCGGCCAGGCCATCACCGGGTAAACCATGTTCCGGCACGTTTTCAGGCACGTTCGCAGTCGGGATTGGCCAGGACAGTATGGGTCAGGCGCTGAATCAGTTCATTGAGAGGGGTTGGGGTTGGATCAAAGTGGTCGATGTTTCCCCAGCGCTGGAACGGGCTGATGGCAAACCCCTGAGTCACGTCATTAAAGTACAGGCAATGGCGGCCAAAGGTAGCCAGTACCCAGAAACCACAGCCTTCATCGGCCCAGGGGTGCTGTTGCCATATTTCGGCGGTTGGCAAACGCATCAGCTGCCAGAGCGTTTTGACCGGCGCCTCCATACTGGCTTCAGTGTGCTGGATCAAATTGAGTAAGCGGGACTCGGAAATAGGAGACCATTGGGTGTGGGCATGCAGGTTCGACGTCGTCATGAGAGGCATCCTGAGTATCGAAAGAGTACGGTCGGAACTTCTTGCGCGAGCGCTGCGATTCTAGAACGTTGAGGTCTGGTTGCAATAAAAAATTGCCATATCCGATCAAAGTCTATGTGAATTCGCCAGGGTGGCTGGCCAGGGACAGGTCAGATGGCAAACAGACGGGAAAATATGGGGAGTGTGAAGGCGAGCTGTCGAGTCTGGAAACACCGTCGCCACGATGTGCTGTGGCGACCGGTGTCCGGCAGGGCTTAGCGGTAAACCGGGAACTGATCACACAAGGCGATGACCTTGGCTTTCACTTCGGCTTCCACTTGCTCGGAAGTGCCGTTTTCCAAGCTGTCCAGTACGTCACAGATCCAGCCAGCCAGTTCTGTTGCTTGCGCTTCACCAAACCCACGGCTGGTGATCGCTGGGCTACCGATACGCAGACCAGAAGTCACGAAAGGTGAACGTGGATCGTTTGGTACGGAGTTTTTGTTCACCGTGATATTGGCGCGGCCGAGGGCGGCGTCGGCATCTTTACCTGTGTATTCCTTGCCAATCAGATCAACCAGGAACAGATGGTCGTCAGTACCGCCAGAGACGATATTGATGCCACGGGCAATAAAGGTAGCGGCCATGGCCTGGGCGTTTTTGACCACCTGGGCCTGATACGCCTTGTATTCATCCGACATGGCTTCCTTGAAACACACAGCCTTGGCGGCAATCACGTGCATCAGTGGGCCACCCTGGGATTCCGGGAAGACGGCAAAGTTGAGCTTTTTGTTCAGCTCTTCGTCTTCTTTTGCCAGAATCAGACCACCACGAGGGCCTCGCAGGGTTTTGTGGGTTGTGGTGGTGACGACATCGGCAATACCAACCGGTGTCGGGTAAACGCCTGCGGCAACCAAACCCGCCACGTGAGCCATATCGACAAACAGGTAAGCGCCCACCGCATCGGCGATATCGCGGAAACGCTGCCAGTCAACCACTCGGGAATAGGCAGAGAAGCCGGCAATAATCATTTTGGGCTGATGTTCTTTGGCCAGACGCTCGACTTCTGCGTAATCGATTTCGCCGGTTTCCGGGTTCAGACCGTACTGGATGGCATTGTAGATACGGCCAGAAAAAGAGACCGATGCACCGTGGGTCAAGTGACCACCGTGTGCCAGGCTCATACCCAGAACGGTATCGCCGGGTTTGACCAGTGCCATGAAAACCGCAGCATTGGCCTGGGAGCCAGAGTGTGGCTGAACGTTGGCATAAGGTGCGCCAAACAGTGCCTTGGCGCGGTCGATGGCCAGTTGTTCAATTACGTCAACGTGCTCACAGCCGCCGTAATAACGTTTGCCCGGATAACCTTCCGCGTATTTGTTGGTCAGCTGGGAGCCCTGGGCTTCCATCACCCGTGGGCTGGTGTAGTTTTCGGAAGCAATCAGCTCGATATGGTGTTCCTGACGCTGATCTTCAGCCTGCATGGCAGACCAGAGATCCGGGTCAAAGTCGGCAATGTTCATGTCGCGGCTAAACATCAGGTGATCCTCGGTGTGTGGGCGGGTGCATCGGTCGTGGCTACGCCGGGCAATTTAAAAGGGCGAGCATTCTACCCTAAATTATGGCGTTCTGGCACGTGAGTGTTATTCACCATCAGACTGAATCTCGCTCAATTGCTTTGAGGCTGCATACCGGCTGGTCGGTCATACGGGCTTCGAGCTCGTCAGCGGTGACAGGAACCGATAGCAGATAGCCTTGAAGGGTTTCACAACGTGCTTCGATCAAAAATGCCAGTTGTTCGCAGTTCTCGATCCCTTCGGCAATCACCCCCAGCCCCAGATTATGGGCCATGGCAATAATGGTGCGGGTAATCTGGGCATCATCACGGTTGGTGGGCAGGTTCTGGATAAAACTGCGGTCTACCTTGAGAATATCAACCGGAAACTGTTTCAGATAATTGAGTGACGAATAGCCAGTCCCAAAATCATCAATCGAGATGCGTACGCCCAGCGCCCGTAATTCGTGCAACACCGACAGGGTGAAATCAATATCGTCGATCAATGCGGATTCGGTCAGCTCCAGCTCCAGATGGTGTGGAGAAATACCGGATTTTTGCAGTGCCTGTTTGACCTCGTCGACAAAGCCGGGGTATTTGAACTGACGTGCAGAGACGTTGACCGCAATCAGTTGAATCGACAGCCCCAGCTCAAGCCAGCCCGCCATTTTCAGACAGGCTTGCTCCAGCACCCAGCAGCCAACTGGGCCAATCAGCCCGGTATCTTCCAGAATCGGTACAAACTCCTGTGGCAAAACCTCGCCGCGAACCGGGTGATGCCAGCGCAGCAGGGCTTCGACACCCACGGCGCGCAAGGTCCGGGAGTCGTACTGTGGCTGAAACAGCAAGTACAGTTCCTGTTTTTGCAGCACCTGGTGCAGATCATTTTCCAGCTCCATCCGTTCCACCGCCTGGCGGTTCATGGCGGCATTATAAAACTGCAGATTGTTACGGCCAGCGTCCTTGGCATGGTACATGGCCATATCGGCGTTTTTCAGCAGTTCGATAACACTGTCGCCATCGTTCGGGTAGGTGGCGATACCGATACTGGCACTGAGGAATAACTGGTGCTTGCCAATGTAATAGGGTTGGTTGAGTTCTTTGAGAATACGCTCTGCCACTCGCTGGGGAATGGTGACCACGTCGTGATTGGTATTATCAAAGGCCAGTCCGATGGTGAATTCGTCACCGCCCATCCGGCACACCATATCGCCACTTTTGACACATTGGCGCAGCCGCTCGGCGACCTCAATCAAGACCTTGTCTCCCGCCGGGTGGCCAAGGGAATCATTGATCGGCTTGAATCGGTCAAGGTCAATAAACAGCAGTGACAGATGGCTGTTGTGATGGCTGGTCTTGTGCATCAGTGCTTCCAGCCGCTCGTGCATCTGGGCGCGATTGGCGAGGCCGGTGAGAGGGTCGTAGTAGGCGAGGTGATGGATACGCTCTTCGTTGGCTTTACGCTCGGTGATGTCCGACATAATGATGGTCAGACTCTGGATCTCGTGTTGTGGATCACGAATGATGCTGATGCCGGTCCAGGAAGTGCGCGTTTCGCCACTCATGCAGCGATATTTGAGTTCGCCCTGCCAGTAATTATCAACCACCAGCGTTTCGATAATATCGTGCATATAGTGGTTGTTGCGATGCTCCGGAGCGACCAGGTGATCCGGGGTTTTACCGATAATTTCATGCGCCGGAAAGCCGGTAATCTGGGTAAAGGACCGGTTGACCTTGACTACCCGGAAGTTGTCATCGGCGACGATAATGGCTTCGTTGGTATTTTCAAACACATCGGCGGCCAGCAGCAGTTCTTGCTCGTTACGGCGTTCTTCCGTGACGTCGCGACAAATCCCTGTGATGCCTTGTGTGCTGCCGTCCGGGTTGCGAATCATGCTGGCCTGTATATTCAACAGGCGGCGTTCGCCATCCCGGGTTGTCGCCTGAATATCCTTTTGTAACAGATTGTGGTGCAGGTCGGGGTTATTGGTTGCTGTTTGCAAGGCCTGGCGCAAATCGAGCTGTAATGAGCGGATATCGCGGAGGCTGAAAATCACGTCGATTCCCAGCTTCAGCAATTCGTCCGGTTGATACCCCAACAGCCGGTGTACGGAAGTACTGACGAAATTGAGCTTCATATGGCTGTCGGTGGCCCAGATGACGTCAGTCATGTTTTCCGCCACCATGCGATAGCGGGCTTCGCTTTCGATGGTTTGCTGCTGTTTGGCGCGGTCGTCGGTGACATCTCGGGCGGTGCCAATGTAGCTGTTTACATTACCGTTCTGATCGTACCGGAATGGCGTCAGCTCGAAGCGGATTAGCCGGGTGCTGCCATCGTGGTGGCGGCATTGTAAACAGATGATATGCGCCTTGCCCGGTGGCAGGGTTCTGAGGACAGTCAGCGCCTGATGGCAGCGTTGTTTTTCTTCGTCCGAGGCATACAGTAACCAGTCGCAACAACCATCGTTATCGGCCAGCGCCGGATACCCCAGTGTTTCCGAACCGGAGCGGTTGCGGTAAATGATGGCAGGCTCCAGCTGATCGTCCAGATCGGCGACAAAAACGGTATCCGGCATGGCGGCCATGACCGCCGCCCAGAAGTTTTCCTGTTCCCTTGCCCGTTCCGCCGCTCGTTTTTCTTCGGTGACATCAATCAGGGAAACCATCAGCTTGTGCTCGAAACCCGGACTGAAATGAATCGACAGCTCCCGTTGCTGGCCATCAAAACGGGTAATCGCAACCTGGGTATGGGTAAACCGGGATTGTTCCTGGCGGCTTTGTTGAACGGCATCGAGAAAAGCGTGGCGGTCGTCAGTAAACAGCTGGCGGAATTGCCGTTGCAGCTGGGAGCGGCTGCTGGCACCCGCCAGGGCAATGGCCGCTTGATTGACATTGATAATGCTCAGGCTGTCGAGACTGTTGTGAAACTCCGCGATATCCAGCAACCAATGCGCGACACCTGATTCCTCAAACAGTGACATATAACGCTGACGGCTGCGTTCCAGTTCGCGCAGGGTATGTACCGAGGTGCTGATGTCGCGCAGTATCCAGACGATGCCATCAAGCTGCTGATCGCGATACAGCGGGTAATGGCTCTGCTCCATGATGCGTGATTCTCCATCAAGGCTAGCCGTCAGGGTACGGCCTTTGTCGTGCAGGTGTGCCAGCTCCTGAACACTCAGCCCATGGGCCCACAAGGCTTGTGGGTGTGGCCAGATCGCCGCGAGAGTGTGGCCTTTAAGCAAGGTATAACCATTTTGTGCCAGCAGCTCACTGGCCCGGTGATTGACATAGTTCACTTCACCGTTGGCATCGGTAGAAATCAGGGCATCTTCGATTGACTGCAGCACCCGATTGGCCCGTTCTTCCGCTTGCTGGCGCTGGGTGTCGGCTTGGGTCGCAGCCTGCTCCGCCTGCTGCACCGAACGACGAAACGCCCATACTGAAGAAATCAATATCAAAATCAGCAATAGCGGAGCGAGCAAATAGCCGGTCAGATGATGCTTCAGATCCTCTGGTAACGGGAAGGCCACCACAGACCAATGCGTGCCGGGAATCGCCTGTTGTACCAATGGGCTGGTCGGAGGATGGCTGATCTGGCGATGGCTTTCAGCGTACGGCGCCAGGGTATCGATCAGCCGGAGCGTAATGCCGGGGTTGCCGCTGGGTAAAATATGACCACGGAAACGGTCCAGCGAGTGGCGGCTGATAACCCGATAAGACTGTCCAGAACGATGGCACCAGGACTGCAGATAAAGCTGCTGGTCGACTCGATAGGGTTGTGTCAGCAAGGGCGAGTCCGGCTGTTCTGCCAATGTCAGCAGATGATTGTGATCCAGTAGCGGCCCCATTTGTTGCACATAAACCAGCGGCTGTGTGGTCGTCACCATGGCGATGGCTTCCAGCGAAGGCGTTAATGCTGTCAGCTGGTCGAGGTCAGTGCTGTGATTTGGGAGCGTCTTGTGGGTACTGGCTGAGGTTGGAGGAGTGGCAGATATCTGCCCACTTACACTGCATTGTAACGGCGTATACGCCAACAACAGCGAGTGCATGACCGTGGCTTGTTGTTGCACCAGCGTGGTGGCATTGGTGAGTAATCGCTTACGGTCGGCGTGCACATGCTGGAACACATTGAAGACAACAATCGCCACCATGATGATCAATGAGGGAAGAAAAAAATAATGTAGGCGCGTTGCTGGTCGCACGGAATGGCCTGCTGGGTCATGATGCTGCATGAATCTGATCTCTGCTCATTATTCTGACAGATAAGAAACCGGAGCGGTTTCTGCACACCCGGTCACTGGGTGCGTGGATCGTGTTGTCGCTGATTGCCATTCACGGTGGATTTCAGTAGTTTGGCGCAGCATTTTCAGTTAAAGGTTTCACCATGGCACAGTATGTATTTACGATGAACCGTCTGGGCAAGATTGTACCGCCCAAGCGTCAGATTCTGCGCGATATCTCACTATCTTTTTTCCCGGGTGCCAAAATTGGTGTGCTCGGCCTGAATGGTTCCGGTAAGTCGACCCTGTTAAAAATCATGGCAGGTATTGACCAGGATTTTATTGGCGAAGCGCGTCCACAGCCCGACCTGAATATTGGCTACCTGCCCCAGGAGCCGGAACTGGACCCGGCCAAAGACGTCAGAGGCAATGTTGAAGACGGCCTCAGCGAACTGATGAACGCCAAGGCCGAACTGGATGCCGTATACGCCGCCTATGCCGAGCCGGATGCCGACTTTGACGCCCTGGCCAAAAAACAGGGCCAGCTTGAAGCCCTGATCGAAGCGGCTGACGGTCATGACAGCGACCGCCAGATGGAAATTGCCGCCGATGCGCTGCGACTGCCACCCTGGGATGCTGATGTTACCAAATTGTCAGGGGGAGAGCGCCGTCGTGTTGCCCTGTGCCGTCTGTTGATGTCAAAACCCGACATGCTGTTACTGGACGAACCCACCAACCACCTGGATGCAGAATCCGTCGGCTGGCTGGAGAAATTCCTGGAAGAATACCCTGGCACCGTGGTAGCAATTACCCACGATCGTTATTTCCTCGACAATTGTGCCGAATGGATTCTGGAGCTGGATCGCGGCCATGGTATTCCTTACGAAGGTAACTACACCACCTGGCTGGAAGCCAAAGAGAAACGCCTGGAGCAAGAAAAGAAAGAAGAAGATGCCCATGCCAAGGCCATCAAACACGAGCTGGAATGGGTGCGACAAGGTGCCAAAGGGCGTCAGTCCAAATCCAAGGCACGTCTGGCCCGATTCGAGGAAATGAACTCCCGCGAATTCCAGACCCGCAACGAAACCAACGAAATCTACATCCCGCCTGGCCCACGTTTGGGTGACAAAGTGATCGAATTTCATAATGTGACCAAGGCTTACGGTGATCGCGTTCTGATTGATGACCTCAGCTTTACCGTACCCGCGGGTGCGATCGTCGGGATCGTTGGGGGTAACGGAGCGGGTAAATCCACCCTGTTCCGTATGATTGCCGGGACAGAGCAACCCGATAGTGGCGAAGTGGTTATGGGCGACAGCGTCAAACTGGCCTTTGTAGAACAGCTGCGTGACGAGCTGGACGACAGCAAAAGCGTCTGGGAAGCCATCTCTGGCGGTCTGGACATGCTGACCATCAATGGCAAGGAATACCCCAGTCGCTCTTACATTGGCCGCTTTAACTTCAAGGGTGGAGACCAGCAAAAACGGGTTGGAGACCTTTCCGGTGGTGAACGTGGCCGCCTGCAGCTGGCCCATACCCTGAAACAGGGAGCCAACGTTCTGTTGCTGGACGAACCGTCCAACGACCTCGATGTAGAAACCTTGCGCGCACTGGAAGAAGCCGTACTGGCCTTCCCCGGAGCCGTGATGGTGGTATCCCACGATCGCTGGTTCCTCGACCGTATCGCCACTCATATCATGGCGTATGAAGGTGATTCAAAAGTCAGCTTTTTTGAAGGCAACTACACTGAATACGAAGCCGATCGGAAGAAACGCCTGGGTGCCGACGCAGCGCCAAAACGTATGAAATACAAGCGTTTGGCGTAATTCGTTCCAGAATACCGGCACTTGCCTGCCGGTAAAATCAAGCCGCTTGATTGAGCGGCTTTTTTAAGCATTTTAAACACGATAAACGCTTCTCTGGTGACAGGTTTTTTCAGGATTAATGGAGAGCGTGGATCGCAGGTGCTCTTGAGCGGCGGCACAATGTCGCAGTAAAGGAGCCGGATGCGCTTTTATCGTGCCCGGCCCCGAACAGCAAACACTGGCATCACAGAATCGTATGACTCTCTGGCGCTATGACGGTAGCATGGTGCAATGCCACTAGCCGCTACGGTTAATGCTCTCGTTTTATTCTTCCGTTTTTGATTCAGGTTAATTCAAGCAATGCATCATGAGTAATCACCCTCTGTTCAACGATTATTCCATCCCTTTGTCTGTGACGCTGGCCGCCACGATCGGGCTGGAAGATGCAGTCTTACTGACGATTATCAACCAGGCTGCGATATTACAGCCCGACAGCCACCATCAGGGTATCCGGCTGGCGCGTGATACCGTGCGCCAGCAACTGCCTTTTTGGGATGATGTGACGATTCGCCGTACGCTGGCAAGCCTGGTAGACAAGGGGCTTATTCGCTTGCATGGCCCGATGTACCCGGAAAGCGTTGAACTGGTACTGAGTTTTGAACACAGTCAGTCGGCCGCTGCAGCACCGGCCCGACCTCTGGGTGGTGCTAGCGCAGTACCGATGGCACAGGGAATACCAGCCGCCCATGCTCACCACAGCATTGGCCAGGATTGGCAGCCCAGTGCGGATACACTGACCCGACTGCAACAGCATGGTATTCCGGCCAGTTTTATCTGGGCCCAGCGGGATGTCTTTTTATTACAAGGGCAAGAGCAAGGGGCTAACCGGAACGACTGGAATACCCGCTTTTTCCGCTTCGTCAAAAAACAGTGGGTATACGCCCAGAACGACGCCGAACGTCAACGGCTGCAGCAAGAAGGCCAGCTGAACCGCAGTGGTTTCAGTGTTGCCAGTGACGAAGCCGCTCCCATTGGCCATCAGTGGCGCCCCAGTGAAGATGCCTTGCAGATATTGCAACGTTCCGGGATTGAACAGCAGTTTATTGATGATGCCGTGGCAGAATTTATCCTGTACTGGCGTGAGCGGGGCGATGCGCTAAAAACCTGGAACAGCAAGTTTATCCAGCACATTCGTCAGCAATGGGCGCGTTATTCGGCGGCGGTGGAACATTCGACCGTACCCTTGCCGATTCCCAGCGACTGGCAACCCTCGAGCGACTGTTACGATATTCTCTCCATGGCACATATCGACCCGCAATTTGCCCGTGAACGGGTAGCCGAATTTGTGCTTTACTGGCGTGATTCCCGTCAGGTACACAACAGCTGGAACAGCCGCTTCTTGCAATACATCAAACAGCAATGGGCGCGGCAGCTGTCACAACCGACCCCGTCGACAACATCAGGAGGCAAGAATGGACAAGCAGCTGCTGAACCGGACTACACAACAGTTGAAGCAAGTTTGCGCCGACTCAACGACACCAGCTGGTGAAGGGCAAAAAGCCGCCAACACCGAGCAGAAATCGGCCTTGAACCAAATGTTTGAGCTGTTTCGTTTCAACTACCACAACCAGTTTCTCAAAGCCTTTCCCGATGCCGCGACCCTGATCACCGCCAAGCGCTTGTGGTCCCGGCTGCTGGTGGATTACCCGGCCAGTACGATCCTGGCGGCCGCGGAGCGCGCCGTTAAGGAATCCAGCTATTTGCCCAATGTCCATGAAGTGATTTCTCGTTGTGACCTGGCAGGGGAGTTGGGCGTACCGGATGCTCATGCCGCGTATATTGAAGCCTGCCGGGCGCCTTCGCCGAAAAAAACCTTCGCCTGGAGTCACCCGGTGGTGTATTTCGCCGGACGGGCCAGTGACTGGTTTTTTCTTGCCAATAATGCGGAATACAAAGCCTTTCCGGTATTCAAACGTAACTACGACCTGCTATTGCAGCGGCTGCAACAGGGCGAGGATATTCAGCTGACCATTGAGAAAGCACTGCCAGAAACCAGCGAACGGCCATTGGCGCGTCAGCAACAGCAAGAAAAACTGCAGCAGCTGAAATCCTTGCTGTGATGTGGTTGTTTCAGAGTGTTTCAGGATGTATTTGTTGTAGCCAAGAAAAACCCTGAAATATCTTCTGGAAATAAATAGACGTTACCGTACTTGTTACGCCGTTTTTTCTCTAACATAAATATGTACATTAGAGGATTCATCACCAAATTTCCGTTCCTGAAACTCCAGGTAAATCAACGATCTAACCAGTTTTCCGAGTTTTTCAAAACCATAGTTTCTTGGATCAAACGAGGGGGTTTTCTTATTGATATATCCTCCAACCGCTGATAACGGTGACCAGCCATCATCTTTGGATACAGCATTAACTGCATCGATAATAATTCTTTTTAATTCCGGGTTGCCGGATTCATCCTTGATATTTTGATGTTCAGATTTTCTTAACACTTCTGTATATACAAATTTGTCACATGCGGCTACAAATGGCTCTGGTGTTTTCTTTTCGCCAAAACCATATACAACCAATCCACTTTCGCGAATCCTGTTCGCCAGCCTGGTGAAATCACTATCAGAAGAAATCAGGCAAAAACCATCAAGCCTTCCCTCGTGTAACAGATCCATTGCATCAATAATCAGAGATGAATCCGTGGAGTTTTTACCTTGTGTGTAGCTGAACTGCTGTATTGGTTGGATCGCGTACTTGTGAAGGTGTGGCTTCCAGCTTTTCAGATTGGTTGTCGTCCAATCTCCATATGCTCGTTTCACACTGGCTACACCAAATTTTGATATTTCCGCCAATAGTTCTTCGCAGATTGCAGCCTGGGCATTGTCGGCATCAATGAGTACAGCCAACCTATCGTTTTCTGACATTCTTCTTGTCCTTTCTGTTTAGCCGTTTTGTTTCTTCGAATGGCATTTTTCAAGTAGCCTTGACATGTAAAACGACAGTACGCCAAGGCAATGCTCTATCATTCAGCTATTCAAGCTAGCAGCCACTGAAAAAACGCGCAACCTCTGTTCTGGTTGAATACCCAGTGACCTGTCCCTGTAAACGCCCCTGTAAATGCCTCTGTAAATGCCTCTGTAAATGCCTCTGTAAATGCCTCTGTAAATTTATCAGGGTTTACAATACAGAGGCTATCCTGACCTTGGTGGAGATTGCCGCCTTCACGACAGCTTTTCCTCTTTCTCTGTTGCGGCTGGGACCTTTCAAGCTGCTTGAGCCTGTATCTGCAACACCAAACAACAGCCATAAAAAAACCCGGCCGAAGCCGGGTTATAACGAGAGTTCGTTTATCACATCTTAGTGATCCTGAGCGGCGCTGGCGCCTTTAGGAACACGGATGCTTTCAACCATTTCTTCAATATGTTTCGGTACTGGTGCTGTCATGTTGGTGACAACAAAAGCAACCACAAAGTTGATCAACGCACCCAGAGCACCGAAGGCCTCAGGGGATACCCCCAGGAACCAGTTATCTGGAGTGTTTGGCAACATCTCGGTACCGGCAACAAAGAACCAGCCTTTGTAGACGAAGATATAAACCAGTGTTGAAACCAGGCCTGCCAACATACCGCTTACTGCACCGGTGTTGTTAATCTTGCTGCTGAAGATACCCATCATCAAGGCCGGGAAGATAGACGCGGCAGCCAGACCAAAGGCCAGGGCAACTACCTGAGCGGCGAAGCCAGGAGGGTTCAGGCCAAGGTAGCCTGCGACCATAATGGCACCGGCCATGGCAACACGAGCGGCCAGCAGTTCCTGTTTCTCTGTGATATTTGGCATGAAGGTGCTTTTCAGCAAATCGTGCGAGATAGCAGAGGAAATGGCCAGCAACAAACCAGCGGCTGTAGACAGTGCTGCAGCCAGACCACCGGCAGCAACCAGAGCGATTACCCAGTTAGGCAGGTTAGCGATTTCAGGGTTGGCCAGTACCATGATGTCACGGTCAACTTTCACCATTTCATTGCCTTTCCAGCCATAAGATTCGGCTTTGGCGGCAAATTCAGGGTTTTGATCGTTGTAGTACTGGATGCGGCCATCACCGTTTTTGTCTTCAAACTGCAGCAGACCTGTAGTTTCCCAGTTTTTGAACCAGTTAGGACGTTCGGAGTATTCCAGGTTGGCTTGTGGATCACCAACGGCAAATTCAGGATTCTGGATGGTGTTGGTCAGGTTCAGACGAGCCATGGAGCCAACTGCAGGGGCCGTGGTGTACAGGATGGCAATAAACAGCAATGCCCAGCCTGCAGACTTACGCGCATCAGATACTTTAGGAACCGTGAAGAAGCGGATAATAACGTGAGGCAGACCGGCTGTACCAAACATCAGTGACAGGGTGTACATCATCATATTGAAGGTGCCGCCTTTCTGGGCGGTGTATTCCGCAAAGCCGAGGTCAACCAGGGTCTGGTCAAGCTTGATCAGCAGGGGAGTGCCGTCGGCAGTATCACCCATGAAACCGAGTTGTGGGATTGGGTTGCCAGTCAGGTTCAGGGAGATAAAGACCGCAGGTACGGTGTAAGCAAAGATCAGTACACAGTATTGCGCGATCTGGGTGTAGGTAACGCCTTTCATACCGCCGAGTACGGCGTAGAAGAATACAATCGCCATACCGGAGTACAGGCCAGTTGCATAATCAACGTCGAGGAAGCGGGAGAAAGCCACGCCGATGCCTTTCATTTGACCAATTACATAGGTCAGGGAAGCAACGATCAGGCAGACAACCGCAACGATACGGGCTGTTCTGGAGTAGTAACGATCACCAATAAAATCAGGCACGGTAAACTTGCCGAACTTGCGCAGGTAAGGTGCCAAGCACAGAGCCAGCAGTACATAACCACCGGTCCAGCCCATCAGAAAGATAGACGCGTCGTAACCTTTAAATGCAATCAGACCGGCCATGCCGATAAAAGAAGCAGCAGACATCCAGTCAGCACCGGTTGCCATACCGTTAGCGACCGGGTGAACACCGCCGCCAGCAGAGTAGAATTCGCCAGTAGTACCCGCTCGGGCCCAAACTGCAATACCCATATACAGGGCAAACGTAAGACCTACAACAATGTAGGTTAAGGTCGTGAGATCCATTATTGATTCCTCAGCTATTTATTTTTATTAGTCGTCAACGCCGAATTCACGGTCGAGATCACGCATTTTTTTAGCGTAATAAAATACGATTGCTAGGAACACGTAGATTGAACCTTGCTGTGCAAACCAGAACCCCAAGCCGACACCACCCACCGGGATATTGTCGAGTAATGGCCGTAGCAAAATACCGAATCCATATGAACAGACAGCCCAGATAACCAGCAGCACCTTCATCAAGTTGATGTTTCTGCGCCAGTAGGCTTTTTTATCGTCTTCAGACTTGAAAGACATAACCCCTCCTAATTGTTATTTTATAGGTCAGTTGTAACCTATCAGTTAAGTTCGATTGGGCAATAGATAGACCTTGGTATTAGCTTCGGGATAAATCGGAAGTTTTTTGAAAACTTCAATAAAATCAATCGGTTAAATATGTTTTTGAAAGGCTATACCATGGTCGCAAGTGACCGCTGGCGACCTTGCCGTAGGTGGCATGGAGAGACAGGAAAGATGACCGCTGCGGTTAAAAGACCAGAATTCAGTCATAACGGCATGGTGTCGTCGAACAGCCAGAGGCCTGGCCCGGCGGAAGGAGAGAATAATTGATGGCAAAACAAGCGGATGGTGGCACTGAGGGAATGGCTGGCAGCAGTATGAACTGGCGGCAATTGTTGTTGCCGCTGCGTTATGGCGAAACCCAGGCCCGGCTGGCGCTGGATATCGGTCGAACGCCTTTTCACAAGGATTATGACCGTATTATTTTTTCATCGGCGTTTCGGCGCCTGAATCGTAAAACCCAGGTGCACCCCCTGACTGAGAACGACCACTTGCACAGTCGTCTGACGCATTCATTGGAAGTGGGGTGTGTGGGGCGCTCGCTGGGCAGCATGGTAGGAAATGCCATGGCGCATCAACTGCCGGAATTTATGGATGCCGGAGACCTGGGAGCCTTGGTACAGGCGGCATGTCTTGCCCACGATATCGGCAACCCTCCTTACGGCCACAGTGGAGAAGAAGCGATCCGGCACTGGTTTATGGATGCACAGAACCGGCATTTTCTGGAAGACCTGACGGTGGCGCAGCAGGCTGACCTGATGACGTTTGAAGGTAACGCCCAGGGGCTGCGGCTGGTCACTCAGGTGGAATACAACCGTTTCAAGGGGGGAATGCGGCTGACCTATGCCACCCTGGGGACGTTTCTCAAATACCCCTGGAGTGTGATGGAAGTAACCGAGGGGCGGGCGAAAAAATTTGGCTGTTATCAGTCAGAATTGCCGATCTTGCGTGAAGTCGCCGCGACGTTGGGGCTGTTGCCGCGTGGTGAAGATCGTTGGTGTCGTCACCCTCTGGTGTATCTGGTCGAGGCCGCCGATGATATTTGTTATGGGCTGATTGATCTGGAAGATGGTGTGGAAGTTGGCCTGCTGCAATACCACGAGGTTGAAGCCCTGCTCAGTCCATTGCTGGTGGATCAGTGGGAGCAGGTGCAGGAAGATATTGCCAATGAAGACGGCGATCGCCGCAAGCTGCAGATTTTACGCGGCTACGCCATGGAGGTGATGGTGCAGGCTGTCAGTGCCAGTTTTACACGCCATGAAGCACAATTGCTGCAAGGGAACCTGGCCGGCGGCATTATCGATTATTGTCCGCCAGCGGTACGCCAGGTGGTGGCGGATGCCAAGGAACTGGCCCGTCAGCGTATTTTCCGCGACGGCCGCAAGTTGACCATTGAAATCGGCTCGTACACCACATTGGGGGTGCTGCTGGAATCCTTTCTCAGTGCGGCGCGGGAATGTGCCTTGGGTCAGGCCGCCACGTTTCGGAATACGCGCTTGCTGGCGTTGATGGGCGGTTCTGCCCCCAAGCCTGGCTGGACCCTGTATGAAAGTTATATGCGTACGCTGGATTATATTTCCGGAATGACCGACACCTTTGCCGCCAGTCTGGCCCGGCAGCTTGAAGGCTATAATCCGCCGTCCCAATAGTCGGTTGGTTATGGTTACCGCCTGCTTGTTAATAGTTGCCGGGTTCAATAGGGGGAATGGGTGGTTTATGCTTGGTTGCTGGTCGCGCAAGTAGCGAGAGCAGTGAGATCGGTTAAGACGGCAGGATAAAAACAGAAAAATCGGCCAACCTGTTTCAGGTTGGCCGGTTTTGTTTTAGTCAGGCAACGTTCGTTGCCCGGTGAAGCCTGATGGCCGGTTTATTAGTAGCCAGTACAGGTTTCTGTGCTGTGGTTGCAGCCATTGGTATCGATCAAGGTTTGAGTCGAGTACTCAGTAACCGGCAGCTTGCTCAGGGATTCACCGTTGTCGGTCAGAAGCGTCATATAGTCAACGAAGCTCTGGGCATACTCAGTGAAAGTATCCACATAAGCGTCACCAGTGATGGTGCCAAATGTGGTGTAGCCATCCTGGCCTGCCGCAATGTAGTTATTGGTTACGACGGTGTAAGTGGTCGCCATATCCATACTGCTCCAGTCGCCTGCGCCACGAGAGTTGACTTCAATATTGCTGAAGCGGCTGCCTTTTTCCTGAGTCAGGTCGACATCAAAACGCAGGCCGTAAGCGTAAGGGTAGGCACCGGTTGAACCGTCGGTATCCAGTGTGTAATCCAGCGCGTCTTCCAGTACATCCTGAATTTGTTGGCCGGTCATATCCAGCGTTACCAATGTGTTGGCAAAAGGCATCAGGGTAAAGGCATCGGCAATGGTGGCGTCGCCAGCAGCCAGATCATCACGAACACCACCGCCATTCTGAATGCCGATATCCGCGGTTGGTGTGACGGTGACAAAACCCTTGGCGACCTGACCGGTAATATCAGAACCGTGGGCGCTGGTGGCTGTGACGTCACAGATGTTGGAGCGGCCCTGACCAGGAATTCGCTCGAAACACATATCTTCAGCGATAGTGCCGATAACGGTTTGTTCCAGTATTGAGGTCTGTTCGTCGTATACGGCCAGCAGGTCGGCGGTAACAGAATCTTCCTGAGTCAGGACGATTTCGTCATGGGCGGTCAAAGCCTGGCTGATGGCAAAGGCCGAGTTGCCGTTCAGAGTGGCATCTTCACCAGTGCTGTCTTCATATTGGTAGCTGTTGGCAATCGGCATGTATGGCTGGCCTTCACAGGCGCTAACCACACCGTCGGCGTCGAAGCTGACCGTCAGCTTGCCCAGCAGGTGGGCGTATTCCCAGGCTTGTACCACACAGACAGTTTCGCCGTCGGCGTTGGTCACGACGGTTGGGTATTCAGCGACCGAGGAGCCAACTCCGACGCTGGCAAAGGTGTCATCGCCGAGCAAGGTGTGGGAATCACCACCCACAATCACGTCAACACCGGTCAGTGCTGCGGCCAGCGTCAGGTCATTGTTGTACTGGTAGTGGGTCATCAGCACGATTTTGTTAACGCCCATACCTTCCAGCTCATCAATATATTGCTGTGCGGTAGTGGTTTCGTCGAGGAATTCGGTGCCGTCATCAGGGAATGAGGAGTTTTTGGTTTTATTGGCAATATCGATACCGATAACACCAATTTGCTCGCCGTCACGTTCAAAGATCTGGTAAGGCTGGATCTTGTCCTTGATGGCTGAGTCATCGTGAGGCACGACGTTGGCTGCCAGCGTCGGGGTTTCGCAAGCAGAGGCGTTCAAGGCATCGATAAAGACTGCAAGGCCATCATCACCATTGTCGAACTCGTGATTACCCAGTGCGAAAGCGTCGAAGCACACCTGGTTCATCATTTCGGCATCGGCCAGACCATTAAACAGCGAGTAGTAAAGTGTTCCGGTGACGGCATCACCAGCATGCAGCTTCAGGACATTGTCACTTTGGCTGGCAAGGGTGTCGAACAGGGTCACCATCATCGGGAAACCGCCGTAAGTGACCTCTACTTCGGCAATGTCCGAACCGTCTGTCAGGCTGGTGTCCAGAGTCAGGCCGGAGACATCAAAGTCAAAGGTGTCGGCGGCGATGTGTGAGTGGTGATCATTCATATGCAGAATGGTCAGGTCGATGGCTTTGGCAGTTGATGCATCGGCACCATCTTGACCGTCCTGGCCGTCAGTACCGTCCTGGCCGTCAACACCATCAGTACCGTCCTGGCCGTCAACACCATCAGTACCATCCTGGCCGTCTACGCCGTTAACACCATTGGTGCCATCGATACCGTCGACACCATCTTTGCCATCACTGCCATCGCTACCACAGGCTGCCAATGAAATGGCCAATGCCAGCGTGGATAATCTGAACAGGTTCATGTCCTTTTCCTCTGAATAGTATATAGGGGTCGTCGAAAGCATAGAAATGTAAGTAAATTTGATGAATTTACCATTACGGAGATGTGATTTGTAAATGACACTTATTCAAAGAAGAGTGCGTAGGCGGGAACCGGGCAGCGTCTCTGCTGAGACGCTGCCCGTGGAGTGGCTGTGGGGATCAGTGCGCCACGGTCATGGCTGGGCAACTTTGTTTGTTGACTTGTTTGCCGTCCTTGTAGGTTTCCAGGTGAATATCAAATCCCCATAAATAATTCAGATGTTTGAGTACTTCATGTACATCCTCAGACAGTGGGGTGCCATCCTGCATGGTGTGGCGTAATGTCATCGAGCGATCCCCTTGCAAATCGACTGCCCAGACCTGGATATTGGGTTCCCGGACTGACAAGTCGTACTGCCGCGCCAGCATTTCCCGAACCTTGCGATAGCCACTGTCGTTATGAATGGCTTCAACCTCGTAGTGGGCTCGTTCATCGTCGTCGTAAATACTGAAGAGATGAAACTCCCGCATCAAGTGCGGCGACAGGAACTGCTGGACAAAACTTTCATCCTTGAAGTTGTGCATGGCAAAGTGCAGGGTTTCCAGCCAGTCTTTACCGGCGATATCCGGAAACCAGTCGCGATCTTCTGCGGTGGGGTTTTCGCAAATGCGTTTGATGTCCCGGAACATATTGAAGCCGAGGGCGTAGGGGTTGATGCCGGAATAGTGTGGAGAATCGAAGCTCGGTTGATGCACCACATTGGCGTGTGACGCCAGCACTTCCATCATAAAGCCGTCGGTGACCTTGCCTTCATCGTACAGGTGATTCAGCAATGTGTAGTGCCAGAAGGTGGCCCACCCTTCGTTCATCACCTGAGTCTGGCGTTGCGGGTAAAAGTACTGCGAAATCTTGCGTACGATACGCACCAGCTCACGCTGCCAGGGGGCGAGCAGAGGGGCGTTTTTTTCGAGGAAATACAGCAGGTTTTCCTGTGGTTCTTCCGGGAATTTACGCGGTTTGTTTTTGACTTCATCAGTGCTGTGGGTCGGCAAGGTACGCCAGAGGTCGTTGATTTGCCGTTGCATCTGGTCTTCCCGTTCTTCCTGGCGCAACTTTTCTTCGGCGGCGGAGATCGGCCGTGGCCGACGATAACGATCGACGCCGTAGTTTTGCAGGGAATGACAGGCATCTAACACTCGTTCGACTTCTTCGTTGCCGTAACGTTCTTCACACTTGCGGACGTAGTGCTTGGCAAACATCAGGTAGTCAATAATGGAGCTGGCATCTGTCCAGGTCTGGAACAGGTAATTACCCTTGAAAAAGGAGTTGTGACCGTAACAGGCGTGGGCAATCACCAGCGCTTGCATCGGCATGGTGTTTTCTTCCATCAGGTAGGCGATACAAGGATCGGAGTTGATAACGATCTCGTAGGCCAGACCCATTTGTCCGCGCTGATAGCTTTTCTGGGTGGCGAGAAACTGTTTGCCGTAAGACCAGTGGTTGTAGCCAATCGGCATACCCACCGAGGAATAGGCATCCATCATTTGTTCGGCACTGATGATTTCAATCTGGTTGGGGTAGGTATCGAGACCGTAGCTTTTGGCAATGCGGGCGATTTCCCGATCGTAGTCTTCCAGCAGGGCAAAGCTCCAGTCGGAATCGGTCGACAGGTACTCACGCTGGTCTGTCGCTGGTTTTGGGGTCATACCGCCTCCTTATAACGCTCTTTGGCGAACAGCTCCCGGAAGACCGGAAAAATATCGCCGGGATTGCGGATCTGGGCTGTTGCAAACTGTTGGCTATAGGCTTTGGCGACGCTCTGATAGGCGTACCAGAGTGCCTGGTGTTCATGGGGCGTGATTTCGATATAGGCAAAGTGCTGAATGGCGGGTAACAGCTGTTCGGCAAGAATGCTGGCGCACAGCGGTGAGTCATCATCCCAGTTGTCGCCGTCGGATGCCTGGGCGCCATAGATATTCCAGCCGCCACTGAGGTAGCGTTCCTGGACAATATTATTCATCAGCTTCAGTGCGCTGGAGACAATGGTGCCGCCGGTTTCTCTGGAGTAGAAAAACTCTTCTTCGGTGACTTCCTTGGCGCTGGTGTGGTGACGAATAAAAACAATCTCGATGTGTTCGTAGTTCTTTTCCAGAAACAGATACAGCAGCAGGTAAAAACGCTTGGCCAGATCCTTGACGTCCTGGGTCATGGAGCCGGAAACATCCATCAGGCAAAACATAACGGCCTTGCTGGTGGGGGTGGGCACCTTGATCTGGTTGCGATAGCGCAAGTCGAGCTGGTCGATAAACGGCAGCCGTTTGAGTTTTTTCTCCAGCGAGAGAATTTCTTCTCGCAGGGCGTTGATCTGATCGGCGTTGCTGTCGCCTGCGCCGTCGGCCAGCAAGGCATCGATGGTGGCGGTCAGTTCACGAATCCGGCGGCGTTTGCCTGCGCCCATGCCAATACGACGGGCGTGGGCATTACGCAGTGACCGTACTACCGAGAGGTTGTTGGGGGTACCTTCGGAAACAAAGCCGCCGCGCCGGGTCTTGAACTCTTTTGACTGCGACAGGGTTTTCTTGATCATGTTGGGCAGTTCGAGGTCATCGAACAGGTATTTGAGAAACTCCTCTTTGGTGATAAAGAAGCGGAAGTCGTCTTCACCTTCCCCCTGGTTGCTGGCTTTTCCTGAGCCGGAGCCGCCACCACCACCTTTGGGTTTTTCCAGCTGGTCGCCGGTGTTGAATTCCTTGTTGCCCGGAAATACCCGGTGCTGCTTGCCGCCCTGACCATGGCTGATAACCGGTTCGTGGGTGTTGCGGGTCGGGATGCTGATCTGCTCGCCGCGTTCCATATCGGTGATGGAACGGCGCGTTACGGCATCTGCAACCGCTTCCTTGATGTGCTGGTTATAGCGCCGTAAAAACCGTTGCCGGTTCACCATGCTCTTGTTTTTGCCGTTCAGGCGTCGATCGATAATATAAGACATACAGTGTCTCCACTCGTCAGAAGCTTCCCCGTGAAGCGTGGCCCTGCGTTTGCGGCACTCAGCCGCGCAGCAACCGTTTATGCTGCTGCACGGGGTTCACCGGTTACTGGGACTTGCGTACACGCAAGTACCATTCGGATAACAGACGAACCTGTTTCTCGGTATAGCCTCGTTCGGTCATGCGGGCGACAAAGTCGTTGTGCTTTTTCTGATCCTGATGGGAAGATTTGGCAGAAAAGGAAATAACCGGCAGCAGATCCTCGGTGTTGGAGAACATTTTTTTCTCAATCACCGAGCGCATTTTCTCGTACGACTGCCAGGATGGGTTATTGCCATTATGGTTGGCTCTGGCGCGCAAGACGAAATTGACGATCTCGTTACGGAAATCTTTTGGATTGCTGATACCTGCAGATTTCTCGATTTTTTCCAGTTCTTCGTTGATCGAGACCCGATCCAGAATTTCACCGGTTTCCGGGTCGCGGTACTCCTGATCCTGAATCCAGAAGTCGGCGTAGGTGACGTAACGGTCAAAAATATTCTGGCCGTATTCGGAATAGGATTCGAGATAGGCGGTCTGGATTTCCTTGCCGATAAACTCGACATAATCCTGGGCCAGGTATTCTTTCAGGTAGTTAAGGTAGCGGTTGTGGGTTTCTTCCGGGTATTGCTCCTGTTCTATCGCCTGTTCGAGGATATACATCAGGTGCACCGGATTGGCGGCCACTTCGGTGGCATCGAAGTTGAACACCTTGGATAAAATCTTGAAGGCAAAACGGGTGGATATGCCGTTCATGCCTTCGTCGACACCCGCGGCATCCCGGTATTCCTGCAGCGACTTGGCTTTCGGATCGGTGTCCTTGAGATTCTCGCCGTTGTAGATACGCATCTTGGAGTAGACGCTGGAATTCTCAGGCTCTTTCAGTCGTGACAATACGGTGAACTTGGCCAGCATTTTCAAGGTATCGGGGGCGCAGGGAGCGCTGGCCAGAGAGCTGTGTTCGAGCAGTTTTTCGTAAATCTTGACTTCTTCATCGACGCGCAGGCAGTACGGTACCTTGACGATATAGACCCGGTCGAGGAAGGCCTCGTTGTTCTTGTTGTTCTTGAAGGTCTGCCATTCGGATTCGTTGGAGTGCGCCAGAATCACGCCTTCGAAGGGAATCGCGCCCATGCCTTCAGTGCCGTTGTAGTTACCTTCCTGGGTGGCCGTCAGCAGCGGGTGCAGCACCTTGATGGGAGCCTTGAACATTTCGACAAATTCCATCATCCCCTGGTTGGCGCGACACAAGGAGCCGGAGTAGGAATAGGCGTCTGGATCGTCCTGGGGGAAATCTTCCAGTTTACGAATATCGACCTTGCCGACCAGTGAGGAAATATCCTGGTTGTTTTCATCGCCGGGTTCGGTTTTGGCCACACCAACCTGGTCTAGGCTGGAGGGGTAGAGTTTGACGACTTCGAACTTGCTGATGTCGCCGCCCATTTCATGCAGGCGTTTGACTGCCCAGGGCGACATGACGCGACCGAGATAGCGACGTGGAATGCCAAAGTCTTCTTCCAGAATCTCGGCGTCTTCGGCCGGGTCGAACAGCCCCAATGGTGATTCAAATACCGGTGAGCCCTTGATGGCGTAAAACGGTACATTCTGGATCAACAGTTTCAGACGTTCTGCCAGCGAGGATTTACCTCCGCCCACCGGCCCCAGTAAATACAATACCTGTTTGCGTTCTTCGAGGCCCTGGGCGGCATGACGGAAGTAGGACACGATGCTTTCGACCGCTTCTTCCATGCCGTAAAACTCGTTAAAGGCTGGATAACGCTTGATGATCTTGTTGGAGAAGATGCGGCTGAGCCGCAGGTCCTTGGACGTGTCTACCAGTTGTGGCTCACCGATGGCTAATAACAAACGTTCGGCGGCGGTGGCATACACACTCGGGTCTTGTTTGCAGAGATCGAGGTAGTCTTGCAGGCTCATGACTTCTTGCTGAGTGGCCTGGTAACGATCTTGATAGCGGCTGAATACACTCATTTGGCACCTCTTCGGCTGATAAATATCGTTGTTCAGTTGATGTCCAGAACGGCGGCGTTCCTCTTTTTGATTCGGTTTTCAGATGCAAAGACCCGTGTAAACAGGCCTTTAAAACGGGTTATCTTTTACTTTGGCCAGACAGTAATCGATTGGTTCAGTCCGGCGGTGGTGGCTGATGAATGATGTGTTGATACAGAAAATGTCATGCATCGAGTGTGCCGTAACAGCGTGGACTTGTTTGAAAATGCGTGGTCTGACATGAACGGCAGGCCGGTTTGCGACCATAAAAAAGCGTCTGACAAGCAGGCAGGGGTGGCTCTGCAAGTGGTAATAAAACGGTCGTCAGGGCAGAGACAACAGCGTTTCAGCAGCGTTGGCGAGAGAGCAGGAAGATCAGGAAGGTAAAGAACAGAGGGACGGCAAATTCAAAAGGCGAGAGCAAGCAGACGCTGACCATGGGCAACGCCTGTTGTTGTCATATCATGATTGGCAGTGGCGAACTAACTGCGCTGGCACAATTCCGGGCAGGCGATTTTCCACATTTCGTAACCGCCTTTCAGGCTGTATACCGCTTCGTAGCCTTGTTCAGAAAAAAACTGCGCCACGCCTTGGCTGGAGTTGCCATGGTAGCAACAGACGATCAGGGGTTTCTGCTTGCTGGTGGCGGCAATAAACTCGTTGAGGTTTTGGTTGTCGACCCGCTGTGCCGCGGTCATATGACCGACTTCGTAGCTCATTGCGTCACGAATGTCGGCAATCTGGACATCGTTATTGGCGATCATGGTTTTGGCGTCTTCCGCGCTGATTTGGGTAAAACCGCTCATCTGTTACTCCTTTTTATCGGTGGTTGCTGTCATCAGGCTCAGGGGTGAGCCGGCACGGCATAACGCTGCCGGTTGTCCAGGCGCATGGCTGTAAGAGAACCACCCCAGACACAGCCGGTGTCAAGGGCATCAATTCGAGTATGGTTGACTTCGCCGTTAAGGGCCGCCCAGTGACCAAAAACAAGGCGTGTTTGGGTCTTGCTTGCCTCAAACCAGGGCATAAAACCGGCGGGAGCGCTGTCGAGTCCTTCTTTGGCGCTGAAATCCAGGCGGTTATGGGCATCGATAAAGCGCATACGTGTCAAATAATTGACAATTGCACGCCAGCGATTCGTGCCGGTGAGGTGTTCATCCCACTGATCTGGCTTGTTACCGTACAAGGAGTTCAGCAATTGCGAATACTGGTCGCCCTGTAATATCTGTTCGACCTCACTGGCCAGTGTCTTGGCGTGTGCGGCGGACCAGAACGGTGGAATACCCGCGTGGCTCATGCACCATTGCTTGTCTGCACTCAGGTGTACCAGTGGGCGGTGCCGGAGCCAGTACATCAGTTCGTCGCGATCCGGGGCCGTCAGTACCGCGTCGAGGGTGTCTTTTTTGCTTTTGTGGTTGTTGCCGTAATAACGCGCCAGCAGGTGCAGGTCGTGGTTGCCAAGTACGGCGACCACACGGTCGCCGAGGGATTTGGCCCAGCGCAGCACTTCCAGACTTTGCGGGCCACGATTGACCAGATCTCCGGCGAGCCAGAGCTGATCGTGCTGAGGGTCAAACTCAATACGATCGAGCAAGCGCTGAAGGGGTTCATAGCAGCCCTGGATATCACCAATGGCGTAAGTGGTCACGATTTGCCTCTCTGGTTGTCTGTGGGCATTGGCCGGTGTTGTGTGCCTGTCTTGCCCGGGCTGGTTATTGGTCGGTATCAGAATCTGTGTTCAATATCTGTCGATTGTATCGGTTGCTGTCGCTGGTGTTGTCTCAGGTGTTGTATCGGTATTCGGGACGGCATAAACAACCTGTATTGCCGTCCATCACTTCAGGTTTGGGCCAAGAGGGTTAATTCAGGGCAAAGGTGGTCGCCAGGGTGAACACCGGAATATTGGCATGAAACAGGGTGCCATCATCCGCTTCCATAACGTAATAGCCTCGCATGCTCCCCACCGGAGTGCTTAATACTGCTCCGGATATGTAGTCGAACTGTTGTCCAGGGGCGATGTTGGGCTGCTCGCCGATGACTCCTTCGCCTTTGACTTCCTGCACATCACCATTGCCATTGGTAATAAACCAGTGGCGGGTTTTTAACGTGGCACCCTGCTTCCCAATATTGCTGATATAAACCTTATAGGAGAAGACAAAACGTTCATCTTCCGGGTCGGATTGCTCTTCCAAGTATTCTGGCAGTACATTCACCATGATGGTTTCATTCAATTCCATTGTCTTTCTCCGCTTGCTCTGTCAGCTGCGATACGGCATCAGAAATACGAACGTACTCTTCCAGTGTCAGTACTTCCGGGCGCAGCTGTGTGTCGATACCCAGTGCTTGAAGCTGTTCGGCACTGATGAGCTTTTTTAATGTATTTCGTATGGTTTTACGGCGCATGCTAAAGGCTTCACGTACAACGCGCTGTAGCATTTTTGTATCTTTTGCAACGAGAGGCAGTTCTTTGTAGGGCGTCATTCTGACAATGGCTGAATCCACTTTGGGGGGCGGGTTAAATGATCCCGGCCCCACCACAAACAGCAGTTCTACCTTGCAGTAGTACTGCGTCATGATGCTCAAGCGGCCATAGTCCGACGTACCTGGTCGGGCTGCCAAACGCTCGACGACTTCCTTTTGCAACATGAAATGCATGTCTTGCACCAAGGTGTGGTGGCTGAGCAAATGAAAAATCAAAGGCGTCGATATATTGTAGGGCAGGTTGCCAATAATGCGCAGGCGCTGGCCATCGTTGACCAATTGACTGAAGTCGAATTTTAACGCATCGCCTTCATGAATCTGAAAACCGGGGTAGTTGAAAAACTTGGTGCGCAGGATTGGAATCAGATCGCGATCCAGCTCGACCACGTTCAGCTTGCCAGTGGCTTCCAGTAACGGCTCGGTAATGGCTCCCATTCCGGGACCGATTTCGACCAGGCAGTCATCATCCTTGGGGTAGATGGCATCAACGATTTTGCCAATGACGTAAGGATCATGGAGGAAATTCTGCCCAAAGCGTTTACGGGCCTTGTGGCCGTGCATGTTATTGGGTTTGGGATGACGGCTCATGCGGGTTTGGCTCCAGCGGTGTGGCGGCTGTTGGCCATGTGGGCTGCCACGGCGATGGCCGTGTGCAAGCTGCCGCTGTCTGCCTTGCCGGTGGCGGCCAGGTCGAGGGCGGTGCCATGGTCAACAGAAGTACGAATAAAGGGCAGGCCCAGCGTAATGTTGGCGGCGCGGCCAAAGCCATGAAACTTCAGCACCGGCAGGCCCTGGTCATGATACATGGCGAGGGTGGCATCGGCGCCAGCCAGATGTTTGGGGGTGTACAGGGTATCGGCGGGCAGTGGCCCAACCAGATCGATACCTTGCGCTCGAAGTTGGGCCAGCGTTGGCCCGATAATATCTTGCTCTTCGTGACCGAGGTGACCGTTTTCTCCGGCATGGGGGTTGAGGCCCGCGACCAGGATACGAGGTTGCACGCAGCCAAAAAAGGTTTTCAGGTCATGATCCAGGATATGGATCACCCGGCTCAGGCGTTCCGGGGTAATGGCATCCGCCACTTGGCGCAGCGGCAAGTGAGTGGTCACCAGTGCGACGCGTAAATCGGTGGTGGCCAACATCATGACGACTTCTTCAACGCCGGCAAAATCCCGGAAGTATTCGGTATGGCCACTGAACGGAATACCGGCATCGTTGATGATGCCCTTGTGTACCGGCGCGGTGACGATGCCGTCCCAATGACCTTGCTGGCAGCCTTGTGCAGCCATGGTCAGGGTGGCCAGAACGTACGCGGCATTGGCCGGGTCAAGTTCACCGGCCACGGCAGGTTGTTGCAGGGCAACGGCCTGTACGTACAGGGTGCCCGCGGGCGTTGGAGTGGCCGCGGTGGCCGGATCAAAGGTTGCCAGCGTCAGTGGCAAACCGAGCAACTGTGCCCGTTCGGCCAATAGCTGCGGGTCGGCGATCACGACCAGTTGGTGCTCACTGCCTTGTTGGGCCAGCTGAATACAAAGGTCAGGGCCAATGCCACCGGGTTCACCGGCGGTGATAGCCAGGCGCAGGGTCATGCCGGCTCCTTGATATCGACGTACGCTTCGGTGCGGATTTTACGTAGCCACAAAGGCAGCTCTTCTTCAAAGCGGCGCGAGTACAGTAACTGACGCACCTGATTACGCTGCATTTCCTTGCCGATATCACTTTGGCGTTGATCCTGTACTTGCAGAATGTGCCAGCCGAACTGGGTTTCAAACGGTGCGCTGATATGGCCAACCTGGGATTGCTGCATGGTGGTATCGAACTCTGGCACCATGGCACCCGGGCTGACCCAGCCAAGGTCTCCGCCTGCGGCACCGCTGCCAGGGTCATCACTGAACTCCTTGGCCAACACGGCGAAGTCCTGCCCTTGTTGCAGGCGCTGATAAAGCTGGTTGATCAGGGTTTCAGTGTCGCTTTCACTGCGTAATTCGTTCGGGCTGACGAGAATATGGCGCACTTGATACTGGGTGATCATCTGGCTGTTACCACCGCGTTTTTCCAGCACTGCAACCAGGTGATAACCACTGGAGCTGCGGATTGGATCGGAGACATCACCAATAGCCAGGTCTGGTACGACGGGTGCAAAAATTCCGGGTAACTGGCCTTCTTTACGCCAGCCGAGATCACCACCCTTGAGGGCATTGCGGCCGTCGGAATCGGCAATGGCGACATCGCTGAAGTTGGCACCGCCACGAATGCGGGACGCCAGGCTGCGGGCTTTCAACTCGGCTTTTTGCAGGTCGCTGGCGTTGGCGTCAGCAGGGATGGATACCAGAATGTGGCCAAGACGGTATTCGGCAGCGGAGGCCATTTTGCCCACTTCAGAGGCGAGGAAATAATCCACATCCTGATCGGTAATCTGGATGGTTTCGCCGACCCGAATGCGCTGCAAACGGCTGGTGATCATCTCGGTTTCAATCTGCGCCCGGGCAGTGGCAAAGGGAATACCTTCGGCTTCCATCGCCACCCGGAACTGCTCCAGATTCATCTTGTTCTGGGCGGCAATACGTTGCAGGGAGTCGTTCAACTGGGCATCGCTGATACGGATACCAATCCGCTTGGCCAGTTGCAGCTGAATACTTTCCTCAATCAGGCGATCCAGTACCTGTTTGCCCAGCACGGCGTCTTCCGGCAGATTGGCGCCCCGGTTCTGGTTGCGGACATTCTGGATACGTTGCTGCAACTGGGACGCCATAATGACGTCATCGTCGACAATCGCCACCACATGGTCGATCAGTACTGGCTGGGCCTGGCTCAGCGTGCTGCCGAGGGTAAGAAAAAACAAAAAAATCAGCTTGTTAATAGTCATGGTATTGCCGTTTGGAGTAACCCTTGATGCTGTTGCTTATGGTGGCGTCGGTGCCACCCCCCAGCGTGCTGAGACCTTTGAGCTGAATACTGAACATCAGGCTCTCGGTCTTTTCGGTACTATAGCTGCTGTCGTCGTCGGCTGTCGGAGAATACTCCTTGTACAGCACTTGCAGACGCCAGCAACAATTCTGATATTCAAATCCGGCCAGTGCTTCGAGCACGGAGCTGACCGGGCGACGCTCGTCTGCAGGATAGTCTTTCATGTCCTTGAGTACGCGCCCGGTCAAGGCCCAGCTGTCATTCAGTGCCCAGTAAGCACTGACATCGGCCTGATAGAGATCGGTTTCAATGTCACCGCTGTCGGAATCCTCACTTTGAACCTTGTTGACTGAAAGGTTCAGCATGCGGTTGTTGCCCGGTGTATAGCCTGCGCCAAAACGGTGCTGACGAGCATAATCGCCGTAGGCGTCCCACTCTAGCGTCTGATTGAGCCGCCAGTGATCGCCGGGCCGCCATTCCACTTCGGCGATAGTGCTGGATGTATTATTGCTGTCATTGACTTCGTCACTGTCGAGCAGCACCTGGCGTTCGTCACCGAAGTAGACCCGGCCAAGACTGAAGCGCAGCCATTCGTCGCCACTTTGATCGATAATCCGGCTGGTGATGCCGAGGCTGACCTGTTCCAGGTCGGCAAGCCGGTCAGAGCCGATAAAACGATCGCCGACAAACAGGCTGTCGTAGGTGACGCTGGTGACCTTGGTATCAAAGGCCGGAATGTCATCCTGACCGGACTGGTAAGGGCTTTTGACCCAAAACAGTCGAGGCTCCAGCGTTTGTGTCTGATGTTCATCAAACCAGTGTAACGACCGTTCGAAAAACAGGCCGGAATCAAGGCTGTAACGGGGAACGCCGTAGTTGATCGTGTCATCGTAATCAAAGCTGTCTTGACTGCTGAGACGGTAATAGCGGTAGCGATAACTGGCTTCTGGCTGAAGATAGCTGTACGGCTGTTCGAAACGCCAGGCGATGGTGTTGTCACTGACCAGTCGACGGCCATTCAGTGAATCGAAATCCGTCAGGGTTTGTTCCGTACCATCGATTACGGCGCTGTTATCCCGCTCAAAACGGGTCGCTTGCAAACGGCTGCTGACCTGCCAGCGGTCGTATTGTTGCCGGTAATCGAGCGTGGCTTGCGGCAGGCGCTTGTAGGGCCGGTCTTCGAGGTCAATGCTGTCGTCAATGGTCTGGAACCCTTCGACCAGGAGATCCAGCTGCCAGGCGTCTTTCTGGTAGCTCAGTAGCCCCATTCGCGGCAAGTGGGTGGTGCGGTCGATGGTGGCTGAGGAGTTCAGGTCGGACAGGTAGTCGTCATCGCTGACATGGTTGTAGATCCAGCGATGTTGCCAGTGTTGGCCAAACCTGCCGGATTGCAGGTAATTGATCAGCCAGCGTTCACTATCTTCCGTGGCATCCTGATCGATATAGGCGTAGTTCAGCTCACCATCGCCGAATAACCCGGTTTTATGACGCAGCTGGCTTTCCCACAACCAGCCACGCTGATTGAAGTAATGGGGCGTAATGGTGGCATCCAGGTTGCTGGCCAGATTCAGGTAGAACGGCATTTTCAGCTCGTCCAGCCCGGCGTCGCCACCAAGAGAGAAACTGGGGTCGAGAAAACCTGTGGTGCGGCGGTCATCAATCGGAAAGCGGTAGTAGGGAATATAAAAAACCGGTACGTCCATCACTTCCAGACGGGTATTCCAGGCGCTGCCGACACCGCGTTCCTGATCCAGATAAATATTGCTGGCGGCAATACGCCAGTCGTTTTGCCCGGGTTCGCACCAGGTGACGGTGGCTTCATTCAGCTCAATAGTCCCTTCCGAGCGGGTGATCATGCGGGTGGCGGTGCCGCGCATATGGCGAGCGGGCAGGGCATAGCGGGCGTTTTGCAGAACCAGCTCGCTGCTATTCGTGCTGTCGGTGCTATCTGGGCTTGTTGCCGTCTCGTTCAGACGCTCGCGAAAACGGGCGCTGTCACTGTGGACGGTCACTTCATTATTCAAAAAGCTGACATCGCCTTCAAATTCGGCCTGACGCAAGTCCGCATCCCAGTACGCTGACCGGCTCTTTAAAACGTAATCTTCCCGCTGCATGATGACGTCGCCAGTAAACTCTGCGTTGCCAAGACGATCAACAAAGGCTTGCTCGGATTCTGCTTCGAGACGGCCATCAGGTACAGGTAGCAAGGTATTGGGCAAATAACGCCCGGAGCAAAACGATGGCAGGTCGGCCTGCTCGGCATCGCTCAGCAATGCCCGCGGGTACCAGTTTAATGCCGGTGTGTCCGCCTGGACGGAGACACTGGTGATCATACTGGTCGCGGTCAGGCACAGCACCGCCAGGAACCGCTCGGAGCTGCCCAAAAGCGCCAGACGCGCTGGCAGAAACGACACCCGGATGGGGAGCCGCTGGAGGGATATTGCATCTGAATGTCTGTGATCCGCCATGGCTGAGCGTGGGTGCCTGTACAGTGAAGTGTGGTATCTTAGCGCGCAGATGATACGGGGGGCGCTCAATGCGCGCAATTTTAGATCGATAACAAATGTGAGGCCAACATGGACCCGCGCCTTGATCACCTGATCAACTGGGCGTCCAGCACCATTCGCCGCAAAGCTAATCTGGACGTCAATGCCAGCCTGGAAACGGTATCCGGTGATGCCAGTTTCCGTCGTTACTTCCGCCTGCGCGGTCTGGGCAAGAGCTGGATTCTTGTCGATGCTCCACCAGACAAGGAAGATAATCCGCGTTTTATCCGTATCGCCAAACAGTGGCGTCACCAGCAGGTCGAGGTGCCACAGGTGCTGGCCGCCGATCTTGATCAGGGCTTTATGCTACTGGAAGACTTTGGTGACCAGCTGTTATGGACTGCCCTGCATGAGCCGGATGTGACCGAAAAACAGATACTGGGCCTGTATCGCCAGGCGATAGAGCAGCTGGTGCAGCTTCAGGGTGTCAGCTGTCGCGACCTGCCTGCTTACGATAACACTCTCCTGCTGCAGGAGATGGCGCTGTTCCGTGACTGGTTATGTGAACAGCAGCTGCAAATGACGTTGACGGACGCTGAACGGGCCATGTTTGACCGCGTGTTTGATTTGCTGGCTCGGCAGGCCTTGGCGCAACCGGTTGTCACCGTGCACCGGGATTACCATTCCCGCAACCTGATGCTGAAGCCGGATGGCATGTTGGGCATCATTGATTTCCAGGACGCTCTGGCAGGCCCGTCCACTTACGATCTGGTGTCATTGGTGCGGGATTGTTACGTACGCTGGCCTCAGGGGCTGGTGGATGAGCTGGTGGCCTATTATTGGGAGCTGGCGCGGCCCTGTGGTTATTACCTCGGCGACTGGCAACAGTGTGTGCGTGACGTCGACTGGATGGGATTGCAGCGACACCTCAAGGCCGCGGGTATTTTTGCCCGTCTGAACCTGCGCGATCACAAGCCGACCTACCTGGCGGATATTCCCAATACCTGCCAGTACCTGATCGATATCGCCAGGCGGTATGACGAGTTGAGTGACTTCAGTCACTGGCTGAACCAGCGTTTGATGCCAGAATTGGTGCAGTTATCACGATGAAAGCCATGATACTGGCAGCCGGGCGAGGTCAACGTATGGCGCCGCTCACGGATCACTGCCCGAAACCGCTGCTGACGCTGGCCGGCAAGCCTCTGATTGAACACCATATTGACAAACTGGTTGCCGCCGGCATGACCGATCTGGTCATCAACCACGCCTGGCTGGGGGAGATGATCGAGGCCCGGTTGCAGGATGGCCATCAGTTTGGCGCCAACATTCGCTACTCCGCCGAAACCGATGCACTGGAAACCGCTGGTGGTATTCGCAAGGCGTTACCATTGTTAGGTGATCAGCCGTTTTTAGTGATCAATGGCGATGTCTGGACTGATTGGGATTACCGGGAAGCTGTGCAAGTGGCATCTTCCGAAATGGTGACGGGGAACACATTGGCCTGGCTTTGGTTAACCGATAATCCTGATCATAACCCGACGGGTGATTTTTTCCTTGACGGTACCGACGTTGCGGCAGAGGCTGATGGCCCCGGTTTCACCTTTACCGGGATCAGCCTGATCCACCCGGATCTGCTGGCAGCCTTGCCGGTGGCAAAGCAGCCACTGGCTCCGATACTGCGACAGGCAATGGACAGTGGGCGAGTCAAGGGTTGCCTGCTGGATGGCCGCTGGACGGATGTGGGAACGCCACAACGTCTGGCTGAACTGGAACAGCAACTCACCAGAGAGACGTTCTGATGCTATGGATGGGAAAAGCCATGGGCGGCATGGTCGGATTGATGACCGGTGGCCCGTTTGGCATGATGATAGGCGCATTTGTTGGTCATATGTTTGACCAGAATCTTGAAAATATCTGGAGCGGTCAATTTCCTGTTCTGGTTCGTACCAGTACAGCCAATAACGTGCGACTGCTTTATATTTCATCGTTATGCCGTTGCATGGGGCGGATTGCCAAAGCCGATGGCCGCGTCAGCGAAGAAGAAATCGCCGCCGCCAACTTTGTGATGGACCGCATGCAGCTCAAGGGCGATGACCGCCAACGGGCGATTGCCTGGTTTCAGGAAGGCAAGGATATGGACTGTGACTTTAATGCCGACCTGGAACAGCTACGACCACAACTGAGTTTGCCGATGGCGCAAATGTTTCTTGAGGTGGTGATGACCATCGGTTATTCCGATGGTGAGTTGTCGCCTTTGGAGTGGGCGATGATCGAACGCCTCAGTAATGTGCTGGGGATCAGTCAGACCCAGATTGAGCGGGTACGGGATCGTATTGAAGCGGCCATGTTCCAGGCCCGTAACGGCGGTGTCAGCCAAAGTGATCAGCTGGAACAAGCCTACGCCACGCTGGGTGTCCCAGCCGATGTGGATGACGATACCCTGAAAAAAACCTATCGGCGATTAATGAGCCAGAACCATCCTGACAAACTCTCTGCCAGCGGTATGCCTGAAGAAATGCTGCGACTGGCCAAGGAAAAAACCCAGCAGATCCAAACCTCCTATGCCCTGATTCGCAAAAGCCGGGGCCACGCGCATTAAATTGTTTTGGTGTGGGGATTAACCCTGCACCAACTACTCTGCTACCCGCACCACCCACACCCACACCAATATAGACAGAGACAGTAGTCAAGCCAGTGCTGTCGGCTATTGCTTGTGGCTGCCAGGTCTGGTTGTGATTGATTGCAGCTGATGTTCTGTACACAAACATTCTGGACTGGCTAAAGCGGATAACAAGCCGATAGGGAACAGGGTGCGAATCAGAAGGTATGGATAAGAGAGTAGAGGTTTTGTAGTGAGGAGAGAAAAAAGAGAGCCGCCATTCACGACGACTCTCCGGGAGTGGCGTTTATTCCCCGATAAAGGCCAGGCTCAGGCCGGGCCAGAAGGTAATGATCAGCACTGTTGCCAGCAGGATAAAGAAGAACGGCAAGGTAGCGCGATACAACTCCATCACCGGTTTGTTAAAGCGGAAGCTGGCAATAAACAGGTTCATCCCGACCGGTGGAGTAAAGTACCCCAGCTGCATATTGGCGAGGAATAAAATCCCCAGATGAATCGGATGAATACCGTATTCCACCGCAATTGGCAGAATAATGGGAATCATGATCACAATCGCGGAGAATATATCCAGCATCATGCCCAGTATCAGCAGGAACAGGGTGAGTAACAGCAGGAAGGTAAAGCTGTCACTGACGTGCTGCTGAATAAAACCAAAGATTTTTTCCGGCACACCGGCATCAATCATGTAATTGGTGGATGCCATGGAAACCGCCAGAATCAGCAAGATTGCGCCAACCAGCTTCATGGAATCCCGCATCACGGTCACTAGCTGCTTGAACGGAATTTCACGTCGAATCAGAGTGGAAACAATCAGTACGTAAAACGCAGTAATGGCCGCCGCTTCTGAAACCGCAAACCAGCCACCATAAATACCTCCCAGTACCAGAAAGGGTAGCGGCATTTCCCACTTGGTATCCTTCAGTGCAGCCCAGGCCTCGGCCTTGTCGAACGGGTGGTGATTACGTTCGGCATTACGGGATACCCAGCCACTGTACAGCGACAGCGCAACCAGCATCAGGCCGCCGGGCAGTAACCCAGCCAGAAACAGGTCATCGATACTGACTGCGACGTCGAGCGACATTTGCTGCGCTACAACGCCGTACAGGATCAAGGGCAGCGACGGTGCAAACAGCAACCCGAGGGAGCCAGAGGTGGTGACCAGACCAAGATTAAAGCGCTCCGGATAACCGGACTTCTGTAACGCTGGTACCAGCAGGGCGCCCAGGGCGACAATGGTAACGCCGGAGGCACCGGTAAAGGCAGTAAACAGGGCACAGGTCACCAGGGCAACGATCGCCAGTCCGCCGGGCATCCAGCCAAGGAAGGCATCGGTAATACGTACCAGCCGCTGCGGTGCCTTGCTTTCCCCGAGCAAATAACCGGCAAAGGTAAACAATGGGATGGCGATCAGTACCGGCATTTCGGCAATCCGGTAAATCTCGATGGCCATAACCATCAGATCAACGTCCGTCTGGTAAAACCCCCAGATGGCGCTGGCAGCAATAACCACAAACAGCGGCGTACCGGACAGCGCCAATACCAATAAAATCAGTGGAACCAGAACGCTCATGAGTGGGCCTCGTCGGCTACAGCATGGTTACCCAGTATGTTGAGCAAGGATTCAATACTTTGAATGGCAAAGCGCAACGCCATCACGGCAAAGCTGAAGGGGATAATCAACTGTAAGGGCCAGGCAGGAATATTGGCGAAGGCGATATCACCAAATTCAATGGCCAGTTCGATATAGGCATAGCCGTACCAGGCGATAACTGCGCAAATAAAGGCGGCAAAGGCCGAGGTGATAATCGCGATGGCGTCAGCGACAACCTTGGGAGCCAGTCGGTTAACCAGGTCGATGGCGATATGCTCACGGCCACGGGTGGCGACCATGCCTCCGATCAGACCAAGCCACAGCACCATCACCCTCAGGGCGGGAGGAATCCACATGATACCGCCGCCGAAGACACTGCGGGCGACAATATCAATACCGGCCAGCAACACCATGACCATCAGCACCAGCACCAGAATGCCATCTTCCAGGGTGTGAATGGCGCCGAGCAGACGCCGCAAAGGGGAGTGTTTCAAGGTTATTGACCTGCACGGATCCCGGCAATATGTGCCTGTAGTTGACGATACAATTCAACCGGGTAAACACCTTGGCTGGCCAGTTCGGTCAGGCTGTCATTGGCCAGTTGTTGCCAGGTGGCTTTTTCGGCATCGGTCAGTTGTACAAATGTCATGCCGCTGTTTTCCAGTGCCTGACGTGCGCCGGCTTCATCAACAAGATTCTGTTTGTCCATCTGGGCGTAGGTGGATTTCATAATGCTGCGCACGGTGGTCTGGTCTTCCGCCGACAGTTTGTTAAAGGCTTTTTGATCGACCACCATCATGCCCAGCAGCGAGAGTAATGGCAGGTCGGTTGCGTGGCTCAGTTTGCTGTGCCATTGCAGCGCGATAGAGGCCGTCAGGTTAACACCAACAGTATCGATCAGGCCGGTTTGCAAGCTGGTGTAGACATCCGAAATCGGCAGCGAAATCGGCTCGACACCGGCTTTCTGGAATACGGTCTGGGTGACCAGGTCACCTTCAGGAGTCCAGACTTTCTGGCCACTGAAGTCGGCCGTGGTTTTCAGGGGTTTGTTGCCCATGACATAGGCAAAGCCACCTTCGGTCAGACCGAGGACGACGTAACCCTTGGCTTCCAGCGCATCAATAATGTAGTGGTCAAATTCCGGGCGAACAGCACTCAGTTCTGCCGGGTTCTGAAAGGTAAATGGCAAGCTGTACAGCTGCACTTCGTTGGCGATATTCGCGAGCGCCCCTGCCGAAACGGCGCCACCTTGCAGCTGGCCGATTTTCATTTTGCGCAGCACACTTTTGTCACTGCCTTGCACACCGCCAGGAAAGTATTTGATTTTGACGCGGCCATCGGTCGCTTTTTTGATGTCAGCTGCGGCAGAACGCATCTGCTTCATCCAGTTGGTGCCATCGGGAGCGAGGGTGGCTATTTTTAATGTTGCAGCCTGGGACAGCGGGCTCAGGCATAGCAGCATCAGACCCAGGGCAATCAGTTTGTTTTTCATGTGTGGTTACTCTTGGCTGGTATTCAAAAGGCGATTATTCAAAAAAATCGGCAGATTCTGCCAACAGTTCAGTGGCCTGGCTCTGGGCCAGATGATTAATCAGGGTCAGACCTTCGGCTTCCGGGTCGGCCGCAATAGCTTCGTTGAGCAGACGGTCGTGAAGTTCCTGATCAAACATCAAGCGGGCATATTGTTTGGCGTACAGCACCTTGGCCATCAGATGTTTGCCATCACTGTATTGCAGGGCCTTTTCAAAATGCTCGCGGCCGATTTCCGGGCGACCACCCAGAGATGGTGGCAGCTGGGTTTCCATGACGCCGAGATATACCTGCAAGGTTCCCTGGTCGTAGTCCGGCTGGATATTGGCGACCCACTGCATCAAAGCCTTGGTTTTACCCAGTTCGGCAATGGCACCCCAGTCGCTGCTGTTGGCCTGAATCCAGCCGGCCTTGGCGGCGGCATAGGCATAGAAGACGTGAATATCGTCTTCATCAAAGTGCCGGTCGAGCGCCGTCAGCATGTCGTCCTGCGGTAATTCGACGGCTTCACAGGCGTCGTCATCGTATTCACACAAGCCGCGGGTGGCGTATTCCAGAGCCTTGTCGGCCATCCGTTGTGCCTGGCTTGGGTCGCGGGAAAAGACACCCGAGTAAGCGCCATACAGCTGGGAGGCAGACAGCAAGAAGTCTTCGTCATGGGGATAGGTGAGTACCAGCGCGTCGAGCAAAAGCAGATATGCCGGTGCTCCCGCGGCCACGACTTCCGGATTGTCGTTGTTCATCATCGAGCGTGAGAGGTTCTTGGGCAGGTTGCCAACCGAGCAGGCACTCAGTGCCAAAGCGGCCAGTGCAATAGTGAGTCGTTTCATAGTCACGGGTGCTTGTAAAAATTTGGCGCAATTGTACACACCTGAACGCTGGTATCTAATGAACAATAGTCATAACCGCCCTGAAGTGGTCATTATTGCAGCAAAATTCAGTGTTTTGCTGCTGCTGATGGCTCAGTCGGTTGACGAATCACTGGCGTTGTTGGTTTGACTGGCTCGGGCATTGGCCAGCTTGCGGTACAGGGTACGCTCACTGATGCCCAGTTGTTTGGCTAAACGGGTGTTGTCGCCATCAAATTGTTGGGTAATGGCAAGCAGGTAGCGGGCTTCGAGTTGGTCCAGTGGCATGGCCTGATCTGGATCGGTGGCCAGACCGGTGATCCGTTTTGTTGGTATCCGGGTGGCGGAATGGCTGGGAGTCTCCGTGGCTTCCGGTCTCAGGGCATCGGGTAACGTCAGGTGACGTGGTTCGATTTCGCGATCATCACATAAGATAGTGGCTCGTTCGAGGCGGTTTCTCAGTTCGCGAATATTACCGGGAAACTGCTGTTGTTCGAGCCAGTCGCAGGCGGCAGCAGACAGTACGTGCGGCCGTTCCTGACTCAGTTGTTGCAGCAGTTTGCGGGCCAGTGGAACAATATCGGCCCGCCGTTCTGCCAGCGAGGGCAACAGAATCGGAAAGGGTGATATCCGGTAGTAGAGGTCTTGCCGGAAAGTGCCGGCATCAACCATCTGGGTCAGTTGCCGATGGGTGGCACACACCAACCGGAAGTCGGCCTGTTGCAGCGTTACGCTGCCCACCGGGCGGTAGCTGCCGGTTTCGATCAGACGCAGCAGCTTGACCTGCATGGCAAGCGGAATATCCCCTACTTCATCCAGAAACAACGTTCCGCCCCGGGCGGCTTCGACCAGGCCTGGCTTGCGTTGGGTGGCTCCGGTAAAGGCGCCTTTTTCGTGACCAAACAGTTCACTTTCAAACAGGCTTTCGGTCAGACCAGAACATTCCACCGTTACAAATGGCTTGTTGGCGCGGCTGCTGTGCTGATGAATGTGTCGGGCGGCGAGCTCTTTGCCGGTGCCGGATTCACCCAGCAGCAGTACATTGATCTCGGTCGGAGCCGCTCGGCTGAGCATGGCCAGCATGTCGGTATAGGCCTGACTGAACCCCAGCATGGGCCGCGACCCTGGGGTGTCCGGAGTGCGTACGGGCGACATGATTTCAACAAAAAACTCAATCTGGCCATCGTCATTACGTACCGGGCTCAGCTCCACATCAACGTGTTCCTTGCCCTGGCAGGTGTTATGAATATGCAGGATACGCTGGCGCTGGCCGGTACGCAGACAGCCCTGTAGCGGGCAGGTTTCTCCGGCCTGGTCACAAGGGACTTTGTAGCCATGGGAGACCTCGTAGCAATGCCGACCGAGCAGGGCGCTGTTGCCGGAAAAGTGTTCCCGGTATGCCTGGTTGGCAGCACAAATACGGTACTCGCGATCCATCAGAATGGCGGGAGCAGCAATGGCGTCCAGTAAAGAAGAGATACCAGGCAAGTGGTTGTAACTGCGGGGATCTGACATTGGTGTCACCAGGCTGTCAATATTGACATGATATTAGTGGATGTCGGCCATTTTGCAAAGGATTGGCAGCGGGGCAAACTGTCGCAGTGATCTTGTTAGCCACCCCTGAAACGCTGATGATAGCCGCGATTGCTGTGGCTGGTGGCAAGACTCCGGGGTTTTTAATATGAATTCTTGCTGGTGGGAACGGACTGGCCCGTGAATTGCTATTTCACCCTGATGGGGTACAGACGGATGTCTGTGGTGACAAATTCGGCGGAATTGGCAGGAAGGCTATGGCTAGAGTAAAGCAGTGGCGGGTTAACCAACAGCTTAGTTATTTATTGTTTGATCCTATTTCTCGCCGTGGTGCGCTGATTGATCCGCAACCTGCATTGGTGTCTTGCTACATCCAGACATTGGAGCAGTTGGGGGTCGCCAATGCCTATTTACTGTTTACTGGAGAAATGACCCAGATCATGAATATACCGGGTCAGATGTTGGATGCTGGCGCCCTGTCAGGCTCGGCCGCTCCAGATACACTGGCACTGGGTGAAAGCTACATCCGGGTGGTGGTGGACCCTGCGGCGCTGCGGGTTGCCTATGTGTGTGATGGACTGATTTTTAGCGGTATGTGGTGGCTTCCCGGTGGGTTACGTCCCTTTGTTGCATCTGAGCCGGAAGCTGACGTTGATAAATTGCCGCTTCTCCAACTTCCCGATGACTATGTACTGTATCCCGGCCGGGCGATCGGGTCTTTGTGTATCAGTTCGGTGGCACAGGAAAAAGCCCTGTGTTACGACCCGCTTCCGGCTTGTGCTGGCGCTCCATCGGGTTAGTACAGCTGCTTCGCTGCTGCCGGAATATCTCTGGTACTGGTGGTTGTTTGCGGGGCAGATTGATCATTGTTTTGTAAGACCGGTTTTGTCTCAGCTTGGAGATCTGCGTGATCCACAAGCTGTTTTGTTACAGTCGCTGAGCGATGGCGGAGCGTTGTATTTCCGCCAGGTTCAGTCGCTGAATTTTCGTTTCACAACACTCAACTGAACGTTCCACGGCACTGCCTTTGGAGGATCAACCATGATCAGTGAAAGTATGGTGGACTTGTCGCGGCTGCAATTTGCTATGACCGCGCTGTACCACTTTTTGTTTGTACCCCTGACGTTGGGGTTATCGTTTATTCTTGCCATCATGGAATCGGCTTATGTGATGACAGGCAAGCAGGTCTATCAGGACATGGTCAAGTTCTGGGGCAAGCTGTTTGGTATTAACTTCGCTTTGGGTGTGACGACAGGCCTGACGATGGAATTCCAGTTCGGTACCAACTGGGCTTACTACTCCCATTATGTCGGTGACATTTTTGGCGCACCGCTGGCGATTGAAGGTCTGATGGCTTTCTTCCTTGAAAGTACGTTTATCGGCCTGTTTTTCTTCGGCTGGGATCGCCTGACACGGATACAGCATATGATCGTCACCTGGCTGGTGGCACTGGGTTCGAACCTGTCGGCCTTGTGGATTCTGATTGCCAATGGCTGGATGCAAAACCCGGTCGGCGCTGAATTCAACTACAACACCATGCGTATGGAGATGACCAGCTTTGTTGAGGTGTTGTTTAACCCGGTTGCCCAGGTCAAATTTGTGCATACCGTGTCGGCTGGTTATGTCACCGGTGCCATGTTTGTACTGGGGATTTCCTCTTATTATTTGCTGAAAAAACGTGACCTGCCCTTTGCCCGTCGCTCGTTTGCCATTGCCTCCAGCTTTGGTTTGGCGGCCATTCTGAGTGTGATTCTGCTGGGTGATGAATCGGGTTACGAAATTGGCGATGTACAAAAAACCAAGCTGGCTGCCATTGAAGCGGAATGGGAAACCCATCCGGCTCCTGCTGCCTTTACCCTGTTTGGTTTGCCTAATGAAGAAACCATGGAGACCGACTACGCGATTCGGATTCCCTGGGTGCTGGGCCTGATTGCGACCCGATCAACGGACGAACAAGTGGTGGGTATCAAGGACCTGCTGGTCGAACACGAGGAGCGCGTGCGTAATGGTATCGGTGCTTACGACCTCTTTACGCAACTGAAAGCCGGGGATGAATCACCTGCAACCATGGCGGCATTCGATGAGGTCAAGGACGATCTGGGGTACGGCCTGCTGCTGAAAAAATATACTCCGGACGTTATTGACGCTACAGAAGACCAGATCAAGTCGGCCGCACGGGACACTATTCCGGGCGTTGCCCCCATGTTCTTTACCTTCCGTATCATGGTGGCTATTGGCTTTACCATGTTCCTGCTGGTGGCGTTGGCGTTCTGGCATTCTGCCCGTCAAACCATCGATAAGCAGACCTGGCTGCAAAAAGCCTTGTTATGGGCGATCCCATTACCTTTCCTGGCCTGTGAAATGGGTTGGTTTGTAGCGGAATACGGCCGTCAGCCCTGGTCTATTGGTGAAGTCCTGCCAACTCATTTATCCACCTCAACCCGGTCGGTTGAAGAGCTGTGGATGAGTATTGCCGGTTTTGTACTGTTCTATACCGCCTTGTTGGTTGCCGAAGTGTATCTGATGTTCAAGTTTGCCCGTCTGGGGCCATCTGCTCTGCATACTGGTCGTTATCATTTCGAGAAAGAGGCAAGTCACTCCATGACAGGCGGTACAGCAGCTGGGCCAAAAGCGCAGCCGTTGCAAGCCCGTAACGAACAGGCGTAAGGGGGAATTATGGATTACGAAGTATTGAAACTGGTGTGGTGGGTACTGATTGGCGTATTGCTGGTCGGCTTTGCTGTTACCGATGGCTTTGATATGGGGGTTGGTGCGCTGCTGCGAATCATCGGCCGTACCGATACCGAGCGCCGGGTGATGCTGAACACCATCGGGCCGCACTGGGATGGTAACCAGGTCTGGTTTATTACTGCCGGTGGGGCCATTTTTGCCGCTTGGCCTGTGGTTTATGCGGTGGCATTTTCGGGTTTTTACTGGGCAATGTTACTGGTGTTGTTTGCCATGTTTTTTCGCCCGGTCGGGTTTGAATACCGCGCCAAAGTGGATGATCCCCGCTGGCGCAGCCTGTGGGACTGGGGCCTGACCATCGGCGGTGCAGTGCCTGCCCTGGTGTTTGGTGTGGCGTTTGGCAACCTGATTCTGGGAGTGCCATTCAGTCTGGATGAGTTTATGCGTTCTACCTATACCGGTTCTTTTTGGGCCTTGCTGAATCCCTTTGGTCTGGTGGCCGGTCTGGTGAGTCTGGGAATGTTGATGATGCACGGTGGCACCTGGTTGCAAATGCGGACTGACGGAGCACTCCATGAGCGCGCCCGCCGGATTACGGTTGCGCTGGCAGTACTGGTGGCGGCGCTGTTTGCCCTCGCCGGTGTCTGGATCTGGATGGGTATTGATGGCTATGTGATCATGGATATCAAAAGCACCGCTGCGGCAGTGACCCCTCTGGATAAAGTGGTGACAACGCAAGAAGGGGCCTGGCTGAGCAACTACGGCCAGCATCCCTGGATGATGATCGCACCCTTGTTGGGTTTTGCCGGACTGGCACTGACGGTACTGATGTCGATGATGAATCGCGGTGTGATGGCTTTTGTCTCCAGCTCACTGGCGATTACCGGCATTATTCTGACCGCTGGGTTCTCACTGTTCCCGTTCATTATGCCATCCAGTCTGGAGCCGTCTCACAGCCTGACCGTATGGGATGTGGTATCCAGTGAAATGACGCTGAATATCATGTTCTGGGTCGCCATGGTGTTTGTACCGATTGTGTTGAGCTACACCATCTGGGGCTACTACAAAATGTGGGGTCGCCTGACCAACCAGTTTATTGAAGACAACAAATACAGCACGTATTAATGAATCAAGGCTGTTGCTGGCAGCGTCCGGATCAGCCGAGCAGTGCTCGGATGATCTGGCCTGGCCACACCCGGTAAACGGAAACAGCAAAACCCAAACAGGTAGCCAGACACAGACGTCTGGCTCGCACTACGAGGAAAATAGTATGTGGTATTTTGCCTGGATTCTCGGTGTATTACTGGCCTGCTCATTTGGCCTGATAAACGCTATGTGGCTGGAGTTTTACGAAGATATGGATCGGGATGCGGAGTAAGGCAATGCCTGTTCCAGACAAACCTCCAGTGGATTATGCGGCCTACGGGCCGCTGTATGCTTTTTGGGCGCGAGGGTTATCCTTCCTGGGAGCGCTGGGACTGGCTGGATTATGGCTGGATTATGGCTGGCCATGCCGCAACTGGTGGCTGTTGCACCGGATGAACAGACGCACATATTACTACCGCTCGGGTTGTGGGGTATTGCGGCGGGTTTGGTTCACGGTATTGGTTATGTCCCTGTGCTGCGCATTTGGCGTTATCTATTCAGTCCTTATGCGGGTTGGCCATTGATGAGTCTCTGTGCTGGCCTGTGGCTGCTCTGAGCAGCTGACGATGTCACGACTGATAAACCATGCTCAGATTGGGCCAGCGGGTCACACGCCAGTTGGTGACGATTGACGTTACGTGGCACACTGTCAATATAGCCATGCAGGCATGTTGTTCTGATACGATCGATCATCGAGAGGAAACCCAATGGTACTCAAAAAAGAAGATTTATTGTCTGAAGCCTCAGTGTCCGTTAACCCGGTCAACGCAGAGGAAGCTGAAGGACTGCTGGCCAATGGCGCAGTCGTGCTGGATGTACGGGAACCGGCTGAGTTCGAGATGGGCCACTTGCCGGGAGCGGTCAATGTACCGCGTGGTGTGCTGGAATTCAGGGTGGGGGATCATCCGGCGTTGACTGATAACACCGCCAGCATCCTGTTGTATTGCAAAAATGGTGGCCGCAGTACATTGGCCGCCCATACCCTGAAGCGTATGGGGTTTGATCAGGTAAAAATGCTGGTGGGTGGTTTTGATGGCTGGAGTGGCGATGTCCACAAAGTGGAAATTGATCCAAGCGTTTACCGATAATTCCAGTACAACCCAGACAGCGGATTTGGTGATAACCAATCCGCTTTTTCAGGCTGATTGTATTCCTTTGTGCATATTTGGTTATTTTTGAGAGAGATAACAATGAAAAAACTATTAACGTTGACGTGTCTGGTTGGCGGCCTGGCAGGTGCGCTGGCAAGTACTGCCGTTCGTGCCGAGCAGCCTGAAGAAGGCAGCCTCAACCAGGAAGCGCGGCAGCAAGCCATGATGTTTGGCAAGCAGCTGATGCAAACCGTACAAAAAGGTATGAAGGCGGGTGGCCCAACCGAAGCGATCCATCTGTGTAATGTGGAGGCCCCCGAGATTGCTACGGCACATAGTCAGGGAGACTGGGCGGTAGGACGTACCTCATTAAAAATACGTAATCCGGACAATGCCCCGGACAGCTGGGAGCTGGCCACGCTGAAGGACTTTGACCAGCGTCTGGCTGCAGGAGAAACCCCGGCTACGCTGGAAGCCAGTATCGTTGAAAACGGCGAATATCGTTATATGAAAGCGATACCAACAGGGGCATTGTGTCTGAACTGCCATGGTTCGGCCTTGGCAGAGCCAGTACAAACCCGTCTCAGTAAACTGTATCCGCATGACAAGGCTGTGGGTTATCAGGCCGGTCAGCTACGGGGTGCGTTTACCTTGCGTAAAACATTGGCCGAGTAATACCCGATGTGAATAACTACCCTGCTTGCAGCAATAATACCGAGGCGTTTTATGATTTGATGGCCAAGGTATCGCCTGCATCAGGGTATTGGCAGGCCGTAGGTATTGGATCAAGTAAACGCATGGATTGGACAGCCGCCTGTTTCAGGAAGGATAGAGAATGACCCAGAAGATTTCAGAACACAGCATGGATTTACACTGGCAGCGCGAAGGTGAATTTTCTCACCAGGGGTTTGAGCGCCGCCATCAACTCGACTTTGGCCATCAGGTACAGCTGGCCGCTGGCGGTGCCGGTAACGATTATGGCAGTGACCCGGAGCAAATGCTGGCAGCCTCCATGGCCAGTTGTCATATGATGACCTTCCTGGCGTTGGCCGCCAAAAAACGTCTGAACGTGGTGTCGTATGAAGACCACGCGGTTGCGGAACTGGCCCAGCGAGACGACGGTCGCTTTCATATTAGCCGTATTCTTCTGTCGCCACTGGCGGTATTTGAAGGCGATAAGATTCCCGATGCTGAAGCCATTCTGGCCATGCATCACAAAGCCCATGAACACTGCTTTATTGCCAACTCGGTACTGTGCGAGGTTGAGGTTAACCCACGCTAGCCGACGGTTGGACACGGGGTAACGCCGAACGCCGTACTCCGTCCAATAATCATTGTAACAAGCGGCTGGTCAGTAACCGGCCGCTCTGCTGAAACCGGCTTCCCTGAATAATTTGATTTAATCAACGCTGACTCGTTTGGCGTGTCTGTCTGTTTAATGGCCCTGGCTGTTACCTGGCTGCCTTGATATGAGTCAGCGGTATCGCCGGTTGCGTTGGCTAGACTGAAAACAATGGCTTTTGCCGTATTCTTTCAGCTTTCAGCCCTCGGAGACCGCTATGGCCGATAACCCAGCCTCAGAACAACACTATATCGACCCTTATCGGCAGTTATCGCCATCGCGGTCGTTTGAGGATCATGTACACCATCTCTATCGTGTCTTACGTGAGCAGTACTCTGGTATCGATCGTTTTTCTCTGGCGCGCTATCAAGCCGACACAGGTTACTTGTCCAGTCTGACCTGCGCCGGAGACGATACCCGGCTATTGGACGGTTATCAGATGTTGCTGGAAAATGTGCCATCGCTGCAATCCCTGGTCGCCAGTCCGGGTATTCGGGTGGTGGGGGATATGCGCAAGTTTCGGGTGGAAGAGTTGCCGGCACACAGTGCGGCGTTACTGGGACAGGGTTATCGTTCCAGTCTGACCATGCCGATGATGAGTGACGGTCGTTTGCTGGGGATGTTGTTTCTGAATGCTCGCACCCTCAATTATTTTACCGCGCCGATGGCGTCCTATTGCACCTTGTGGGGACACTGGGTAGAGCAGTTGCTGGCGCAAGAGTCATTGGTGGGGAGCTGAGCCAGGGTCCTTTCGGCTCACACAGTGTGGCAAGTTGTTGGTTTAACGGGTTGGGCAGCTCTCTGCGCTACTGAGTTGGCCCGCTGCAAACTGTTTCAGGGTAGTCATTGGAACATGGTCGCCGGTGTCGCGGCCGTACCACGCGAGCTGGACTTCTCCTTGCTCCGAAATCAAAAAATCCGCCGGTACCAGCTTCATGTGCGGGTTGTGAATATCGCTTTTTCCTCCTTTGAGCAAGCCGCGGATCATCTGTGGCAGACGGAACAACATGGCTTTGATAAGGGCGGTGGTGGAGTGTTCGATACCATAACGTTCGTACAGCTGTAGATCGGGGTCACTGAGCAAGATAAACGGACGCGGGTTGCGGGCCACAAAACGCCGGACTTCTTCCGCTGTTGAGCTGAAGACTGCAATGATTTCAACATTGGCCTCCTGAAAAGCATTGTATTGGTTGGTGAGTTCATAAAGGCGCACATTACAAAAAGGGCAGGCGGCATCGCGAAAAAAAGCCAAGAGAATTTTTTTGCCCGAGTAATGGCTCAAGCTGACGGAGTTGCCATAAATATCTTTGGTTGAGAACTCGATAGGCGTACATGGGGCGGTGAGTTTCATAGGGGAAGCCTGTCAAATCAAGCATGAGAATAATCACTGCGTGAGTGGTTACAGGCAGCGGTCGATGGTGCTTTCAGACCATCTGTTTGATCGTTCGTTCAAATGTTCGTTCAATCGGCTGATCCAGCGGATACATGAGTGCCGTCACGTTGCTCTCGAAAGGCGGTGGGTGCCAAACCCACCCGGCGGCGGAAAAAACGTGAGAAATACGCCGGGTCGTGGAATCCGAGGTCGTAGGCAATCAGTGATACCGGGACGGAGGAGTAAATCAGCATGCGCTGGGCTTCCAGAACCAGCCTGTCGTAGAGCAGATCGGTGATGTTCTTGTCGGCGATTTGTTTGCAGGTGCGGCTGAGGCTGGTGGGAGTGGTGTGCAGTGCCTGGGCGTAAAATTCGACCGATTGATGTTGGCGGTAATGCCCTTCGATCAGGCTGTTGAGGTGGCGAAAACGCTCACTATGAATGTCTTCCGGGATGTTGTCCGGGTGTTCTTCAAGCAGGCGTCCAAGTTTGAGTAACAAACCAAACAGCAACCAGGCAAACATGGATTTTTTGCCCAGGGCGTTACCCAGGTACTCTTCGGTCAGCTGCTGTACCGTCTGGTCGATAAAGGTCAGCTCTTTTGGGTGCTGGCTCAGCTGAATAATCCGGGCACTTTGCAGCAGTTCCTGCCCAAACGGAAACTGGCGGGCAAACTGGTCATCCTGAATCAACAGCCGGGAAACGGTAATCACACAGCCTTCGGTGGCTTCCCGTTCAAACTCAAAGCCATGCACGACACCGGCAGGCACCGAAACAATCACAGGGGCCTGATGATGTTCTTCCTGACCATCAATAAAGACGCGTACCGAACCGCTGCGCACAAAAATCAGCTGGAACATGTTCGGATGGGTATGAATATTAATGGCCCAGTCGAACAGTCTGGCTCGACTGGGTATGTCCTCGATATGGACAAATTCGGGATCGCTGTCCGATGGGGCCTCACTATACAGGGTGTAGCGGGAAATGCGTTGATGGCTGCCAGCAGGTGGGCGGGCCTGATCGACTATAAGGTGTAACGGGGTGGTATTCATAAGGCGTTGTTATACATGTTTGTTATTTTTATAGCATAAGTGCCATGGCCCGAACCGGTGTTGCCGATTGCGGCATGCCATGGCGGTCATCGAAGCCACTTACTCTGCGAATTCTTCGGTATCCACTTCGACTTGCTGTGCCAGGTTATAGCGTCTGCCGCTGACCGTCTGCTGATTGATCAACTGATTCAGCTCATGGATAACATCGGCCGATAGCGAGACCGTGGCGGCTTGCAGGTTTTCTTGCATATGGGCAACACTGCGGGTACCCGGGATCGGCACAATATGATCTCCTTGCGCGCAGACCCAGGCCAGAGATAGCTGAGCTGGCGTACAGCCAACCCGTTTTGCCACTAGTCTGAATGTGTCCAGCAAGGTGAGGTTGGCGGCAAAGTTGTCTGGATGGAAGCGTGGCATATTGCGACGGATATCCTTTGGCTCCAGCGAGTCAACCTCTTGCAGGCCATCTGCCAGAAAACCACGGGCAAGGGGAGAAAAGGCCACAAATGCCGTGCCCAGTTCCCGGGTGGCTTGCAGTACGGCAATCTCGGCGTTGCGGCTCCACAGTGAATACTCTGTTTGCAGTGCGGCAATCGGATGTATCGCATGGGCCCGGCGCAAGGTTGCGGCGGAGACTTCGGATAAACCGATCGCGCCGATCTTGCCCGCTTTGACCATCTCGGCCAGTGCTCCAACGGATTCTTCAATCGGCGTGTTGGGGTCAAGGCGATGCAGGTAGTAGAGGTCGATATGATCAACTTGCAAGCGGCGCAGACTGTTTTCGACCTGTTGCTGCAAGGTCGCCGGGCAGCCGTTGATTTCCTTGAGGCCGCTTTGCTCGCCAATCTGCATGCCACCTTTGGAGGCCAGGAATATATCGTTGCGCAGTGGTTTCAGGGCTTTGCCCAGCAGCTGTTCGTTTTTGCCGCCGCCGTACAGGGTGGCGGTATCAAAATGGCGGTAGCCCATATCGAAAGCGGCGTGTAAGGCCCGGATGGCGTCGTCTTCCGGTAGTGGCACACCGTAGGCATGAGACAGGTTCATACAACCAAGACCGATGCCGGGATGATTAAATTCAGTGTTCAGCGCAGTCATAAAATACCTCGTGTCAGAAACGGAAAAACCGGCCAAGCCGGTTTCTGGAAACATCTGGATGGTACATCGGCCCCTGTCTTTTCAAGCTTTCAAGGCAGAGGCCTGCTGGCTGCTCAGTCTGCGTTCAGCAGTTGCTCCAGCTGATCCAGGGTTTCCATCGCCGGCAACACTTGCGCGACGCTGGAATTTGGCTCCCGGCCTTCCTTGACCGCGGCGATAAACTCGCGATCCTGCAGTTCTATGCCGTTGTTGGAGACGGCGACACCGGACAGGTCGATCGGGTTTTCGTAACCATCGACCAGATCGTCATAACGGGCGATATAGGTACCCTGGTCACAGATGTAGCGGAAGAAAGTACCAAAAGGCCCTTCGTTGTTAAACGACAGCGACAGCGTACAAATCGCGCCACTGGGGACTTTCAGGCCAATGCTCATGTCCATGGCGATGCCGAGGTCGGGGTGAATCGGACCTTGCATTCCCTGGACCTTGCTGCAGGTTTCGCCTGTCTGATACTGGAACAGGTCAACCGTGTGGCAGGCGTGATGCCATAACAAATGGTCGGTCCAGGAACGGGCCTGACCTTTGGCATTGGTGTTGGTGCGACGGAAAAAGTAGGTCTGTACGTCCATTTGCTGCACGTTCAGTTCACCGGCCTGAATCTTGTTATGAATCCACTGGTGTGACGGATTAAAGCGGCGCGTCTGGCCAGACATGGCGACCAGGCCGGTACGCTGCTGGACTTCAACCAGCTTGCGCGAATCTCCAATATTGTCGGCCATGGGAATTTCGACCATAACGTGTTTGCCAGCTTCCAGGCACTGAATGGCCTGGGCGGCGTGCATACCGGTCGGGGTGGCGAGCAAGACACCGTCGATGTCGTCGCGGGCGAGGGCTTCTGCCAGGTCGGTGCAATAGTGTGGAATGCCACGTTCTTCTGCGACTTGTTTGATCACGTCAGGGCGGGTGCCGACAACGGATACGACGTCCGCGCCATCGATGTTAGCGACGGCGTCCAGGTGTTTCTGGCCAAAGGCGCCTGCGGCACCTGCAACACATAATCTCATTTTGTTCTCCTGATCGGTGTAGCGGTAGCACCGGATGCCGGTTGTTGGCCGGGTAGGTCATGTAAGGTGCCGCCGGTACCTGTTACGGCTTGTTGGTTATCAGTGAGGCTGTTATGGCCTGCTGCTGACAAGCGTACTGACGATGAACATCGAACGGTCTTGAAAAAGCCCGCCGCCGATTACCGTCTGCCACTACAGAGGCAGTGGGTCGGGTGATCGGCGGCGGGTAATGTCACAACACTCAAAACGACCAAGTTCGAGAACTTCAATCTAGCATTGGCCTTGTCTGCAGGGTAATTAATAAACCGGACGGATGATTCAATTTTGATAATGCCGTCTGACCCAACAGTGAAAATTTGTCCTGTCAGTTGTTGGTCAGGCATTGAAAAACCTGTGTTTACAGGCTTTAAAATAGTGCCAGTGGTCGGCAACAAGGTATTGGTTTTTTACACCAGGTTACTTTCATTTTCTGTATTTTATGGTGCAATCCGGCCTTTTATCAATTTGTGCAGGCTGTAAAAAAACTATCCCGAGCGATGGTCTGATCGGGTTTTGAAACGCAGGAAGCGGTAATGGCTCGATTCAAACCAATAATGCGAACAATCTCTTTAATACAAGTAGAACCTTCCCAGTTTGCATGTGGCAGAGGCGGTCCGCAGTTTCATCGATCATCCAATTGCTGGACACCTCGATCGATACGACACTGACCAGCCCCGCGCCGTAAAGCGGACTCACCAACATCCAGTGACTGACTGGCTTCAGAAGCAGAATATCCCTGATCAAGCACCAAACTGGCGGCTTCAAGCTTGAACTCAGCAGAGAAGGAACGGTGCTGTTTTTTTATTGAAAACCTTGCTGGTTGTCCGGAATCAGGACGGAATTAGTAGACCACGACACAATATGCGGCCAAGTACAGTGGTATGGTTTTAAATAAATGATGTAGGTTGGTTTTTAACGAGACAAATGAATTACTTAATGTTTGAAAATTAATTATTCCGAAACAATAACCAAAAAAGAGAGTGGTAATATGTCCGATCCAACGAAATACAATAGCCTTAACGCTTACATACAAGAAGTGACTGACAAGGCTAATGACCAATTGGAAAATAGAAGCCGGGCGATCCATATTCCAGTAGTGATTGTTGCAGCCTTAATCTCATCGGGAACAGCAGCAGCTACAGCAGCAGCTCTGGCGGGTGCTGCGTATGCCCTTACGCCACCTCTCGGTGATGGAGACGCTCAAGCTCGCACGATGCGACTTGAAATCAAGAGTGACCACTGGGGACTTCTGCGCCTCGTCGTTGGCACTTTGGAGACCACATGCGTTATTCCTCCTGGCCTTGATCTTGACGGACAATTTAATGTTGTTCTTTATAATAAAAATGAAAGTCGTACCTCAAGGATATTCGCAGAATATACAGGCTTTCCGCTTGATAATGAGCAGGAGCAAGATCCAACGGAAAAGGCGTCAGGTATTACCGTTTTATATGAATTCGCTACTAAGGTAGACGCTTATGTACAGATCAACCATACCAAGCCGTTACCAACAGTGCTTGTAAGTGCGAACCGAAATAATATTGATGATTGGGGGAATGGTTGAGGCGTCGCCTTGGGGTATGTTCTGGTCAACAAAACCGGACACATTAATTGGCTGGTTTTTCATACCCCATCGGTGACAAGTCACCATTTCAGGAATGCAGTCGTTCCTGGTTGTAGTACTTCATATAGGCCGTCACATCCCGTTTTATATGTTGCCGGGCTGGACGGGTGTACCTTGAACAACCAGACGTTGTGGCGGCTGTATCTTACATTGGGCAAACAGCGCTGCAAACGCTTTGCGGGTTGGAATGCCGTTACGGGATACAATCCATAACGGGTCAGTTCAGGTCGGTGAGACAAGGGTCTGGCTGGACGCTTCCAGTAACGGATGCCCAGGTTCAAACATCATGACGATAATCAAACGTCGATGGTGGTCAAGGATAGCGAAAACCGCCCTGTTTATGATTCGGCGAGTCTGCTGAAAATCATCCCGTTTACTCACTCCAAGGGCATCACCTCCAGCCGAGAGACCAAGCAGTGCTGCGAAACAAACATCTTCTTTAAGGCCGTGTCTGGAATGAGTCGACCATGACCGTTCCCGTTTTAGACCGGGAGAGTCCATTTCTCTACAGGCCGTTCCCCGTCCTTTCTTCAGGTTGGCCTGATGCCTGGCAGACTTGTCAGTGCAGCATTACTGATCCCGGCAGGCGGCTGCCTGTTCCCGCAGAATATCGAGAAACTGCATCTGGCTCGGCGTTGGCTGCCAGTTTTGACGCAAGGTGATGCCGATGGCCCGGCGGGTATCTTCCAGGTTGACGGGCAATACCGACAATAATCCGCTGTTTAATTCCTGTTCGATCTGATGGGTAGAGATCAGTGTCAGGCGGTCACTGCCGCGCAGCAGCTCACGGGTCAGGATCTGTGAGCTGGATTCGACCAGTCGTTGCGGTGGCTGAATATCACATTGGGCAAACAGGGTCTCAAAGGCTTTGCGGGTCGGGGTGCCATTGCGGGGCACAATCCAGGGGTAGTGGGTGAGATCCGTCAGCTCTGGAGACGATGTGCTGGTCGCGGCCACCAGTAATGGATGCTCCGGGCGACAAATAATCGCCAGTGGCGGAGAAAGCAGTTCTTCCTGCACCACATCATCGACCGGCGGCGGAAAACGCAGGGCACCAATCAGAAAATCGAGATCGCCGTGGCGCAAATGATGCAGCAAGTCATCGTAGGGCGCATCGACAACCTGAATATCAATATCCGGATGGCGTTCACTAAACCGAATAATGGCTTCGGGCAGGATCGAGGTCCGCGCTAGCGGCATACTGCCGAGCACGATTTTACCCACTTCCCGAAACTGTAGCGCACTGACTTCGGAGTAGCCCTGGTACAGCTCCGAAAATGCCAGCTTGGTGGCACGGGCCAGTGCCTGGGCTGCCTTGGTGGCGCTGATGCCGGTACTGGTCTTTTCAAACAAGGGCACTTGCAGCAAATGCTCCAGCTCGCGGGCAGCCCGATGTAACGATGATTGTGAGACGCCCACCGCCCGGCTGGCAATGCTGAAGTTTTCTGCTTCGGTGACGGCTACCAATGCCTTGAGCTGGGTGGTGGTCAGTAACGACACCATCTGTTGCGCCGATTGGGTACGGCTGCCAGAGCGTAATGCTTCGCGGGTGCCTTGCAGCAAGCAGGCAATACAGCGTTCGACCCGGTTATACCAGACCTCACCGGAGGCGGTGGGGTACATGCCTTCGGCCCGGCGATCAAATAATCCGGTTTGCAGCATGTTTTCCAGTCGTGCCAGTGCCTGGGTGATGGCTGGCTGCGACAGAAAGACTCTCGGAGCCGCCTTGCTGATGCTCTTTTGTTCGGCTACTTCCAGAAAAACGCGCAGGTGCCGCAGGTTGGGTATAACAAAATCCATCGCTTGCTCCAGAGCTTCGAATAAACAGGTCTATATCAAAATCCAATATTGTAACAGTGAAATTGAAATAGCCAGCCCGGCTGCTCAGTTCCTACCATGGGGGCATTATCCAGGTCGTTGGGTGCCTTTGGCATTCACGGACGTGCGGTGCGCTGTTTGCCTGTGCCGCTGGTACAGGCCCTGCGGGCCACTCCATCAACGAGTGAGAGAAGAATAATGATCATCGATTGCCATGGGCATTACACCACGACGCCGCCCGGCGTCGGCGAATACCGCGATCAGCAAAAAGCAGCGGTTGCGGCGGACCCTCTGTTCAAGGGTGAAAAAGGCACGATCAATATCACGGATGATGAGATTCGCGAATCGATCGTTAATAATCAGTTGAAGCTGCAGCAACAGCGCGGCACTGACCTGACCATTTTCTCTCCTCGCGCCAGCTGGATGGGGCATCACGTTGGTAACGAATACACCAGCCAGTACTGGACCGAGCATCAGAACGATATTATTCGCAGGGTGTGTGACCTGTTCCCGGAGAATTTTGTCCCGGTAGCCCAGTTACCGCAATCACCGGGGGTCGACCCGGCCAAGTCGGTGCCTGAGATTGTTCGTACCGTCGAGGAAATGGGCTTTATCGGTATTAACCTGAACCCGGACCCCAGTGGTGGTTTCTGGAATGGATCATCGCTGGCGGATCGGGCGTTTTATCCGATTTACGAAAAAATGGTTGAGTACGATATTCCCGCCATGGTGCACGTATCGGCATCCTGTAACGACTGTTTCCATACCACGGGTTCCCATTATCTGGGCGCCGATACCACCGGCTTTCAGCAATTGATGATGTCGGATGTGTTCAAGGATTTCCCTGAGCTGAAAATCATTATTCCTCATGGCGGCGGTGCGGTGCCTTATCACTGGGGGCGTTTCCGTGGGATGGCCCTTGATAAGGGATTTGAGCTGGAAGAACGGGTACTGAACAACGTGTATTTCGACACCTGTGTGTATCACCAGCGCGGCATTGATTTATTGCTCGATGTTATTCCGACCAAAAACATCCTCTTTGCCTCGGAAATGATTGGTGCGGTACGCGGCATCGACCCGGATACCGGCCACTTCTTCGACGATACCAAACGTTATATCGATGGGAACACGGCGCTGTCTGCGGCCCAGAAAGCCGACATCTTCGAGCACAACACTCGTCGCGTTTTCAGTCGTCTGGTACTGCCGTAATCAACTGGCCGGTGTGCCGGTGTGATAGACCAAAGGAAGCAACAGCATGAAAGAAACAGTCGTAGTACAACATATTGAACGGGCCGACCAGGCCGTGATTGATGGTCTGGCGGAATGTGGTGTGGCCACGGTTCATGAAGCCCAGGGCCGTGTTGGTTTGCTGGCGCATTACCTGCGCCCGATTCAACAGGATAAAAGTGTCGCCGGCTCCGCCATTACCATCTCTGGTGCCGCTGGTGATAACTGGATGATGCACGTTGCCATTGAGCAGTGTCAGCCCGGCGACATCATGGTTTTTGCGCCGACTTCACCGTCGATTCATGGCTTCTTTGGTGACTTGCTGGCGACCTCCGCCCAGTCACGCGGGGTGGTCGGACTGATTATTGATGGTGGCGTCCGGGATACCCGTGATCTGCGCCAGATGGAATTCCCGGTGTGGTCAAAAGCGGTCTTTGCGGAAGGCACCATCAAGGAAACCGTTGGCTCGGTCAACGTGCCACTGGTGTGTGCAGATGAACTGGTTTATCCCGGTGACGTGGTGGTGGCGGATGACGACGGCGTTGTTGTTGTGCGCCGTGAACAAGCCGCCGCGGTACTGGAAAAAGCCCGTGCCCGTATGGCGCTGGAAGAATCCAAGCGTGTGCGAATGGCCAACGGCGAGCTGGGGCTGGATATTTATGACATGCGTGGCCGCCTGCAAGACAAAGGCCTTAAATATGTCTGAGGCCCGCACCTTCGATCCGATTGACGGGGTGCGCTGTATGTGGATGCGAGGTGGCACCTCAAAAGGGGGCTACTTCCTGGCGCAAGACCTTCCGGCTGATACGGCCGTTAGAGATGCGTTTCTGTTACGGGTCATGGGATCTCCAGACCCGCGTCAGATTGATGGCTTGGGCGCAGCCGATCCCTTAACCGCCAAAGTGGCCGTGGTGCAGTGTTCCGAGCGTGAAGACGCCGATGTGGATTACCTGTTTCTGCAAGTGTTTGTGGATCAGGCCATCGTTACGGATGCGCAAAACTGCGGCAACATCCTTGCGGGAGTTGGCCCGTTTGCGATTGAACGGGGCCTGGTTGAAACCACCGGTGAAGACACCGATGTGCGTATTTTTATGGCCAACACCGGACAAATTGCCACGGCTCGGGTTCCGACGCCTGAAGGCAAGGTCAGTTATGTTGGCAACGCCCGTATTGATGGCGTGCCCGGTTGTGCCGCAGCCATTCCCGTTACCTTTGCCGATACCGCCGGTTCCAGTTGTGGTGCCTTGTTGCCCACCGGTCACTGTGTGGATGTGATTGATGGCGTTGAGGTTACGTTGATTGATAACGGCATGCCCGTGGTGGTTATGCAGGCTGCAGACATGGGTATTTCCGGTACCGAAAGCCGTGAAGAACTGGAAGCCAACGATGACTTGCGAGCGCGGTTGGAGTCCATTCGTTTACAGGCCGGGCCATTGATGAATCTGGGGGATGTGAAAGACAAATCCGTGCCCAAGATGACCATGGTCAGTGCTGCCAGCAACGGCGGAGCCTTGTCGACCCGGACTTTTATTCCTCATCGCTGTCATGCCTCGATTGGGGTGTTGGGCGCGGTCAGTGTGGCGACAGCGGCGGTGTTACCCGGCTCGCCGGCCGCTGCTGTTGCCTGTGTGCCGGAGGGTCAGCAGAAAACCCTGGCGGTCGAGCATCCGATCGGTGAAATGACCGTGATTCTGAATATGGACGATGGCGGTAACGTTGCTTCGGCGGCCTTGCTGCGTACGGCCCGCAAACTGTTTGATGGCGATGTGTTTGCGCATCCCAACGAATAAACCGGCTGCTTTTATGGGAAGGGACAGTGCTGAACGATCCGCATCTGTCCGTTTCTGCTGGTGTGTACCAGCCAATAAAAGTGCCAATAATGACCCGATAAAAACAAGGGCGACCTAATTATGATGGATCCAGATTACCTGCCATTTCATGCCAACCCGAGCAAACCAGAGTTCAAGACACCGGCTGGCGCGGTTGATGCGCACTGCCATGTTTTTGGCCCGGCGGCACAGTTTCCGTACCACCCGAAACGTAAATACACGCCGTGTGATGCTTCGAAAGAGCAGCTGTTTGCGCTGCGCGACTACCTGGGCTTTGAACGTAATGTGATTGTTCAGGCATCCTGCCATGGCACTGATAACGCGGCTCTGATGGATGCTCTGGACAGTGCCGGTGAGCTGGCCCGTGGGGTGGCTGTGGTTGATCCTGCGATTACGGTGGAAGAGCTGGAAGCGATGGACAAGGCCGGTGTTCGCGCCGTGCGTTTCAACTTCGTCAAACGCCTGGTCGATACCACGCCAAAAGCAGTGTTCCTGTCGGTGGCTGAAAAGATCAAGCCGCTGGGCTGGCATATCGTGGTGTACTTCGAAGCCCCGGACCTGGAAGAGCTGATTCCATTCCTGAACGAGCTGGATACCACCATTGTGGTGGATCATATGGGCCGCCCGGATGTTGCCAAGGGAGTGGATCACCCGGACTTCCAGCGTTTTATCGATATGATGAACAACAATGACAAAATCTGGGTCAAAGTCACTTGCCCGGAACGCCTGACCCTGACGGCGCCGGATTATCGCGACGTTGTCCCATTTGGCAAAAAGCTGGTCGAGCTGTTTCCTGACCGGGTGTTGTGGGGAACCGACTGGCCACATCCGAATATGAAATCCCATACCCCGGATGACGGCAAGCTGGTGGATGTTATCCCGATGATTGCCCCGACTGCCGAGCAGCAGCAGAAACTGCTGGTGGATAACCCGATGCGTTTGTATTGGTAATCAGCCCTGGCGTTCTGCGTCCGACCTAATCAGTGAGAATACAGTCATGTCAGACAATCAATTACGAGCCGTCGAGGGCACCATCCACTTTGATGGCCCCATGGCCACCAAAGGCTTCAGGTTCAACAAGATGTGTTATTCGTTTAACAGCGAAGACAACCGTCAGGCGTTCCGTGACGACCCGGAAGCCTATATGGAGCGTTTTGGTATCTCCGACGAGCAGCGGCAGGCGGTGCGAGACCAGGACATCATCCGTATGCTGGAGTTGGGCGGCAGCATCTACTATATGGCTAAATTTGCCATTATCTTTGGCTGGAACATGCAGATCATTGGCGGTATGCAAACTGGCCGTACCACCGAAGAATTCAAAGCATACCTGGAGAGCCAGGGGCGAGGTAAGCACCATGGCTAAGCTGATCGGTGGTATTACCACCTCACATATCCCTGCCATTGGGGTGGCGATGGATAAACATCTGGAAGACACCCCTTATTATCGGGATCTGTTTGCCATTTACCCTCCCATTCGAGAGTGGTTGCAGCAGGAAAAACCGGATATCGCCGTGTTGTTCTATAACGATCACGGCCTGGAAATGTTCCTCGACAAAAAACCGACGTTTGCCATTGGTTGCGCGCCGGAATACCACAATGCGGATGAAGGCTGGGGGATTAACCCGATCCCGCCAGTGACGGGTGAAACCGAGCTGAGCTGGCATATTGTCAATCATTTGATCGACAATGATTTTGACCCGACCGTATGTCAGGACATCAAGGTCGATCACGGCGCTACCGTTCCGCTGACGTTGCTGTGGCCGAACTTTACCTATCAGGGTATCAAGGTGATTCCGGTCAGCATCAACTGCGAACGTCATCCGATGCCCAAACCATCCCGCAGCTATGCCTTTGGCCAGGCTATTGGTGATGCCATCCGCTCCTGGGACAGCGACCAGAAGGTTGTAGTGCTGGGTACCGGCGGCTTGTCGCATCAGCTTGATGGTCAACGTGCCGGGATACTCAATGGCGATTTTGACAACGACTGCATGGATAAACTGGTTAACGACCCGGAAGCCCTATGCCAGTACAGCAACGCCGACCTGATTGAAAAAGGCGGTGCGCAAATGGTCGAACTGGCGATGTGGATGGCCATGCGTGGCACCATGACCGGCGAAGTGAAAGAAGTGTTACGCAGCTATGTGTCACCGATTTCCAATACCGGGGTCGGTGTGCAGCTGCTGGTGAATACCTGAGCCGTATCAACTTCGGCTCCATCGGCAAGTGTGGTTGGCGGTGGTGACGATGTTCTGGCCGTGTCTGCTCCCGGTCATCGCTCTCCTGGGACGATGATTTATTATGGGCAGGGGCGGTCTTTTTTGACGAACTGTCTGGATGTGCTGTCTTGAAAGCTATGCCGGGCTTTCAGCCAGTATTCACCCTGTGAATACCATATACAGCACAGAATATTGATATTTATGGTTGCAATTCAGACATTCGGGATTAGGATAAACACATCACCTGAACAAATGCCCCGGTACAACAATGAACCCAGCACGGTTACAGCAACGCTTGAACAGCTCTACGACCCCGGTCGCAGCGGCGAGCCTGTGCCTGAGTGATGTCAGCGTGGCGTATTGGTGGTTTGGTTATGACTATTTTAGTCAGGAGCCAGGCTGCCCGTAGTGTCAATAGAACACCCGGCAGTTTGGCTTCAAGCCAGCTGCCACCGGAAACCCCGATTGGCAGCAGGCTGATCGGGGTTTTTTTATGATTGTTTTTCACAGGATTCAGTTCGAGGTTGCTATGCAAGTATTGGCAAAACTCAAAATTTCTCAAGCTTGCACCAGTCTGTGCGGCTTCTGGTTGTGGCGATTTAGCTGCGGTGATGTGCGGGCGCGATATTGGCGCTGGCCCATCACCGGACCACAGCAAAGACACCATATCCAGTAAAAAATTTGAGGAATAGCAACATGACAACATCTACTTTGACTTCCCGTTCTGCCAGTAGCAATGACCCGGCAGTCCGACCGATTACCACCCCCGCCATGCTCAAGGCCCGTATGGCATTGAGTGATGGCCTGCGTATCCAGATTGAGCAGCAACGCCAGCAGATTCGCAACATCCTGAACGGTGATGATTCACGCCTGCTGGTGATTACCGGGCCTTGCTCCATTCATGATGAAACCGCCGCGCTGGATTACGGCCAGCGGCTGGTCGCCCTGAATAAAGAACTGGGCGACCGTCTGCTGATTGTGATGCGTGCCTACGTCGAGAAACCACGGACGCATGTGGGCTGGAAAGGACTGGCTTACGACCCGGATTGTAATGGCGAAGGCGATATGCAAGCCGGACTGGAGCGCTCCCGCAAAGTGATGCTGGCACTGGCCGAAATGGGTTTGCCACTGGCAACCGAAGCATTGAACCCGCTGGTAATGATGTACCTGGACGACCTGATCAGCTGGACGGCCATTGGTGCCCGCACCGCGGAGTCACAGATCCATCGTGAAATGGTCAGCCATCTGGGTATGCCCACCGGATTGAAAAATGGCACCGACGGCTCCATGATGACAGCGATCAATGCCATGGTGGCCGCCCGTCATAGCCACCACACGCTGGGGGTGGATTGCCATGGTCAAATGGCCATGCTGACCACTCCGGGCAATCCGGATACCCATATTGTCCTGCGTGGCGGCAATGGCCTGACGAACTACGATGCCGACAGCATTGCATCGGCACAACAGCAGTTACAGGCGGCTGGCTGTCATGTTGGTGTACTGGTGGATTGCAGCCATGCCAATGCCTGCAAGCAGCATCGTCGCCAAACCGCCATTGCGCTGGATGTGGTGGCGCAGCGGCTGGCAGGTAATGAGCGGATTCTGGGGGTGATGCTGGAAAGCTTCATCAACGAAGGCAACCAGAAAATGTCGGCCAATCTGGTGTACGGCCAGTCCATTACCGATCCTTGTCTGGGATGGGATCAGACAGAAGTCCTGTTGCGTGAAATGCATCAGCAACTGGGCGAGATCAAACCGTGACTCACATACTCTGCCAGCCCTGCCAGAGCAGGCGCAGGGCGAGCAGAGTAACCACAATCCGGAAGGTCTGTTTAAACCAGCGGCCCGGAATACGGTTTAACAGTTTCAGCCCCAGCCAGGTGCCCATGGTGCCACTGAGAACCATCAGCAGCACCAGTGGCAGCCACTCCCAGAAAGCAAAACCAATGGTGCCGAATACCACAGCCTTGAACGAATGTTGCAGCGTCATACAGGTCGCAAAGGTACTGGTGAGCTGTAATTTGCTGTAGTTGTTGCGATGCACAAAACCGGCTACCAGTGGCCCGGTGGCACCAACAAACATGGTGAGGAAGGTTGTCAAGGCGCCGGCAAATACCCGTCCTGTTGAACTGAGCTGACGTTTGCCTGGCTTGTTGCCCCATACCAGAAACAGAATAAACCCCGCCACCGCAAACTGAATCAGGTACAGCGGCAATTGCACCACGACCACACTGGCCAGTCCGGCTCCCAGCAATGCCCCGATACTGAAATACCTCAGCATGGCCCAGTCGATATGACGCCAGGTCATCACCATGCGATTACCATTGGAACCCAGCTGCACCAGACCATGTACTGGAATCAGGGCGTTGACGGGTACCAGTGATGCCATGACTGCCAATAGCAGCAGGCCACCACCAATACCGACAGCAGCCGTCATCAGTGACGTAAACCCGGCCACTGCGATCAGGATAATGGCCGCTGTCAGCGACAGGTCGGCGGGAGTGAGCAGTTCAAGTAACATGGCCAGTATCTCCGTTGACGATCGGGTATCGGTATTGTTAGCAAGGTGGCGTTTTGCGGTGATGTCTAAAGGTTACATTCCGGGCTTGTGGCGCCGCGGCTTCTGTCGACTACAACCATGACGTCCGCCGCGTTTTAGCCAGGCGCGCTTCAGCCAGGTGAGGGTACCGCTCAAGGCCAGAAATATCAGCACAAGGCTGACGGCATCCACCACCCAGACGCCCACCTCGCCAAACAGACGGCCGCTGTGTAAATCCAGCAGCAAGCGTTCGCGGGAAATCCCCGGCAAGGGCTTGTCCCTGTTCAGAGACTCGACCAGTTCAGCAGGCAAGGGAGTGAGAGTGGCCCAAGGCGAGTCCGCTGTCGGGACGGATTCGGGCGGTAGTGGTTGCCAGCTCCAGCTGTTGTTATCGAGATAATAGGGTGGGCTGGACAGCAGCAGGGCATCTTGATCCGGCAGCATGCCCAGTGTGCTGGCTTGCAGTGGCAGACTGCCCAGTTCTTCAACCAGTTGGCCATCAGGCAAATACAGGGCAATGCGGTTATTACACAGCAGGGCAATGGTTTCTTGCCAACGCAAGGCACCCAACAAGGGCTGATCGCAGTGGCCGATGGCATCGTGATCCAGATACAGGGTGTCGCCAACCTGACTGACCCAGTGATCCCCAGCGGCAAACCCTTGCTCGACAGTGGTGTCCTGAATGCCATACAGCCAGGCGATCCAGGAGGAGTAGACCGGTATTTTGGCCCATCCCAGTGACTGGCTGTGATTGATCAGGATGCCGGTAATGGCCAGCATCAATAGAACCGGCAGGATGATCAGGCCGCCGCGGCGATGCCAATGAATCAGAAAAGGAACAAGTTTCAAAACAGAGCCTGTATCAGGAGTCAGGGTTGGGTGGCGGCCTGATTGTGGCTGACCCCGGTTTGCTCTGCAAGATACAGTGCCAGACGGGCGACATTGGTTACGGCCCGCACCGACAAGGTTGCACCGGTAATGCCGTCAATATGCTGGCTGAGTTGTCGGGACTTGTCCAGCCTCGCCCCGGTAAACTGGTCAGTAAAAAACGGGTAGCGTACTTCCCAGCCACGGGATTCGAGAAACGCCAGTACCGCAACCGATTGTATCTGGTTATCGGTAATCACCACGCCGATGGTGATTGGCTTCTCTTTGCCAATCTCTTGCAGAATCCAGGCGCTGGTGGTGTCGGCTTGCCAGTATCGTACCCGCAAACCAACGTAAGAATGGCCGAGCAAGGCGGTGGCGGCTTCTTTATGTTCCGGTTTGAGCCACAGGGTTTTGGCCGCTGCTGGCTGCTCGCCAAACGCCTGTGACAGGAACGCTTCCTGACTGAGGTAGTTGTCGGCGCTGGCCATGCTGGCCAGGCACCATAATGTCAGGCTCCAGAGAATATTATTCCGTTTCACAGTTTTCCCACTCGGCATCAGAAATCAGGCTTTCATAGCGGGCATCGGTGAGCGTCATCATAAAACAGACCAGTGCTTCGACGTCATCGTCATCGAACAGGCTGCCATCCTGCAGTTCGGTCAGGCTGATGGTCTCGCTGATTTCCGGCTCCGCCCATTCCACACCGGTTTCAGGGTTGATTGTGTAGCGGCTGCCCGTGAGCCAGTGATCGTAAAACTTGACGACCGTGGCCAGCTCATTAAACACGCCGTTATGCATATAAGGCGCAGTGATGGCGACGTTACGCAGCGTTGGTACCTTGAATTTACCGGCTTCGGTATCGGCGGTGACGGCGCTGTTGTTTAATTGCAAACCGGTATCAATAAAGTCATCGTCCGAGCCATTGGCCAGCCGTACTGCGGTATTCACCGGGACACCAATATTGTGGTACTCATAGCCGGTAAAGGTCTCGCCGCTGTAGCCCTGGGACTTGAGTTGGTGACACGTGGCGCAGTTGGTGAATTGCTGGGAGAAAAACAGCACCTTGCCCGAGGCGACTTTGGATAATACGCCGTAATCGTAGTAGTCCTCATCATTTGAACTCAGTTGTGAACGATCGTATTTGGAATCGAAGGGAGCAAAAACATCCGTTGCCTCAAAGGTGGCAATGGCGTCGGTCATGGCTTCGTAAGCGGTATCGGTATCGTCAAACACATCGGTACCATACAAGGATTCGAAGGCTGCAATATAATCTTCATTTTCTAACAGGCGTTCGACTACGCTGGCGCGATCTGCCATGCCCATTTCAATCGGGTTTAATGGCGGGCCACCGGCCTGATCGGCGAGGGTGGAAGAGCGGCCATCATGAAACTGGCCGCCCAGCCAGCCACTGTAATCGGACTGGCTGCTGTTGAAGCGACTGCGCGTACCTTCCTGAAACTCCGGTGACAGTGAGGCGTACAGCACCGTTGGTGCATTACGGTCTCCCAGGGATACATCGTCATCACCAAGTGATACGGCAGCAGTCAGCCCGTTGTCATCTTCGCGGCTGTCGGTAAAGGCCTTGTCGGCATCGTGACAGCTGGCACAGGACTGGGTGCGGTTGAATGAGAGATTGGTATCGTTGAACAGGCTTTCGCCGAGGGCTGCCTTGCTTTCGAAGGCAAGGCTTGACGAATCAGACGAACTGCCACAACTGCTCAGTAGCAGCGCCAACAATAAAATTGAATACTTTTTCACGGTGACTCCGGTATTGCCCATTCCCTTGGGGTAATGGCTGATAAATCGCATGGTGGCTGGTTACTCTTGTCTGTTGTGATCCCCAGCTTGTTGTGGTGATCAGGAAGGCTGCTACCAAGGTGGCCAGTTTAGCATGCGTCAATAATCCTGCTAACGATAATGCAATCCCAAGTCTATTTGTAAATCATTTGCATTAGTAATATGATCTCAATCAAATCGAATCGGAACTATTTCGTTTTAATGTAAATGAGATGTTATCCGAAAGACAAATAGTCCGCCAAATTCCTTTATTGCCAGATCGGAGTGTTAAATGATGAAACTGACCTCGCTTGCTGCGGCTATCGCCGTAACTTCCCTGTTAACTGCTTGTGGCAGTAGCTCAGACAGCTCTTCGTCTGATTCCGTTATCAATGTTGATAACGTCAGCAAGGTGTTGGAAACCAACGCTGATATTGCCTACGCCGCTTATTCAGATGCCGTGACCACGGCCAAAGCATTACAAACCGCCTTGCAAACCTTCCGCGAAGATCCGACCGAAGAGAACTTTGTTGCCGCTAAAACCGCCTGGCTGGTTGCGCGTGAACCTTATGGCCAGACTGAAGTTTATCGCTTCCGCCTGAGCCCGATTGACTCTACCGACTACAGCTCGGAAGACGGCCCGGAAGGTGATATCAATGCCTGGCCATTAGGTGAAGCCCTGATCGACTATGTGCAGACCAACGATACTGACTTTGGTACCGATCAGGTGGGCGTAACCGCCAACTCGGCTGGCATTAATGGTGGTGGTGCCTTGACGGCAGCCGATGCGGAAGATCAGTCGAATAACATCATTGGTGATGTGACGATTGATATCACCGCCGACCTGTTGGCCAATACTGCCACCGCCGATGACGAGCATGATGTGATTGCCGGATACCACGCAATTGAATTCCTGCTGTGGGGACAGGACCTGAACAATGATGGTGAAACCACGGATGGTACGGATCGTGATGAGGCGGTTAAAACCAACGAAGCGTATAACTACGCGAAAGGCGGTGATCGTCCTCTGAGCGATCTGGCTGAGGGTTACTCTGAGACCGACACTTACGACAGCAGCAATTTGTCCAACCGTCGTCACAAATTTATGGAAGTGGCGGTTGAGAAGCTGATCGACGATTTGGAAACTGTTCGTGATAGCTGGGCTGACGGCGCTTCATACCGCACTGAGTTTACCACCATCAGCAGCGAAGATGACGCCAAACAGAAGCTGGCCGAAATTCTCACCGGTATGGGTACATTGTCTGAAGGCGAGCTGGCGGGTGAGCGGATGCAGATTGCGTTTTCTTCCAACTCCCAGGAAGACGAGCATTCTTGCTTCTCGGATAACACGCACCGCGATATCTGGCTGAATGCCGAAGGCGTCTCCAACAGCTATTACGGTGAATACGCCGGTTACGACAGCACATTGGACGGCACTGACGATGTGACGACCAATGCGGTAAGTGGTTATGGTCTTGATGATTACCTGGCTGATGCCGGTCTGACAGAGGTAGCGGCTTCCATGGTAACGGCGTTGAGCACCACCAGCACCGCTTACGAAAGCATTGATAGCCTGGCCCGTGAAGGTACCCCCTTCGACGTACAGATCATGGACGCTACCACCGATGAGCCAGCCTACGATACAATCAAGGCGCTGAACGCTCAATCAACCGTGATTGCCGATGTTGCTGAAGCGCTTGAGATCGACGGCGATGTGGTTGTCGATGTTGATGCTTCCGAGTGTGATACCACTGATCCAACCACTGAGTGCTAATCTCAATGGCTGATCAATTGTTGACGGAGGCTGGCTGATGCGCCGTCTCTGTTTTCACCTGAAGCCGGGTTTATCCCGGCTTTTTGGCATCTTTATGTTGGCAGTGTGGGTTGTTGCCAGCAGTGGTTGTTCCGAGCAGATACCGGAGCCTGAACCGGCAGAAACACGCCCTGGTGGGGCTGCGACAACCTCGATTATCCCGTTCCCGGAACTGGACAAGGTAACACCTAATTTGCCAGAGCAAGAGCGGCCGCTGTTTTATGCCGGTCGGGCCTTGGCGCACCAACCCTGGGTCAAGGCACCTACTATTACCGATGCACGTGATGGACTGGGGCCGATTTATAACGCCCGTGGTTGTCTCGCTTGCCATATTCGGGGCGGTAAAAGCCGTATGCCGGATAATGCCGATACCCCTTTGTTTGGGCCACTGATTCGTATGAGTGTGGTGTTGGATGATGCCGCCGCCATGACAGCGGCTGCAAACAGCCATGACGGTGTTATTCCTGACCCCGTGTATGGCGACCAGTTACAAACCCAATCAATTGCCCTGATGCACCAGTTACGTCAAGCCACACCAACGGCCATGGCTGAGCAACAACAGGTGCCACCAGAAGCATATGCCTATATCACATGGCATGAACAAGCTTTTATATACCCGGATGGCAGCAGCGTCAGTTTGCGCAAGCCGGAGCTGGATTTGCGTTACGCCGCTTATGGGGACTTCGACACTAACACCCGTTTTAGTGTGCGCAATGCGCCGGCGATCCACGGGATGGGGTTGCTGGAATTGATCGCACAGTCCGACTTGGAAGCCCTGGCCGATCCGGAAGACGCTGATGGTAATGGCATTTCCGGTCGACAGAACCGGGTTTGGGATGCCAGAAGCCAGCGCTGGCTACCAGGCCGCTTTGGCCACAAGGCCAACCGTCCCAACATGGACATGATTGTCGCGTCGGCATTTGCCAATGATATTGGTATCAGTAATCCACTGTTTCCATCCCAGCCCTGTACGGCGTATCAGCCACTGTGTGAGCAACAAAGAAATGGAAATGATAGTCAGGGAATGGAATTACCTGATAATCTTTTGCGCCTGGTCACGAATTTCACTCGCAATCTGGGTGTGCCCCAGCGGCGGAATGTTGATAATGCCGAGGTCCTCGAAGGACGTACGCTTTTTTATGCCACCGGGTGTGTGGCGTGCCATCAGCCGAGCTATACCACCGTCGCCAGTACAACACAGCCACACTTGGGCAATCAGCGTATCTGGCCTTATACCGACCTGCTATTACATGATATGGGGCCGGCACTGGCCGATGGTCGCCCAGACTTTGCTGCCAGTGGCAGTGAATGGCGCACGCCACCCTTGTGGGGCGCCGGCTTGATGGCGCGAGTCAACGGCAGTCAGCAATATTTGCACGATGGCCGGGCTCGCAGCATTGAAGAGGCGATTCTGTGGCATGGTGGCGAAGCCGCCATGGCACGCCAGAAATTCGCGGATCTAAGCGCCGAAGAGCGTCACAATCTGCTTCAGTTTGTTGAATCACTCTAGATGGGAGAACCGTGATGTCAGCGGATTCAGCATCATCAGGATTAGCACAGGACCCGTCACGACGGCGTCTGTTGGGAGGAGTCGCCAGTGCCCTGGCGGCCTCCGCCTTGCCAGGAACGGCATTTGCGGCAACATCGGCCAGTCGGTATTCGACCAGCGCAGTCGTCACCGGCACCGAAGCCTGGGTCAGTGCCGAAGGCGATGGCGAAGACGGCTATTTTGCCAGCTGGATTGTCGATGGCGAGCGGCGTGCTGAGTTGCACTCTGCCAGCAGTGGTTTTCGTGGCCATGGTTTGGCCCAACACCCACAGCGTCTGGATCAGGCGGTCATGTTTGCCCGTCGGCCAGGCACCCAGGCGTTGGTGCTTAACCTGCTGGATGGTTCCGTCGAACAGGTGATCGAGTGCACCACTGGCCATCATATGCACGGTCATGGGTGTTTCAGTCCGGATGGTCAGCATTTGTTGACCACCGAATCGGATTACCGCACTGGCACCGGCAAGCTGATGGTGCGCAATACGGTTAACTGGCAGCTCGAGGCCGAATATCTGACCCATGGTATCGGCCCCCACGATGTCCACGTGATGCCGGATGGCCAGTCGCTAGTGGTTGCCAATGGCGGTTTGCTGACGCATCCGGACAGTGGTCGCAAGGTGCTGAATCTGGACACCATGGACCCATCGCTGGTGTATCTGTCACTCGCTAATGGCACCCTGATCAGTCAGCATCGCTTGCCGGAAAGCAAAGCCAGTATTCGTCACCTGGCATTGGCGGACGATGGCACCGTTGCCATTGCGACCCAATTGCAGCGCCCGGCGATGCACAGTCATGCACTGGTACCTCTGGCGGCAATACACAAACCTGGTCAGCCGCTGGTTACGCTGCAAGGGCCGGAAACCCTGATCCTTAAATTTAACGATTATATGGGCAGTGCTGCCTTGCATAATGGTGAGCGTATTGCGGCATTTTCCAGCCCGCGGGGCGATCTGGTGGCATTCTGGCATCTGGATACGCACCAGCTGGTTGGCTATCACGCCTTTTTTGATGTCTGTGGCCTGACCGTCAGCCGTGACCAGCAGTACTTTGTATTGAGTAATTCCCGTGGTGATGTGCGCATGATTGATGTCCGCAGCCTGAAAGAAGACCGCGCCATGCGGCGCTCATTTGCTGGCCGTCACTGGGACAATCATATGTTTACCTTTACCCTACCAGACCAATCTGTATGACCTTGATAAAGAGAATCCCGATGTTGAAATCCGCTTCTGCCTGGTTGTGTCTGGGCACCTGTCTGACACTGGCCAGCTGTGGTGGCAGTCGTGAAAACGATGCCGTTGCCTTGACCGAAGGCTCTCTGTCTCTGGCGCTGGAGCAGCTGGTTGATGGCACCATCATCGTTGCCAGTGAGCAATTTGCCAGTGAAGTCAGTGACTTCAACAACAGTGTCGACAGCTTTTGTAGCGCTCCGGATGAAGCTGGCTTGAGCCAGCTGCAAACGGACTGGAAAACAATGGCAGATAGCTGGTACCGCTTGTTGCCATTCAATTTTGGCCCATTGTTCGACGACACCGTTTTCCCGGTGTACCAGTTCGTTGACTCCTACCGGGTGCGTGGGACCAATTATACTGCCACGGTGCGCTCGAATATCCAGACCCTGATAGATTCAGAGTCGGAAACAGAGCTTGGCAGTAGCTACTTCGACGGCCTTACGTTCCAGTATGTCGGCTTGCTGCCGCTGGAAGTCGTGGCATTTGAAACCGCCAGTGACCAGAGCCAGGTGGCGGCCGATATCGTTGCTGAGTTTATACAGCAACCACGCAAATGTGAGGTGATGGAAGGCTTGGCAGGCAGTGTGCAAAATCGCGCTGACTACGTGGTAAATGGCTGGACCCTTGATCACCTGGAGAGCGGCACATCTTACCGGGACCTGTTTCTGGCGGGGGATCTGGATGATGGTTCTGAGCCACTGACAGCATTGATTTCTGCCGTGCAAAGCTATCTCGACTATTTGCAGCAGCGTGACACCGTCAGCAACGTCGCGGCCTTGTCGGGCAATGCCTGGCCTGAAATGCAGGCCAGTATCGACGTGATTACTGAATTGCTGGAAGGCTCCGAATCCACCACCGTGAGCTTGTTTGACTTGATGGAATCCGCCGGTAACAGCGCCGATGCCGATACGGTACGCAGCAATCTGGAGCAAGCCAACGATGCCATCAGCGATCAGGATGCCACCAGTTTTAACAGCATGGCAGCGGCACTGGATGGCAACTTCAAACGTGAAATTCCCGATGGGCTTGATGTCAGCCTTGGCATCAATTTCAGTGATGGCGACTGACATAGTGACTGAATTTAACCTTAGATACCTTAAGCAGGATACCGTAATGAAATACACCCTGGCCCCTTTGGCAGTGATTGCCGCGACAGGATTGGTTACTCCGGCATACGCTGCCGATGACCAGCAAGATACCATCCGCCAGCTGGAGCAACGTATCCAGCAGCTGGAAGAGTCACTGAATGGCCGTATGGAAATGATGGCCGATGCCATTGATGCCCAGCAACAGACATCGTCGCACAGCAATATTCACTTTGGTGGTTATGGTGAATTGAACTATCACAATCTCAGTGTGGATGGCACTGATGACAAGCAGCTTGATTTCCGTCGCTGGGTGCTGTTTGTGGGATACGATTTTTCTGATCGGGTGCATTTCCACTCAGAATTTGAAGTGGAGCATACCGTTGTTCCCGGCTCTGATGGCGAAGGGGCGGTTGAGCTGGAACAGGCTTTCTTGCAAGTGGACTTGTCGGATACCCAGCAGGTCAAAACCGGTATCCAGCTGGTTCCTGTCGGTATCGTCAACGAAACCCACGAACCAACCACTTACTACGGGGTTGAACGGCCGGTGCTGGAAACCACCATCGTACCAACCACCTGGTATGTTGGCGGTATCATGTACAGCCAGCAGTTTTCCAGTGGCCTGAGCTACGATGTCATGCTGTCGGAAGGGATGAAAACCGATGATCCCAGCACCGATTCCGATGCTGATCCTTTTGATCTGAAAGCCGGCAAGCAAAAAACTTCCAATGCCGATGCCTTTGATCTGGCAACTACCGTGCGCGTGCGTTACACCGGCGTCAGTGGCCTGGAGCTGGCGGCGTATGCCCAGTACCAGCCTGACCTGGACCAGAGCGCAGTAGAATCCTACGCCGACTCGGCCACCTTGCTGGGTGCCCATCTGGTGTATCAGTTGAACGATGTCACCCTGAAAGGCATGTATGCCCGTTGGGATCTGGCAGGAGATGACGCCAAGGAGGCAGGCAAGCAGGTTCAGGACGGCGGTCAGCTGGAAGTCTCCTGGAAAGCATTGCCATCGGTAGGGGTGTTTGCCCGTCAGACTGCCTGGTCGCAGGAAGAAGGCGTGGATAAGATCCAGACCAACGCCGGTGTCAATTATTATCCGGTCGATCAGGTGGTATTCAAATTTGACTATCAGCTACAGAACGAAGCGGCGGGCAATACCGACGGTTTCTATCTTGGTATGGGCTACCATTTCTGACAGCTGCCTGATGGCGCCAGTTACACCGGCAACGCAATCGGCTTCCAACAGGAAGCCGATTGCGTTTATAACCGCCGGGTTGTTGGTTGTTAATCCTTCCTTGTTGATAACGCCCAAGAGCAACTAGTAGCCGCTAGCCGCAACGTTCAAGGCTGTAGATGGACTCGCATCACTCGGCGGGCGTGAGATTCCGGCAAACGTAATACACCGATACTCTGCTCGGCCTTTGTCGTCGCGGCATGCGCTGTTGTGCACGTCGGTGTGAGCACTGGTGAAGAGGTTAAGGGAGCGGTTAATGGTGCTGGGCCAGGGGTCGGTCTTGCCAGGGGCAGACTGATATTTGTGAGTGACCGCAGCGCCAGGGTCTTCGCATTCAGCAGCGCTCTTCCCTTCGCTGTATTTGCAGTACGAGTTGGCTGACCTGCGGTTATCGGGCAGGGCATCTCTTGAGCCGGATGATGGAATAAGGGGTCGGCATCGGCGGTATGAATCACACTGTTATGCGGGTCTGTTTTGCTGGCAACCAATGGCTGCTGTGCGGCGGTCGGCGCCAGTTTGTCGTGCAGCGCAGCCAGGTGCCAACCCCGGGACTCCGTTGGACGCAGGCGTTGCTGCAGAAACTGAATGGTCTCCGGGTAGGGGTGGCCAATCAACACCGCCTGGCCGTGTTGATTGGCCAATGTAATTGCTTTATCAAACTGCTGTGCCAGTGCTGCTGCGGAGCGATCGTTATCCAGAAATACATCTCTGGCCAGTACGGGGACGCCCGCCTGCAAGGCGGCCTGGCGGGCACAGGTGGCGGCAGTCGTGCGACTATCGATAAAAAACAGTTGCCGTTGACGGGCGATATCCATCACCCAGCTCATTCGTTCACAATCCTGGGTTAACAGGCTGCCCATATGATTATTAAGGCCACTGACGGCGGGAATCGCATCGAGGTCAGCGTTTAACGTGGCGCTCAACGTGGCTTTGTCCATCGTTGGGTAAAGCCCACCTGGCCCCAGTTTGACCCCGGACTCGGTCGCCATCGGAGCGTGCAGCATCACGGTATGCCCTTGCGCAGCGGCTTTGGCGGCAAGACTGGCAGCAAAAGGTGTGTGGGGTAAAAATGCCATATTGACCGGAGCGGGTAGCGCCAGCAGTTGCTCGCCAAGGAGACGATTGTTGCCAATATCATCAATGACCAGCAATAACTCAGCCGCCGCTGCAGGTAATGCCCAACTGCCGAGACACAGGGTCAGCCATATATGTGGTGCCATCATGGTGACTCAGATTCCTTGCAACACACTGGTTTGTGGAACACCTACTGTGGCGTCGGGCATCAACAACATCTGGATGGTGATTGGCTGCATGGCTACTGCCTGGCTCCCAGAATGGTCATGCCACGCAGCAGGGTATGGGCTTCGTAGAGCTGAAAGTCTTTCAGTAGCTGGTCGGCATTGGCCGCGGCTTCATCGGCTTCGTCAGTATTGCTGGCAACGTCCTTATTGGTCGTCGACTCGCCTTTTTGCGGGTTGGACAGGTGGCCCCGCAAATCGGATTCCTTGAATGTCCGGCTACGGGCACGCGGGGTCACATCGCTTTGTTCTACCAGAATGTCGGGGATAATCCCTTTGGCTTGAATGGAACGGCCGTTAGGGGTGAAGTAGCGTGCGGTGGTCAGCTTGACGGCTTTGTTGTCCGCTAGCGGTAATACGGTCTGTACTGAGCCTTTGCCAAACGACTGGGTACCCACCACAACGGCGCGTTGATGATCTTGCAGTGCTCCGGCAACAATTTCAGAGGCCGACGCTGAGCCGCCATTGATCAGCACAATCAAGGGCAAGCGTTCGGCAACCGTGGCAGGGCTGGCTGAAAAGCGCATATCCGAGCTGTTGCCCCTGCCCTTGGTATAGACGATCAGGCCTTCGTCAAGGAAGGCATCACTGACATCGACGGCAGCACCCAAGACCCCACCGGGGTTATTACGCAGATCAAGAATCAATCCCCTGACGCTGTGATCAGCTTGCCACTGTGACAGGATACGTACCAGTTCGGCACCGGTATGTTCCTGGAACTGGGTAATACGGAGGTAGCCGATCTGGTCGCTGAGTAACTCCGAGCGCACACTGCGAACCTTGATTTCATCGCGAATCAAGTCGAACTTCAGCAGCTGTGGTTCGTTTTGACGGCGTATTTCCAGCGTGATGGGAGAGCCAGGTTCACCGCGCATTTTTTCGATGGCATCGCTCAGTGATACACCGACCATGGCTTCGCCATCAAGGCTGACAATCAGATCACCGGACTTGATACCAGCCTTGGCGGCGGGGGTATCGTCAATTGGAGAGACCACCATGACCATGCCATCTTGCTGACCCACTTCCATGCCCAGGCCACCAAATTTGCCGGAGGTGGTTTCCTGCAGTTCCGAGAAGTCGTCGGGTTGTAAATACACCGAGTGCGGGTCCAGGGCTGTCAGCATGCCGTTAATGGCGTAGCCAAACAGGGTCTTGTCATCGACTTCTTCTACGTAGGCGCTGCGAATACGCTCGAATACTTCGGCGAAGTTTCTGAGTTCATCCAGCGGCAGCGGGGCCTGCGCTTGCTCTGCCAGAACGGGTTCCGTTGTGGTTGGCGGTACTTGGTCGGCAGATACCGGAGCGGACAAGGCCAGCGCCAGAGACAGTGCAGTGGCAGTTGAAACGATAGCGTGCATGGAGGTTCTCGTAGTCGTCAGTGGTCGAAGCATGGCATAAAAGCGGGGAGCTGTTAACGCAGACTCCCTATTGGCACTGGAGTTTCACTCACGTTGATGTGTTGTTGTTGCCGAATATCAGCGTTTGACCAGCCAGGCGGCAGGGTCCAGTGGCTTGCCACGGTGGCGAATTTCAAAATACAGCCGGGGTTCCTGTAGCCCGCCACTGCGTCCAACGGCACCAATCACATCCCCTTGATTGACCCAGGCACCGACGTCGTACATCAGGGTCTGGTTGTGGGCGTACAGCGTCATATAACCATCACCGTGATCAAGAATCATCAACAGGCCAAAGCCTCGCAACCAGTCGGAGTAGACGACCCGGCCGTGATGGACGGCCTGGATATTGGTGCCTTCCGGGGCGGCAATCAACCAGCCTTCCCAGCGACCAACGCCACCGGTATTGGGATTGCCATAAGCGGCGATGATGCGCCCGGCCAGCGGACGGGGAAGCGACCGTTTGAGGGCTTTAAAGGGGCGTACATCCTGTTTGCGCGGGCTTTTTTCGACCAGGGTCTGGACTTCATCAAACAGGGATTCGAGGCGTTTACGATCGGCCTGTTTACGCGCCAGCGTGCTTTTCTCGCTGGTCATTTGCTGGCTTAGTTGTGCCAGCAGGCGATTCTGTTTTTTCTTTTGTTGCGTCAGTTGGCGGTTTTTCTGATCCAGCGACTGCTGGGTACGTTGTAACTGTTGTTCCTGGGCGATGATTTCGTCGGCAATATGTTCCAGTCGGGTCAGCTCGCTGAGCGTGTGGTTGATTTCTTCCATACGGGCGCGATTAAAATAGCCAAAGTAGCTCAGCATACGCTGGGCTTGTTGGGAATCATCCTGGTTCAGCAGCATTTTGATCGGACTGTCGCCACCAAGACGATAAGCAGCCTGCAGCTGCTCTTTTAAACGCAAGGTATGCCAACTGCGCAGCTCATTGAGCTGCGCCTGATCCTGTCGGAGCTTTTTTAGGCGGTCTTGCTCCTCCTTGAGCAAGCGCCGGGTTTCTTCTATCTTGCGCGTTATGGCGCCGATGTCCTGGTCGGTGTTGCGTAACGACTCCGACAGCTTGCTGTGTTCGGCACTGGCTTCATTCAGCCATTGCTGCAGCTTGGCGATATCCTGCTTCAAGGCTTGAAGTTTGGCGGCATCACCGGCTTCTTCAGCAACCACAGGGAGCGTGGTGGCGAGGCTGAGCAAACAGGTCAGCAGCAGGCTGGACGGAGTCGGGATTTTCATGGTTCAGCTATAGTCCACCAGAGAATTGCCGGTCATTTCGGCAGGTTGTTCCAGGCCCATCATGGCCAATAAGGTTGGCGCGATATCACACAGTCGACCGGGTTGAATGGCGCCCTGTTCACGTTCGTTAACGTACACCAGGTTGACCGGGCCGGTGGTGTGCTGGGTCATGGCCCGGCCCTGATCGTCGAGCATTTGCTCGGCGTTACCGTGGTCGGCGGTGATCAGACACTCTCCGCCCACTTCGAGAATGGCGCTGGTGACGGCTTCGAGAGCGGTGTCGATAGCTTCGGCGGCCTTGACAGCGGCATCCATAATACCGGTATGACCTACCATATCGCCATTGGCATAGTTACAGACGATCAGGTCGTAATCACCATGCTTAATGGCATCAACCAGTTTTTCGGTGACTTCCGGTGCGCTCATTTCAGGCTGCAAGTCATAGGTTGCCACGCTGGGAGAGTTCACCAGAATACGGGTTTCACCGTCGTATTCGGTTTCCTGCCCGCCGGAGAAGAAAAAGGTAACGTGGGCGTATTTTTCGGTTTCAGCAATCCGCAGTTGTTTCATGCCCTGGTTGGCAATGTATTCACCCAGGCCGTTGCTCAGGGGTTCGGGTGGGAAAGCACAGCTGGCATCGATGCTGGCTGCGTATTCAGTCAACATGACAAAGTCACTCAGGGCTGGACGTAGCGCTCGGTCAAAGCCGTTGAATTCGTCACCTTCCACAAACGCCCGGGTCAGTTCGCGGGAGCGGTCAGGGCGGAAGTTGAAGCAGATAATGGCATCGCCATCCTGTACCGGGGCTGGCTCGCCGATCAGGGTAGCGGTGACAAATTCGTCGTTTTCATCACGCTCGTAGGCGGCCTGCAGGGCATCGCTACCGTTGCTGGCGGTGTACTGGGCGTTGCCTGTGGTCATCAGGTCGTAGGCGGTCTGTACCCGTTCCCAACGATTGTCACGGTCCATGGCAAAGTAGCGACCGACGATACCGGTGAGGTGGGCGTTGCCCAGCTCGGTGCATTTGGCTTCTATTTTGGCAATGGAGTCGGCGGCCGAGCGGGGCGGGGTATCCCGGCCGTCGAGAATGCCGGTAACACAGACTTGCTTGATACCACGCTCATGGGCCATTTCGAGCAGGGCGACCAGATGGTCTTCATGGCTATGAACACCGCCGGGTGATAGCAGACCGGTGAAATGTACTGCGCCCCCTGCGGCTTTGGCCTTGTCCATCGCCGCCACCAGTGCCGGGTTCTGTTGCAGCTCGCCATCAACAATGGCTTTGTTGATACGGGTGAAGTTCTGGTAAACGATGCGACCAGCCCCGAGATTCATATGGCCGACTTCGGAGTTGCCCATTTGCCCATCTGGCAAGCCAACCGCTTCTCCAGAAGTCTGGATCAGGGTGTTGGGGAAGACATCCAGCAAACGATCCCAGGTCGGTGTGTTGGCATTGGCAATGGCGTTGTTATCGGTTTCTGCCCGATAACCCCAGCCGTCCAGAATAATTAATGCAACGGGTTTGGGACGCTTGTTCATGATTCGGCACCGTGTGTAATGATTTGATGCCCTGATTGTACTGAAAGCCAGCTACTGATCACAGTGGGCAAAATGGTTCGATATAATCATTGGCACTTATGCTTCATTGGAGCAGATCAAACCGCCGCTCCCCGGAGTGCTGCAAGAGTGGGACAGTAGCGCGGTCAGAGGTTATACTCCGGGCCTGATTTTTCTGGCAATGACGAGAATTATGGAACAGGTGTTCGAATTTATCGGTAACCACTGGTGGCTGGTGGCTATCTGGGGCGCGTTTCTGGCGGCCCTGTTGTTTGATAACAAGCAACGTAGTGGCGCGTCGGTTTCTCCGGCTCAAGCGACTCAATTGATTAATCGTGAAGACGCTATTGTCGTCGATATCCGCGATAAAAAAGACTTCAGCAGCGGCCATTTGGCCAATGCTCGCAATATTCCGTTTTCCGAGCTGGCCAAGCGGATGAACGAGTTGAATGCTCATAAAGATCACCCGATTGTACTGATCTGTAAAACCGGTACAACAGTGTCCGTGGCTGCCAAAATGCTCAAGGAAAAAGGCTTCAACACCGTACGTCTTTCAGGCGGCATGATGGAGTGGAATGCACAGAATCTTCCGGTAGTACGCAAATAACCAAGGAACTATTTATGACTGAGAATGCACAACCACAATTCGCTCTGCAGCGCGTTTATGTCAAGGATGCTTCCATTGAAGTGCCTAATGCGCCGATGGTGTTTACCAAAGAGTGGAAGCCTGAAATCAAGCTGGATCTGAACACTGGCGCGCGTCGTGTTGATGAAAGCCATTTTGAAGTGTTTGTTAAAGTGACTGCAACGGCAAAACTGGCCGATGACGAAACCGCCTTTCTGGTTGAAGTCATGCAGTGTGGCCTGTTCCTTGCCGACAATATTCCGGAAGAACAGCTGAAGCCAATGATGGGTGCGATGTGCCCCAATATCCTGTTCCCATACCTGCGTGAGTCGGTTGACAGCCTGGTTGTAAAAGGCGGCTTCCCGGCACTGATGCTGGCACCGATCAACTTCGATGCCCTGTTCGCCCAGCGCATGCAGCAAGAAGCGGAAGAAGCAGTAGCAGCACCTGAAGCAACTCATTAAGTGCTGGCTCCCTGATACTGATCAGGGAGAATAGAATGCGCTGTCTGACTGATAAAACGCCTGGCTTATGCCGGGCGTTTTTGTCTCAATGGCCTTCATCTAGATACCATCCCCTGCCAATCTGGCACCTTCATATCCAACCTGCCGCCAGGCTTCAAACACCAGTACCGCAACAGTATTCGAGAGGTTAAGGCTACGGCTGTCGGGAAGCATTGGCAGCCTTAGCCAGTGGTCTGCGGGAAACTGTTGTAACACCTCGGCGGGCAAGCCACGGGTTTCTGGTCCAAACATAAAATAGTCGTCTGGCTGAAATGTTGCGGAAGAATGCACCCGGCTGCCCTTGGTTGTTAACGGAAACAGTCGGCCAGGCTGAGCCTGTTGCAAGAATTGACCAAAATCAGGGTAGGTTTTGACCTGGGCATATTCGTGATAATCCAGCCCGGCACGGCGCAGTGCCTTTTCTTCCAGAGAGAATCCCAGCGGCTCGATCAGATGTAACTGGCAGCCGGTATTGGCGCACAGGCGGATGATATTACCGGTATTGGGTGGAATTTCCGGTTCAAATAAAACGATATGAAACATGCTGTTATCCGGAGAGCTGACGGTGAACCAGTATAGTTTTTCAGGGGAATGACCACCAGATATGTTCAGAGCAGAAGGTTTGCGGCTGACATTTTTTCTTGGCTGAATCTTTTAACTGGTTTGTAAAAACAGAAACTGGCTCGATATGCCATGTGAATCAGCCATAAAAAATGGTTAATTATTGAACATTATCGTCAAAGTGTGTCTAAACTTTCAGAAGGAGCCAATTTGGCTTGGTAAAGAACCTGGTAAAAACAGACCAGTAATAGCGGGCAACAGACGCACACAACGCCCGTGTGAGCAGTGAGTCTTGATAATACAAATAAGAATCCAGGATAGCCTCACACTCACGCGTCTTATGCCCAAACCTGTATGTCCGTCAGGATGTGTACAGCAGGGAACGGTTGGTAGTGGGATCGACAGCTGTAACGACTACCAGACGATTATCAGACATCAAACCACCTCAAGATGAATGGATGCCACGATGGTGAACAGGGCGAGATTTCCCTGTTGGGCTGGCTGTATGGCTGGTTCCGACAGGCCTGTGTGAAACGCGAGCTGATCATACTGATCCAGCCGCATATTGTGGATAGTGCCAGAGGAAAACAGTGATCGGGAAAACCCGTCACCGCTTTTTATTCTGTCGCCATCCGTATTTACCCGGAGGGTTACACCATGAATAACCAATGGTATGGAAAAGGAGCGGCGACAGCCGCTTTTGCCGGGACGCATCCCGTGCGCCACCATGTGCGCAGTCATATGCTGCACGATACTCCGGAAAGGGAACTTCCATTAAAAGACGTCGTACTGGTACTGGGAGGGTCAGTACTGGTTGTGGTCGGCATTACCTTCCTGACCAGCTGGCTGATTTACGGCTAGCCGTTTGAGGGTCTATAAAAAAACCAGCGTCTGACGCTGGTTTTTTTTGTCCATCCATACCTGACTGCCACCGGCCGTGATCTACCGCAGTCGATAATGACCCGGCGCTAGCGGGCGACCCAGCCGCCATCCAGTACCATGGTCTGACCGGTAATGTTTTTGGCGGCAGGACTGGCCAGAAACGCCACGGTGCCAGCAATTTCCGAGATATCGATAAATTGTTTTTTCGGCATGGGTTCCAGCATGATCTTGTTGATCACTTCTTCTTCAGAAATACCGTTTTCCTTGGCCTGGGCGGCAATCTGCTTTTCGACCAGCGGGGTTTTGACGTACGACGGACAAATGGTATTGACCGTGATGTCGGTATCACCGGTTTCCAGCGCCAGGGTTTTGGAAAAACCAATCAGGCCATGTTTGGCAGCGACATAAGCCGATTTGTATGGCGAAGCGACCAGGCTATGAATTGAGCCAATATTGATGATGCGGCCGAATCCTTGTTCACGCATGGCGGGTAGCAATGCGCGTGACAACATCGCCGGGCCGACCAGCATAACGTCAATCAGCAGCTTCCAGCGATCGGCAGGGAAGTCTTCCAGCCGGGATACAAACTGTAGGCCAGCGTTATTGATCACGACGTTAATGGGATCATTGGCAAACTGGCTGGCAAGGGCATCAATGGCAGTGACATCGGACATATCCGCCATCGCGGTACTCGCATCGATACCGGCGGCTTGCAACTGCAATACACCTTTGTCCAGCGCTTCCTGGCTAATGTCAGAAATCACGATTCGAGCGCCTTGCTTGCCCAGGTGTTCGGCAATTCCCAGGCCGATACCACTGGCGCCGCCAGTAATCAGAATGTGCAGCTTGTTCATATGGGTCTAGCCTCCTGTCCTTTCGGTTTTGATTTTGACTATAGCAATCGCTCTGACCACAGAGTATCCGTCTTTGTTACGAGAAGGCGTGATGGTTTTAGCACAGGGGTGGCGCCGGGGCGGCCAATATCGCAGGAAATCGACGAGCGGTGGCCCGTTGGTTGTGCGAAGAGATCAGGTCAGCCCGGAAATCAAGCCAGGATAAACAAGAGTGGTCAAGCCATGCCCTGGGCCGGGATGTATGGAGACGGGGTGTATGGAGACGGGGTGTATGGAGACGGGGTGTGTTTGGCATCACCCAGCCGACGATGGCGTCTGGCTGGGCAATACTGCAATCGCCTTATCCTATCGAGAAGACGATTGCATCGGGTGTGGCAGGCTTATTCTTCTGCTTCAGAATCGTCGCTGCCGGTTTCCATATCCAGTTCCTTGATCTTGCGGGTCAGGGTATTACGTCCCCATCCGAGCAGGTTGGCGGCATCCCGACGACGCCCGGCGGTATGCTTCAAGGCGGTTTCAATCATGATGCGTTCAAAGATGGGAACGGCCGTATCCAGCAAGTTGACCGCACCATGGGACAGCTGTTGATCGGCCCAGAATCGCAGATTCTGTTCCCAGTTGCCGGAGGTTTGGGTGCTGCTTTGCTGTTCCAGCAGCTCGGGTGGCAGGTCATTGATCAGTACTTCACGGCCAGAGGCCATGACGGTAATCCAGCGACAGGTGTTTTCGAGCTGGCGGACGTTACCGGGCCAGTCCAGTGAGCTGAGAAAGTCCTCGGTTTCTGGTCGCAGGGTTTTGGATTCAACATCCAGCTCTTCGGCAGCTGACTGCAGAAAGTGGCTGAGTAGCTGCGGAATATCTTCACGACGATCGGCCAGGCGCGGGATATGAATCCGGATCACGTTCAGGCGATGAAACAAATCTTCCCGGAAGCGGCCTTCTTTCACCAGGGTTTCGAGGTTCTGGTGAGTGGCGGCGATAATACGGACGTTGACGTTGATCGGAGTGGTGCCACCGACCCGGTAAAATTCACCATCGGCCAGTACTCGTAACAACCGGGTCTGGGTTTCGGATGGCATATCACCGATTTCATCGAGAAACAGGGTACCGCCGTTGGCTTGTTCAAAACGGCCGCGACGCTGCCCGCCAGCTCCGGTAAAGGAGCCTTTTTCGTGGCCAAACAATTCCGATTCAATCAGGTCTCGTGGAATGGCCGCCATATTCAGGGCAATAAACGGTTCAATTGCCCGCGGGCTATGCTTGTGCAAGGCATGGGCAACCAGTTCTTTACCAGTACCGGATTCGCCATTGATCAGTACTGTGATGTGGGAGTGGGACAGGCGCCCGATAGCACGGAACACTTCCTGCATCGCCGGTGCTTCACCGATGATCTCATGTTCGTTGATTTCTTTTTCCGGTGCCGTGGTATTGGCGGACATTTCTTCAAAGTGGGCGATGGCCCGCTCAATCAGGCTGACTGCCTCATCGACATCAAAGGGTTTGGGCAAGTATTCGAACGCCCCGCGGCGGTACGAAGAGACTGCGCTCTCGAGATCGGAGTGGGCCGTCATAATAATGACGGGCAAGTCCGGGCTGGCTTCGTGTACTTGTTCCAGCATCATCAGGCCGTCCATACCCGGCATCCGGATGTCGGTGATGATGGCGTCCGGTTGTTCCCGCTTCAGCTGATTAAGGGCAGGCTCCGCCTGTTCGAATACCCGAGTCTGGATATTGGCTTGATCAAGTGCTTTCTCCAGCACCCAGCGAATGGATTTGTCGTCGTCGATGATCCAGACAGTACTCATAGCGATTCCAATGGTAAAAAGATGGAGAACACAGTGCGGTGAGGCGCACTGGTAAATTCGATAATGCCGTTAATTTGATTGATGATGGATTGGGAGATCGATAACCCCAGTCCGGAGCCTTCGGCACGGCCACTGACCATGGGGTAAAACAGGTTGTCCTTGATCGAATCCGGTATGCCCGGACCGTTGTCGATGATTTCTATCTGGGCAACCAGTCGGTGACTGTGATGGCTGATGGTGAATTGACGGACACTGCGGGTACGAATGGTCAGGCTTGGGCGTTCTTGCTGATCCGGATTTTCCAGCATGGCTTGCATGGCGTTACGGCCAATATTCAGCAAGGCCTGGATCAGTTGACCCTTGTCGGCTTCAATTTCCGGGATCGACGGGTCGTAATCCCGGTGAATAACCACCTGGCCACGACTTTCGACATCCACCAACTGACAGATACGTTCCAGCACTTCGTGGATATTGACCGGTTCCTGTTTGGGAATATTGCGTGGCCCGAGCAGGCGGTCGACCAGATCGCGCAGGCGGTCGGCTTCTTCAATAATAATGTGGGTGTATTCTTTCAGTTCGGCGGAGGGTAATTCGCGTTCAAGCAGCTGAGCGGCACCGCGGATGCCACCAAGAGGGTTCTTGACCTCATGAGCCAGTCCGCGAACCAGGGAGCGGGTGGTTTCTTGTTTGGCAATCAGTTGCTCTTCCCGACTGATACGCATCAGGCGATCACGGCCCTGCAATTCAACCAGTAGCGTTGGCGTACGGGTCTCCGGGTGCGTTACAGGGCTGACGCTGTAGTCGAGAGTCAGGGTTTGCTGGTTTTGTAAATGAATCTGGGCTTCCCGCTTGGTGTAGGAATGGCCGGTAATAACGGCATCCCGCATGGCGTCGATATCGCGTTGATCTTCAACGGCCAGGTCGAAAAAGTGAGCTCCCACGCCGCGTGTACCGCTGACTTCCAGCAGGGCTTCGGCGGAAGGGTTCATATGAATAATAATCAGGTCGGCATCCAGCAGCAGTACACCGGTATTCAGGTGTTCCATGATTCGTTGGTTGAGCAGGGGGCTGGCGCGCATTGTCAGATTCTCCGTATTCACACCTAATTTGCAAAAAATAAGCCAGTTATCATCGGGTGCACAACAATAGCGCCATGATCGCATTAAGTTGTGGCGTGGCGAGTTAAACGATGATAACTCAAGACTTATTTTGTTCTGTTGTGGTGCGTTTTTAAATATGTTTGTTATTTTTTGGTGCGTTTTGAGTATTTTGCGGAAATAGTTACTCGAGAATAATTGATATTGGCACCCGTGTACCGGTGATCGGTGTGTTTGTTGGGTGGTACTGAGGGGAAATTGGGCAAGTCGTAATATTTGGTCTGTAACTTGCGTTCAACGAGGCTCTCATGTCCCGGCCTGACGCATCTTCGACCCTTGGTCAGTGCCGTTGTTCGGATGAAATAATAGCAAAAACAAGGATGATCGCACGGTGGCACGCAGCTTATGATATTTGATGTCGTTATTTTACTGGCGCTTCTGACGCTGATTGTATTGGGGTATCGATACGGTACCTCAAAGGAAATGCTGGATCTGGCCAAGGTGTTTTTGCCTATATCCATCGCCAGTGCCTATAGCGATCATTTTGGGTTGTATCTGACTCAGATCGGAATTTTAAGGGCTAACGATTGGGCTGTATTAACATTGACCGGGTTTCTGGTTCTGTTTCTGGCGATGTGGTTTGTTATTCGCTTGGTGGAGCGTGTGGCAATCCGCTATGACATACATGGGCGCTGGATCAAGGAGAATCGTTTTACCAGCTTCACCAACCGGATTTTTTGTGCGATTGCCAATGGTCTGCAGGCACTGTTGTTATTGACGTTTTTCAGTTTTCTCAGCACCCAGGTGAGCTTTGTGCCCAAGCACTACAAGAGCTATCTGATGGCAAACTCGATTTCCTATCCGGCCATTGACCGTATTTGCCGCCATATGGTGAACGGCCAGTTTGTGGATGCATTGATTAATGATCCAACCGGCACGACCAAGATCGAACTGATCCTGAAAACGGTCACAGACAAGACCATGCTGACTGATATTTCGGAAGAAATTCAGCGCTCGACCATTGTTCGGGCGCGGGATGCACTGAATAAAACACTGCAGGAATTTGAACGGAAGCCCGACGCGTCGCCAACCGTGATTGAAGAAACCATCATGACCAGCACCGAACCGTCCAACGGCTTGCATTAGCCGTCGACGGGGGGCGGTTGGCTGTGGCCGTTATTTCTGCAGCGCGGCAGCGATCCACTGGCGTAGCTGGGGTGCTGGCAAGGCGCCGGCGAGACGATCGACTTCTTTGCCGTGGCGGAACAGGATCAGCGTTGGAATGCTGCGAATGCCCAATTGTTGACTCACCATGGGCGCCTGTTCGGTATTGACCTTGGCGAAGCGCAGCTGATGTTGCTGTTCTGCGCACAACTCCTTGAAAACAGGCCCCATCATCTTGCACGGTCCGCACCATTCCGCCCAGAAATCGACCAGTACCGGTAAATCATTTTTGGCCAGAAAGCGTTGATAGCTGCTGTCGCTCAAATCCGTCGGGGTGCCATTAAACAGGGGGGCTTTACATTTGCCACACTGGCCCTGGCTGTTGTGTTTGTCATCGGGGATACGGTTGATGGCACCGCAGGATGGGCAGGTATAGTGCATGGTATCTCTCCAGATAATAACGTGTTGATTATAGCTATAGGGGACATCGATTTAATCCTGCACGGCTCTGCGCGAGTGTTGCCGTTGTTCAGGGCAAGGCGACGAATGCAGCGAA
>NZ_JAUORS010000069.1:0-799 GCF_030548165.1 Oceanobacter sp. 5_MG-2023 | reverse complement strand
TCACGTAAATGAATTATCGACGAGTTCTTACTTCTTGATAATCTTGACTTCAGATCATCTCAGTAAGCACCCACACGAATTACTTAATGCTTAATTTTTTAAAGAGCTGTCAGACCGTTTCGTCTGAGCGGGCTGTGCATCTTACAGCAACAAACCCAAGAGTCAAGCGATTTTTCATTTAATGTTGAAGTCATCCAGAGGACTCATTCAACTTGATCAAACCGCTTTCACAATCCAGACCAGAGGTCTAAATCGTGTGGCGCATTCTACAGCGCCGAATCTTTCTGTCAAGCGTTTATTTTCAAAAACTTCTTTAAAAACAACCACTTACGATTGAAAGTTGATCGATCTTGCTGACCACTTCCCGAATCAAGGTGGCGAATAATACACTGATAAATCAGTAATTCAACCCTTAAATCCGTTTTTTCTGATTGGCGGTTCAGATCCAAAGGATGTGTTGCCAAACCAGAACTGAAGCTGACCTATTCAGCACCTTATATTTATATATAGCTACATAGCACTCGCGACTGCCCACACACAGAACCAGGCAACATCGCCAAAACAATGGCAACACCGGAACCGGCTTTCAGCACATAAAGCACCCCCTGATATTGGAGAGTGACAACACAAACAGATCAAGAGCCTCGTCAGACAGACATAAAAAAACCGACTCAAGGGCCGGTTTCTTTAACAATGGGATGATGTACTGATCAAATTTATTGAAATGGTTGCGGGAGCAGGATTCGAACCTACGACCTTCGGGTTATGAGCCCGACGAGCTACCAGACTGCTCCATCCC
>NZ_JAUORS010000068.1:0-806 GCF_030548165.1 Oceanobacter sp. 5_MG-2023 | reverse complement strand
AACTCCGCTACAGGCGAAGTCACCTTGTTGGCCGACGCTGATTACGAAACAAAAGACAGTTACAACTTTACCGTCACCGCCACCGATGGAGCCGGTCACTTCACTGACCAGACCGTCACTCTGGCGGTCAATAACCTCGATGAAGCAGCGCCAAGCATTACATCTGGCGTTATCGCCACTACGATTGATGAAAACTCTGGTGCTGGGCAGGTGGTGTATACCGCCACCGCTGATGACTCCGCAGATATCTCTGATAGCGTCACTTTCAGTCTGTCGGGTGCAGATGCTGCGTACTTCAGCATCAACTCAGACACCGGTGAAGCCACCTTGTTGGCCGACGCTGATTACGAAACCAAGCCCAGTTACAGCTTTACCGTCACCGCTACTGATGGGGCGGGTAACCACACCGACCAAACCGTCACCTTGGCGGTCAATGATCTGGATGAGTCAGGACCGGTATTTAACTCCGGCACGTTGGCTGATGCCATTGATGAAAACTCCGGTGAGAACGCGGTGATTTACACCGCAGCGACGGATGATGCGACGGCGGTTTATAGCCTCTCTGGCGACGATGCAGCGTACTTCAGCATAAACTCAGCCACCGGCGAAGTGACTTTGTTGGCGGATGCCGACTATGAGACCAAGTCCAGTTACAGCTTTATCGTCACCGCCACCGATGGGGCTGGTAACTTTACCAATCAGGCCGTCACCCTGACGGTCAATAACCTCGATGAAGTGGCACCAACGATTACCTCTGGTGATACCGCGACTGCCATCGATGAAAATTCTGGTGCCGGACAGGTGGT
>NZ_JAUORS010000067.1:0-809 GCF_030548165.1 Oceanobacter sp. 5_MG-2023 | reverse complement strand
AGATCCAGCACCACCGCCAGATAACTCCATCGCCGGCCGCTCCAGATGTAGGTGATGTCGCCACACCAGACCTGGTCGGGTTGCTCTACCGTAAACTCACGATCCAGATGATTCGGGATATCCGGTCGCTCAACGGTGGCCTGTTTGTAGGCATGAGGGCCTGGCTGTTTACAGATCAGCCCCAGCTCGCTCATCAGTCGTCGAACTTTGAAGCGACCGACGACAACGCCTTCCTCGCGGAGCAAGCCTTTGATTGTGCGGCTGCCGGCAGAACTGCGGCTCTTGGTAAACAGGCGGTTCACCTGAGCCTTCAGGGCCAAGCGCTCCACATCCACACGGTTCCGCCGTTGACGGTACTCGTAATAGCTAGAACGGTTGATTTCAAACGCTTCACAGACCAGTTCAATTGACTCCTGCTCTCCCAACCGGTCTATCAGCGCGTACGATTCATCTCGTCCGACATCAAGAGAGCTGTAGCCTTTTTTAATATTTCCTTCTCTCGCTCCAGGCGATTGCAGCGGGCTTCCAGCTCCTGAATTCGCCGCTGCTCCGGGGTTAAGGCCTTACCCTTCGGGGTGACGCCCTTACGCTCGTCTGCCAGTTGTTGAACCCACCGCCGAACAGCGCTTTCACCAACCCCCAGGGACACGCTGGCCTGCGGAATCGTGTAACCTTGATCCAGCACCAGGCTGGCTGCTTCCTGTTTGAACTCAGGAGAAAAAGAACGTCGTTTTCTGGTCATCAGACACCTCGTTTATGGTGGCGATTTTACCACCTACGTTGGTGTCCGGAATCATTGAACCACTACA
>NZ_JAUORS010000066.1:0-878 GCF_030548165.1 Oceanobacter sp. 5_MG-2023 | reverse complement strand
AACCATTGGCGTTAAAGGCTTGCACAAAGATCGAATAGTCACCGTCGCTATCCTCACCGTACCAGGTCACCACATAGTCGCCATCAGTGCCCACCGCGGTGATTTGGGGGTTTCTGTCTTGACCTGCCGTATTACCCAGCGCTTCCAGCTGTACCGTGGTGCCGTTGAAGGAGCCATCGGCTTTAAACGCCTGCACAAAGATCGACCTATCACCGCCGCTGACTCCCTGCCAGGTCACCACATAGGCGCCATCAGTGCCCACCGCGGTGATTTGAGGAAAATAGTCAGCACCAGTGGTATGACCCGGCGCTTCCAGCTGTACCATGTCACCGTTGAAGGAGCCATCGACATCAAACGCCTGCACAAAGATTGAAAAATCACCGTCGCTATCGTACCCCTGCCAGGTCACCACATAGGCGCCATCAGTGCCCACAGCGGTAATTTGAGGCAGATAGTCACCACTGGTGGTCTCACCCAGTGCTTCCAACTGTACCGCGGCACTGCTTAAGGAACCATCGGCGTTAAATGCTTGTACAAAGATTGAATCATCATCGTCGCTATCCCTTCCGTACCAGGTCACCACATAGTCGCCATCAGTGCCCACCGCAGTGATTTGTGGATCATAGTCATGACCAGTGGTGTTACCCAGCGCTTCCAACTGTATCGTGGCACCGTTGACGGAACCATCGGCTTTAAACGCCTGCACAAAGACCGAATAGTCACCGTCGCTATCCCTTCCGTACCAGGTCACCACATAGGCGCCATCGCTGCCTACCTCAGTGATCTGGGAGCTATGGTTGGCATTACCCGGTGCTTCCAGTTGTACCGTGGTGCCGTTCAAGGAGCCATCGGCATTAAACGCCTGCACAAAGATCGAA
>NZ_JAUORS010000065.1:0-891 GCF_030548165.1 Oceanobacter sp. 5_MG-2023 | reverse complement strand
CTGGGCTGACACCACAGCCGGTTCATCACCGTTATACACTTGACCAGCATAGTCATTAAGAGGGTTAAAAACGGCTAAGCGATAAATCGGCATGTAATCATTCCTTGTTCAACAGGGTCGCCACCCAGAGATCATCCTTGGAAATAGGGTGGCCACCCAGAGCTCTTCCTTGGAAATAGTTGGCCACTTCTCATTAAGAAACTCAGGCGTCCAGGCTCAGCAATTAGCAAAGCACGGAGATGCCAAATAGGTCTGAAATATCGAAGTGATTTGGAAGGAAGCAGTATAAAAAGCAGGAACAATTATCTCATCAGTCAAAAGGCTGATTTGGTATCAATAAATACCCCCCGTATTTTATGCTGGTCAGACCCCAGCGAATATTTATTCGTTATTTGATCGGCCACGGTTTCACTGATGGATTGCCAAATTTCGGAAAAACGCCAACTGGCATTCGCAACCTGAATGGTCTCGGCTCCCTGAATGCTATCGACCAACAACCCCTGACGTTCATTACTGCGCTGCATGTCGTCTTTCATCAAGCACCGCATGCTCCGTAATACGGTCTTACAGATGCTGATGATCGCTGGTGTTCTGCTAGGCAATGTGCAACGGCCGACGCAAGGCATCAACCGCAATATAAGCCTGACTGGTTGCATCAACCAGATCTCGACAAACCTGCAACAGGCCGACATCCTCAGCTCGCCTTTCCGCCGTGCCAGCTCAATGGCACGGCTCAACTTGCCGAAAGTCAGCAACGGCTGCTGGATCGTCACCGTGGCCAGAGGCTGCGCCATCACCCGCATCTGCTAACGAGTGTCCTGTCAGCATCAGACCAACCCCTGTGATGTCATAACGCCCATTGGCATGGTCGTCAGGTAGACTTCATTCAGA
>NZ_JAUORS010000064.1:0-962 GCF_030548165.1 Oceanobacter sp. 5_MG-2023 | reverse complement strand
GGCCCGGTGCTGGTCGTGGTCACCGACGCCAACGGCGACGCCGGAGATTATATCTCCGAAGCCACCGGTGCCAGCACCAGCCTGGGAACCAGCCTGACTGCCATGGCCGATCTGGACGAGAGCGGTGACCTGACCCTGAGCGTCACACCGCTGACGACGCTGGCCGTGATGTTGGCGGGTATCAGTGCTGACAGCCTGTCCAGTACGCCCTTAACCAGCGATATGCTGGCCATCAATCAGACTCTGGCGACCCTGTTCCAGTTATCCGACCTGCTTGGTGATGTCACCGCGATCACCGAAGACGAGTTTAACCAGGAGGACGGCCTCAATACCGCCGAAGCGTACGGTGATTTATTGGTGGCCCTATCCGGTCTGGACGAGTTTCAGGGCAGTGTTGCTGCCACTCTGGAAGCCCTGCTGGCAGAAGTCTCGATCGTTGACGGCGTGGCCCTGATCTCCACTCATGGCATCGCCCTGCTGCAAGCGGGCCTGGCCCTGTTTGAAAGTGGCCCGTACAGCGGTGTGCTGGACAGCCAATCGGTGATCGCCCTGGCGCCGGCTGTCACGGAAGCCCGCGACGGACTACTGGCCGATGAAGCTGAGGATGGTACCGTCGTCACCCTGAAACAGGTGGCCGTCGGAGACCTCATCAGCATCACCCTGGGCGACCTGAACTACGACGTCACCGCGACGGTGGCCATGGTCTCCGATGGCTACGCATCGATCACCCTCCCGGCAGACCTGCTGGAAGAGCTGGGGGACGGGAACTGGCCACTGACCGTCAGCGTTAACGGCGACGCCCGCTTGCCCATCTACATTGAGCAGGAAATCAGTCGTCCGACACTCAGTATCGATGTCGATCGCAGCGATCTGGCGGCTGGAGAACATACCGTCGTCACCTTTACTTTCAGTGAAGCCGTGATCGGCTTCAGTAATGCCGATATCACACTGGACAGCGGCAG
>NZ_JAUORS010000063.1:0-1146 GCF_030548165.1 Oceanobacter sp. 5_MG-2023 | reverse complement strand
CGAAGTGGATGCTCAGCTGCGACAGCGTCAGGTTCCAGTTTTGCACCGGATGCGTCCACTTTTCGGATGCCTTCAACGTACCTGCATACAGCAGCTTGAGCAACGCGTTTTCATTGTGTAGTGGTCAACTAATCCCGGAGAGTATTTTAAAGTTTTCCTCAGCTGCAACGGGCGAAATGCCGTCGTTGAATGTATGAGGTCGCTGCCGGTTGTAGTCGTCCATCAGATAACCACCAACATCCTTCTTGGCCTCGGCTAGGTTGCGATAGCCTAGGGCCGGTATCCCTCAGACTTCAGACTTCGAAACAGTCTTTCCATCGGTGCGTTATCCCAGCAGTTGCCACGACGGCTCATGCTTTGGGTCATTCGATAACGCCATAGCCTCTGACGGAACTTACGACTGGCATTTTTATGTTTTTTATCGCTATGGGCTTGTGTGGAGAGGAGGGAGGCTGCGGAACCGGTGAGGTATGAGAGCAGGTAAAGTGATTTTCCAGTGCCAGAATAATAGGAGAATAACCAATGTGATAATCTGCACGGCTTGTAAAAAGGAGTAAGACAATGACCCAAGCGCACGCCGTAATTGCAATCACCGCAGTTGATTATTCAAACCCTCGTCATGCAACTGACCTGGTTGAGCTGTTAAACGCCTACGCAACCGATCCCATGGGCGGCGCTGAGCCTCTGAGTGATACCTGTCGACAAACATTGGTGGCACGGTTGGCCGAGTTACCTCACGCACACAGCTGGATAGCCTATGTCGATGACCAGCCAGCTGGGCTGCTGAACGCTTTTGAGGGTTTCTCGACCTTCAAGGCACAACCCTTACTGAACGTACACGATCTGGCGGTAAATGCAGATTTCCGCGGTCTGGGATTAAGCCAGAAACTGCTGGCCGCAGCTGAGCAAACAGCCCGCGCACTGGGCTGCTGTAAAGTGACGCTGGAAGTATTATCCAATAACCAGATAGCGCAAAACGCCTACCTGAAATACGGCTTTGCCGGTTACGAACTCGACCCGCAAGCTGGCCATGCCTTGTTCTGGCAGAAAATGCTGGATCACTGATCTGTAGGGGGCATCTATTTAATCCGGTGCTCACTCTGGGCTACCGGATGGTTTCGAATCACGAAGCCGACTTGCAGGCCT
>NZ_JAUORS010000062.1:0-1234 GCF_030548165.1 Oceanobacter sp. 5_MG-2023 | reverse complement strand
TGTTCTGGTTGAATATCCCGGACACCTCAAGAAGAGATAAACTCTTCACCAACAGAGGTGCCAACCATGAGCCAGAAACGTAGTTACAAGCAATATCCGCCAGAATTTAAGGAAGAAGCCGTCTCTCTCGTGACCGAGCAAGGTTATTCAGTTCCGGAGGCCGCGAAGTCTCTGGGTATCGCCACCAACTTGCTCTATCGGTGGAAGGAAAAACAGGCGCAGTCAACCAGTGAATCAAAGCCTGCAGAAACGGAACTGGAAGAGCTGAAGCGGCTTCGTCAGGAAGTCAAAACCCTGCGCATGGAGAAAGAGATTTTAAAAAAGGCCAGTGCTTTCTTCGCGAAAGAAATGAAGTGAAATACCACTTTATTGAAAATCACAGACAGAGTTATCCGGTGCGATTGCTCTGTCATGTGATGAACGTCAGCAAGTCGGCGTTCTACGCGTGGAAAGCTCGTCCAGCCAAGGTGATCACTGCGGAAGAATTGCACCTGTATCGACGTGCCAAAGCACTGTTCAAAGCCTCCAGAAACAGCTTGGGGAGTCGCGAATTGGTCAAAAAGTTGAGTGAAGAAGGCATTCAGGTGAGTCGACATCGAGTACGAACAGTGATGCAGCAACTGGATCTTAAAGTCACGCAGCGCGTGGCTTACAAGGCGACAACCAAACGAAAACACAGTGACCGAGTAGCCGATAACCTGCTCAATCAACAATTTAATCCGGTGGGTAAAAATCAGGTTTGGGCAGGAGACATCACCTACCTGAAAACCGGTGAAGGCTGGATGTATCTGGCGATCGTTATGGATCTTTACTCGCGCAGGATAGTTGGATGGGCCATCGACAAACGCATGACCACAAGTCTGATCAGTCGAGCCTTGATCAAAGCTTATAACCTCAGGCAACCACCGAAAGGCCTGGTGTTCCACAGTGATCGAGGATCACAGTACACCAGTGAATCCTTCGCCAAACTGCTGAAAGGGTATGACATGAGAGCTTCAATGGGAGACGTTGGTGCATGCTGGGACAACGCCGTGGTTGAACGCTTCTTTGGGAGCCTAAAACATGACTGGCTGTTCAAAGTACACCAGCCGACGCGGGCTCATATGAAACAGGATGTTGCGGCCTATATGAAATATTACAACCTGGATCGACTGCACTCCTCGAACGGTGACTTGTCACCGGCGGAGCATGAGAAATTAGCCAATTAATGTGTCCGGTTTTGTTGACCAGAACA
>NZ_JAUORS010000061.1:0-1289 GCF_030548165.1 Oceanobacter sp. 5_MG-2023 | reverse complement strand
AGTGACGCATCTGTACCAGACAACGAATAAACCGCCGTCGCGTCATCGGTCGCTGCGGTGTAAATAACCGAGCTGGCGCCAGAATTTTCGTCAATGGCATCTGCCAGAGTCCCGGAGTTAAATACCGGTCCTGACTCATCCAGATCATTGACAGCCAGAGTGACGGTCTGATCAGTGAAGTTACCAGCCCCATCGGTGGCGGTGACGGTAAAGCTGTAGTTTGGTTTGCTTTCGTAATCAGCATCCGCCAACAAGGTGACCTCGCCGGTGCTTGCATCAATAGAGAAATACGCAGCATCTGCACCCGACAAACCGAAACTCACGCCATCAGAGATATCAGCAGAGTCATCCGCAGTGGCGGTATAAATCACACTGCCGGCACCGCTGTTTTCATCGATCGCAGTGGCGATAGCGCCAGAAGTAATCGTCGGTGCGACTTCATCCAGGTTATTAACCGCCAGGGTAACGGCCTGATTAGTAAAGTTACCGGCTCCATCGGTAGCGGTGACAGTAAAGCTGTAGCTTGGTTTAGTCTCGTAGTCAGCATCAGCTTTTAGAGTCACTTCGCCAGTATTGGTATCAATGGTGAAGTAAGCCGCGTCAGTGCCGCCAAGGCTAAACGTTACGCCGTCCGAAATATCAGCAGAGTCATCAGCGGTGGCGGTATACACCACTTGCCCAGCACCAGAGTTTTCATCGATAGCAGTGGCCGTCGCGCCAGATGTAATGCTTGGCGCTGCTTCATCGAGGTTATTCACCGACAGCGTGACGGTTTGATCGGTGTGGTTACCCGCCCCATCGGTGGCTGTAACAGTAAAGCTGTAACTTGGTTTGGTCTCGTAGTCCGCATCCGCCAACAGAGTAACTTCGCCGGTGGCTGAGTTGATGCTGAAGTACGCGGCATCGTCGCCTGAGAGCGAGAAACCCACGCCATCAGAAATATCTGCAGAGTCATCCGCAGTGGCGGTATAAATCACACTACCCGCACCGCTGTTTTCATCGATCGCAGTGGCGATAGCGCCAGAAGTAATCGTCGGTGCCACTTCATCCAGGTTATTGACCGCCAGCGTCACGGTTTGGTCGGTATGGTTACCAGCTCCATCGGTGGCGGTGACGGTAAAGCTGTAGCTTGGTTTGGTTTCGTAATCAGCATCCGCCAACAAGGTGACTTCACCGGTGGCTGAGTTGATGCTGAACAAAGCAGCATCAGCCCCCGAGAGGCTATAAACCGCTGTCGCATCATTGGTTGTGGCTGTGTAAATAACCGAGCTGGCACCAGAGTTTTCATC
>NZ_JAUORS010000060.1:0-1303 GCF_030548165.1 Oceanobacter sp. 5_MG-2023 | reverse complement strand
CCGAGCTGGCACCAGAGTTTTCATCAATGGCATCCGCCAACGTACCGGAGGTAAATACCGGTCCTGACTCATCCTGATCATTAACCGCCAGCGTCACGGTCTGGCTATCTTGTAAACCCGCGCCATCGGTGGCAGTTACAGTAAAACTGTAGCTTGGTTTGGTTTCGTAATCAGCGTCGGCCAATAAGGTGACTTCGCCGGTGGCTGAGTTGATGCTGAAATACGTTGCATCGTCGCCTGAGAGCGAGAAAGTCACGCCATCAGAGATATCGGCAGAGTCATCCGCAGTGGCGGTATACACCACTTGCCCAGAACCGCTGTTTTCAGCTATCGCAGTGGCCGTAGCGCCAGACGTAATGCTTGGCGCTGCTTCATCCAGGTTATTAACCGCCAACGTGACAGCTTGATCGGTGTGGTTACCGGCTCCATCGATGGCTGTGACGGTAAAGCTATAACTGGACTTGGTTTCATAGTCGGCATCCGCCAACAAAGTGACTTCGCCTGTAGCGGAGTTGATGCTGAAATACGCTGCATCAGCCCCCGAGAGGCTATAAACCGCTGTCGCGTCATCGGTCGCTGCGGTGTAAATAACCGAGCTGGCGCCAGAGTTTTCATCAATGGCATCTGCCAGAGTCCCGGAGTTAAATACCGGTCCTGACTCATCCAGATCATTCACATCCAGCGTCACAGCCTGATCAGTGAAGTGACCGGCCCCATCGGTGGCGGTGACGGTAAAGCTGTAGCTTGGTTTGGTCTCGTAATCAGCGTCGGCCAATAAGGTGACTTCGCCGGTACTGGCATCAATCGAGAGATACGCGGCATCGTCGCCTGACAGACTGAAGGTGACGCCATCAGAAATATCAGCAGAGTCATCAGCAACAGCGGTATACACCACTTGCCCGGCACCGCTGTTTTCATCGATGGCAGCCGCGGTGTCACCAGAGGTAATCGTCGGTGCCACTTCATCCAGGTTATTGACCGCCAAGGTGACGGCTTGATCGGTGTGGTTACCGGCTCCATCGATGGCTGTGACGGTAAAGCTATAACTGGACTTGGTTTCATAGTCGGCATCCGCCAACAAAGTGACTTCGCCTGTAGCGGAGTTGATGCTGAAATACGCTGCATCGTCGCCAGAGAGGCTATAAACCGCCGTCGCATCATCGGTCGCTGCGGTGTAAATAACCGAGCTGGCGCCAGAGTTTTCGTCAATGGCATCTGCCAGAGTCCCGGAGTTAAAGACCGGTCCTGACTCATCCAGATCATTGACCGCCAGCGTCACGGTCTGATCAGTGAAGTGACCGGC
>NZ_JAUORS010000006.1:0-162933 GCF_030548165.1 Oceanobacter sp. 5_MG-2023 | reverse complement strand
TCAGGCCTGCAAGTCGGCTTCGTGATTCGAAACCATCCGGTAGCCCAGAGTGAGCACCGGATTAAATAGATGCCCCCGGCAGTTCGTGCCGTCGATTCAGGATGGGTCTACGGTGTCGCGAAACCGTTGCATATTGGGCAAAAGACAGATATTTGTGAAAGGCGTATTCGAAATGCAAGTGAAAAGCTGGTCTGTGTTTCTCGCGTAACGATTGCCGTGCTTGAGACTCCGCCACAGTATAAGCCTCAGGATAACAATATGGCTTATTACATAGACATTCGGATTCTTTCTGCAGGAGGCCGCAACCTTGCTCTTGTTGCTGTCTGTTGTTGAGAAACGGTCTGAAATAGCCGCGACGGCTGTAGAGATTGATGTAGTAGTTGTCGCTGTCTTAGTGGCAAATCACGGCCCATTTGTTGAGAAAACCCGGCTGTTCAAAAAACGATTGCGATAGTGCGGCCTCATGTTGCCACTGAGAACACCATAATCATAATGATCGGTAATCAGTTGGTCTGGTTGGCAATGGCGTAGCTTGTCGAAGTTTGGGGCGGGCGATACTGGCGCTCGGAAATATAGGCTATGGCCAGCTGGAGGCTGAGGCGTCGTGGCTGAAATCTTTATATAGCAGCGTACTGACGTGTTCGCCATCGGGGTAGAAAAAGGTCATGCATTGGTCGCTGAGTAGCTGGTGTTGTAGTCAGTTGAGGAAGTAATCGAAGAACGCCAGGGTGCCCGGCGATTCCAGTAGCGTCAGTTGTTGCTCGGTGGGTGTGGCTGATCCATAGGGATGGATGCTCGTTGTTATTGTTGTGATGCAAATCTGATTGTTGTTCAGTGTAATCAATTTTGACTGGCTGGCTGTCGTTATTTTTGGGGAACAGGCAAGGGCATGGCAAGCAAGAGTAGGAGCCGTATTTATATCGGCGACAACCCTCCTGCGTGGATATATCCCGGTAGAAGGTGGCTTGCCGCCGATATGGGTGATGATTGGTGTTGGTTACTGTACCGCGTCCAGCACTTTGCGGAAGGTGGCAACGTCTTCGGCGCTGAACTGGCCAAAGACTTCAGTCTGACGGTCGTTAGCTACTTTCCATAAGGTTGCTGCCTGTTCGATACCGGCGCTGGTCAGGCTGAGAGTGTCGTCGCTGGCGACAATCCATTCCTTGCGCTTGAGGGTATCCAGTGCGGCTTGCAGGTCCTGATCCGGCATACCAAGACGTTGTTCCAGGTCGTTGGCGGCCAGGCTGCCGAAGTCGTTCAGGGTCATGATCATGCGCGCTTCGATCGTGCGCAGGCCGGTGGCCAGTTGCAGCGGTTGGTAGCTGGCCTGATAACGTTTTACCCCTTGAATCATCTGGTAGTAGAGGTTGTCGTGCAGGCGCTGGGCGTTTTTCTCTTCGCCTTGGCTGGAGGCGTCGGAATCTTTCGGTTTGACTCCGGCGTGGGGAATCACGGCGGAGTAGGCTCCGCCGTGGTACAGCAGGGGAGCGCGGCCAATATCGTCGAAGGCGACGACTTTACCTATTAGAATCCAGTGGTCGCCACCGTCGATACGCTGGTAGTTTTCACACTGAAAGCGGGCGGCGCAGTCGGGTAACAGGGGGGCGTTTCCCAAGCCTTGCTGATAATTCACCTCAGCGAACTTGTCGTCGGATGGACGGGCGAAGTGGTTCGACAGGTTGATCTGGTCGGCAGCCAGTACGTTGACGGCAAAGTGGCTGGCTTGCCCGAAAATCTCGACGCTGGAGGAGTTTTTCATGATGCTCCATAGCACCAGTGCGGGGTCGAGGGAGACGGAGTTGAAGCTGTTGGCGGTGACGCCGGTTTGCACGCCGTCCGGGGTGCAGGCGGTAATGACGGTAACACCTGTGGCGAAGTTACCGAGGGCGCGGCGGAAGGCTTTGGGATCGAAGGCTGTGGTCATGATGAGTATCCTGGCTGGTTGGCCTGGTGTCACAGGCTCTGGTTTTTATATGGGGGCGGATGTCGGACGCGAGTCTGGAGTCATACCTCAGATGCGCCCGACGTCAGACAAAACAATCACAGCAGCGCTGGGTCTGGCTCCATGCCTAGCAGTTCACGGCCGATAATCTGGGCGCATACGTCGTAATCGGTGTAGGCGTGGGCGGCGGTCATGTTGGACTCGCGCCACAAGCGCTGGCCTTCCCGTTCGTTGTACCAGTTGGAACCGCCCATTACTGCCCACAGGCGGTTAACGGCTTCGATACACATCTTGATGGCGTAGGCCTGGTTGGTACGCCAGTGTGCCAGGGTGTAGCGGTCTGGGTATTGGTGACGCTCGCTGTATTCCTTGTGTTCGTTCCAGGTTTTTTCCAGATAGGCGCGAGCGGCGCAGACTTGCTGGTAGGACTCGGCCATTCGCAGCACCGGGGCGATCGATCCGGCGACCTTGGCACCGGTATAGGCGCGGACGCGGTTTTTGGTGATGTCCTGATATACCTCGATCATGCGTTCGGCCACGCCCAGGCTCATGGCAGCAAAACCACAGGCAAAGTACGGTCGGTACGGGGTGTGGTAGATGTTGCTGTCAGGGTACAGCTCGCGGCCAACATGGCGGCCTTCCATCATGTCTTTGGCGGCCTGAATGCGGCGCTCGGGAACAAAGACACCTTCGATCCGGGCTGTTTTGGTACCGGAGCCACACATACCGGCGGCGTGCCAGTCGTCGATGATGGTGAATTCGGCTCTGGGAATAATGGCGAAGCTGTAGATTTTTTCGTCGTTGACCATGCGGTTGAGGCCAACCAATATCCAGTCGGCGTGGTCCACCCCGGAGCTCCATTTCATATCACCGGTAAAGATGATGCCGCCGTCGGTTTCTTCGTAACGGCCAAAAGGTGCAATCGAAGACGATGCTACGACATCGGGGTTGTCGCCCCAGATCTCGTTCTGGGTTTCTTTGCTGAACATCGCAATCTGGTGGTTGTGGGTACACAACAGGCTGTAGCCCCAGGCGGTGGAGCAGCAAGCCCCAGCCAGTGCGGCGATGCAGTCGGTGAATTCCGGCAGGCTCATTTCCAGACCACCGTAGGCTTTCGGCAGAAATGCCCGGTTCAGGCCGATGCCATGCAGCATGTCGATGTTTTCTTGGGGAATCATGCGCATTGCTTCTGCCTTGGCTGCATTGGCGCGGATGGCAGGGAGGATGGCTTGCAGCTTGTCCAACATGGGGTTGTTTGTCGTCATGATATTCAGCCTTGTGTCTGTTGTTTTTATATCAGCAAGGTGTTGTCTGATCGGATCAACACGGTGGCAGCGGTTGGTTGCTGCGCTTTGATGAATGAATTATTGCGACAAGTGCGGTGAGGGAACATGACGTTTTCTCGCTAAAAATGGTACTTTTCTGTTTTGACCGATCATGGCGATTTATTGAATGTCGGGAAGGGGTGGTTTCTGATGGCGATGATGTCCATGGCGAAGCAGTCACCGTTTTGCTGCTATAAATCAGAGTGATGGCCAGAGCTGGTCTGGTGAGAAGTTGGTGAGAAGTTGGTGAGAAGTTGGTGAGAAGTTGGTGAGAAGAGTCTGATCCGGAAGTGGCAGGCCACTTCCGGTGCCGTAGTCTTGCTTATAAACGGCTTTCACCATACGCCAGCTTGGCAGCTTCAGAGGCCTGCGGAGCCGGAACGGCGTCACCGGTTTGTGGTGTTACCGGGAAGATAGCATTGATTTGCCCTGTGGCAGAGCTACCAAAATAAGGCGTCACAACCTCAACCTTGCCGTCGTAATCCGACCAGCCCAGTGCTCCCAGCAGCATGGCGGTATCGTGCATAAAGCCTTCCCCATGACCCTTGGCAGCGTATTCCGGCAGCATGTCACAGAAGGTTTTCCAGTCGCCGTTTTCCCACATCTTGATCACTTCTTTATCCAACGTTTCCAGTAATGGGCTCCAGACTTTATCGGCAAAATCCGGGGCTTGTCCGTTCTGGGCAAAGCGGTGTGACAATGAGCCGGACGCCAATATGGCGACAGTGCCGTCGTAATATTTTTCGATCGCTTCCCGGAAGGCCCAGCCGAGGCGAGCGCTATCGTTCAGGTAGTGAACGGTGCACAAGGCAGAGACACAAATCACTTTGTAATGGTTGTCGGTGTTCATATAACGCATGGGAACCAGAGTGCCGTATTCCGGTGCCAGTGTGGTGGCATCGTGTGCCAGGGCGTCGATGCCATGTTCTTTGCAGACCTTGGCCAGCAAGTTACCCAACTCCGGGTTGCCGTTCAGGTTATAGGGCATGTTGCTGATAAAGTGCGGCAGTTCGTTGCTGGTGTAGGTGCCTTCCCAGTGCGGGGCACAGTTGATGTGATAACCGGAGTTGACCAGCCAGTGGGTGTCGAAGACGACGATGGTATCGACCCCCAGTTCCCGGCAACGACGGTCGATTTCGAGATGACCGTCAATGGCGGCCTGGCGGCACCCTTTGCGTGGGCCTTCCAGTTCCGACAGGTACATGGAAGGGACGTGGGTGATTTTTGCTGCGAGTGCGAGTGTGCCCATGGTTGTTATCCTTGTTGTGTGACAGCCACGCCATCAGTATGGCATTGGTAAAGTCGTGTTGTTATTAACGGGTTCTGGCGACAGTCCGTTGTCGCCGTAGAAACCAGGAATAGCCATGGCAAGCCATTGCCATAATGGGAGCCGTGACCATGCAGCCCATGAATACGACCAGCCCCTGATGCATAAGCCAAGGGGTGATCTGGGCCATCACGGCACCGGTGAGCAGTTGTATAAATCCCATTAGCCCCGACGCGGTACCCGCGGCGGTATTGGGAAAAGCCAGAGTGCAGCCAATGGCCCCGGATTGGGCATTGGGCTGACTGAGGCCCCGGCCAAGTGTGACCAGAGACATCGGTACAAACAGCGTCCAGAGGCTGAGTGACTGTTGCAGGGCGAACCACCACAACCATAATGCGCCCAGCAATGACAAACTGTTGCCCAGCATGACCATGTGATCGATGCTGAGTGTTTGTGCCAGCCGGGTGGATAGAAAACTGCCGGCCATAAAGGCCAGCGAAACGACCAGAAACCAGCTGCCAAACTGCGCCGAGTTGCCCCCCAGCTGGTCCACAACGATATAGGGCGAACTGCCCATAAACATATAAAACACCGTCGCGATAAAGGTCGTAGAGAGCACGTAACCAAGGTACTCCGACGAGCCGAGGACTTGTCGATACTGGGAGAATACTCGTCTTGGGGATAGACCGTTACGGGTTGTCTGGCCGGTTTCTGGCAGCCATTTCAGAGCCGCCAGGGCGACGCCGATGCCAATCACCAGCGGCAATATAAAGGTGCTGCTCCAGCCAAACCAGAGATTGAGAAAACCGCCCAGGGCCGGGGCGATGGATTGGGCAATAGCGATCGCCATGACCATATAGCCCATTTTCCCGGCTGCGCCCTGACGGCCGTGTATATCCACAATGATAGTGCGCGCCAGCGACATGGCCGCACTGCCACCCAGAGCCTGTAACACCCGTCCGGCAATCAGCAGGGTGATATCATTGGCGCTTGCGGCCAATACACTGCCAGCTACGTGCAAGGCCAGCCCCCATAACAGCACTGGTTTGCGGCCGTAATGATCCGCCAGCGGCCCGGAGAGCAGCTGGCCAATGGCCAGAGTGAGCAGGTAGGCGGTAAACGTCAGCTGAATGATGTGAATGTCGACGCCCAGATCCCGTGCAGCATCCGGCATGGCAGGCACAAACAGATTCAGTGCCAGCGGGCTTGCCAGCGCTACAGTAGAAAGCAGCGGTATGGGGACGTGGGGGTTGTTCACAGCGGTTCCTCGTATGGTTTGGTGGCCTGGCCATTAACACCGCAAGCGGGAGGCATGGGCCACTGACGCTACGTGTTCGGGTTGCGCAGGACCATCAAGCGGATTTCGGTCATGTCCTCGATGGCGTAACGCACGCCTTCGCGGCCAATGCCGGAATCCTTTACCCCGCCGTAAGGCATATGGTCGACGCGCCAGCTGGGGACATCACCAATGACTACGCCACCGACTTCCAGCTCGTCCCATGCTTTTTGGGCTTTGTAGATGTCTTTGGTGAATATGCCAGCCTGCAGGCCAAAATCAGAGTTGTTCACTTCTTTCAGTGCGTCGTCGAAGTCGGTGAATCGGCTCAGAATAGCGACCGGGCCAAAGGCTTCCTGGGTGTTGACGTTCATGTCGGCCGTGACATCGCACAGCAGCGTGGCTTGCAGCATGGCACCGTCGCGCTCGCCGCCGCACAAGACGGTGGCACCACCGGCCTGGGCTTCGGCTATCCAGGTGTGCAGCCGGATGGCTTCTTTTATGGAAATCATCGGGCCAATAAAGGTGTTTTCATCGGCCGGATCGCCATGTACCAGTGCGCCAACCGCTTCGGTCAGGCGTGCTTTGGCGTCGTCGTACAGACTGTCGTGCACCATGATGCGCTGCACTGAAATACAGCTCTGGCCAGACTGGTAATAGGCCCCGAAAACAATCCGGGTGACGGCGTCGTCGAGGTCGGTGCCTTCGTCAACGATACAGGCCGCATTGCCCCCCAGCTCCAGAACCACCGGTTTCTTGCCGGCCTTGGCTTTCAGTGCCCAGCCAACTTCCGGCGAACCGGTGAAACTTAGCAGTTTGAGGCGGTCGTCGGTGGTGAACAGATCGGCACCATCACGGTGACAGGGCAGAATCGAGAACGCCCCTTTGGGCAGGTCGGTCTCGGCCAGGATTTCACCAATAATCAGTGCGCCAACCGGGGTCAGTGAAGCGGGCTTAAGGACAAACGGACAACCCGCTGCCAGTGCCGGAGCTACTTTGTGGGCGGCCAGATTAAGCGGGAAATTGAACGGCGAAATAAACGAACAAGGGCCGATCGGTACCCGTTTCCATTGGCCACTGTAGCCTTTGGCGCGGGGGGTAATGTCCATCGGGATCACTTCGCCGTAAATACGAGTGGTTTCTTCGGCGGCGATTTTGAAGGTGTCGATCAGGCGGGTGACTTCACCGCGAGCATCCTTGATCGGCTTGCCTGCTTCCAGACACAGCGCCTGGGCGATTTCTTCAAACCGTTCTTCAAACCGGCGGACGCAGTGATAAATGATCGCCTGGCGTTGGTAAGCTGGCATCTTGCGCATGGCTTCGGTGGCGTCGACCGCTGCCGCAATGGCTTTATCAATGGTGTCAACGTCGGCCATGGCGACGCGGGTAGCGACTTCGCCGGTGTATTTGTTGGTTACGTCCAGATCCTGGTTTGGAGCCATTGGCTCGTTGGCCAGGTAATAGGGGTAGGATGCCTGCAACATGGTTGAGCCTTCTGTTCTGTATTGAGTGGATGAGCTTGCCGGGCATTCTGGCCCGGTGCTGGAACTTCTGGTCTTGTTTTTATTTTAATGAATATATTAAGTAAAATATAATTAACATATTATCTATTGTCAATGCGAGAACCAAACGCTCTTGCAGAAAAGGGAGAGGCAGAAGCGCCGGGAACAGGCCGTGAAAATGAGATGCAGGTGGCAGACTGCTGGCCAGCGTAGCAATGCCGCGAGCCAGGGGACGTTATCGTTCCAGTTTGATGATTTCGTCCAGCAATTCTTTTAGTTGTTGCATCTTTTCGGGTGATAGCTGGTTGGTCATGGTTTCGTAGCAGCCTTCCAGACGTGGGCTGACGTTGGCAAACATGATTTTGGCTTTTTCGCTCAGGCTTATCAGGACACGGCGCTGGTCTTCGGTCGACTTGCGGCGCTTGAGGTAGTCCTGGGCTTCCAGCCGGTTGATGATGCCGGTCAGGCTGGGGCTGAGAATGCAGCACAGTTCGGCCAGTTGTTTGGATTCCAACTCATGATGTTCATTAAGGGCACGAATCACGCGCCACTGTTGTTCGGTCAGGCCGATTTCCTGTAACACCGGGCGGAAAAAAGCCATGGTGGATTCTCGGGCCTTGAGGAGTTTCAGGGGAATGGAGTCATCAAACTTGCGCATTGGGGGCGGTTCCGTGCTGTGGTTTTGAGAGCTGCCGTGGCCGCTGCCTTCATCTTTGTCGATGTCGGTTGCCAGCAGGAGCAATACAGGGTGTTCAGAAAAAACCATCTCATTAATATATTAAGTAGATGGGTAAAATAATAGCGCATATGAATCAAAAAGACAGCGTAAGGCTCAGGTGAAGGCCGGGCGCTGGCTGGGCTGGTTGGCCGGTTGTCTAAAGTCTCGCGGGGTCAGTCCGGTTTGTTTACGGAAAAACCGCGAGAAATACGATGGATCAAGAAAGCCGAGATCAAAGCCGATGTCATTGATCGATTTGTTCGAGTACAGCAACAGGCGTTTGCATTCTTGCAGTATGCGGTCGTGAATCAATCGCTTGGGTGGGCAGTTGGCTACTCGATGGCAGATCTGGTGCAGGTAGCTTTCGCTGACTCCCAGCGCTGCGCAGTAATGACCCAATGGCCAGCGCTGGCGGTATTCGTGCTCAACCAGCAGGGAAAAGCGGCGGAACTGGCGCAGTTCTTCGCTGTTGACTGTGTGTGAGGCCGAGGCTTCCGGTGCCAGCCGCAACAGTTGCAGCAATAGCAGCCGCACCAGCGATTCCAGCGCAAAGGTGCGATCCGGGGAAGGGGTGTCCCATTCATCCTGCAGCATCTGGAAAATATGGGTAATGCGGTGCCAGGCGTGTGTGTCCTTGTCGCTGAGTAGCCGCTGTTCAATGCCGATGGGCTGAATCCGCTCGGCTTCTATCTGGCTGTTCTGGCTGTCGCGCAGCAGCTGCCAGATCAGCGACTGATTGACGGTGAGGACATACCCGTTGGCGTCTCGCTCGGTCATGAATGAGTGAGGCACCGCAGCAGGGGTCAGGAAGCAGCAGGCCCCCTGGCAGTGATACACCTGTTCATCAATGTGAAAATGGGTGTCACCGGCTTTGATCAGATGAATTTGCAGAAACTGGGCGTGCAGGTGCACCGGCATGTCGCGGCCAAAAAAGTCGGCCATGCGACCCAATACATCGAAGTGGATGTTGGCATCCCGATAGTGTTGGTCGTAATCCTGGCCAATCACGATGTTTGGGATCCATTCGTTAAGATGGTTAATAGGCATAAGTGATTCTTTTTATTGTTGTTTTATTGTTATTGAACCATGTCGGGCGATGCGTGCCGAGGTTGGCCCGTGTTAATACACGGAGCCTTTTTCTTGCGTCGGCGCTGCAATGGTCGCCTTGAACTCAGCCGCCAGCCCGGTGGTGGATTTCACCAACAGTCCGGTATCGGTACCCACACCGACAAACAGGGTACCCAGTTCAATATAGCGCTTGGCCAGTGTCTTGTCGGCAATCAGGATGCCGGGGGCTTTGCCAGCGGCGACGATTTTGGCAATGGATGCTTCAATCACGGCCTGTACGTCGGGATGCGCCGGGTTACCAATATGGCCCATGGCGGCACTCAGGTCGGACGGACCAATAAACACGCCGTCGACACCATCAACCGCCAGAATATCATCCAGTGCAGCAACCCCGGCGGGGGTTTCAATCTGGATTAAAACACACATCTGCTGGTTGGCGGTGTGGAGATAGTCGGCCGTGCGGTTAAATTCTGATGCCCGTGCCAGGGCACTGCCAACCCCGCGAATACCTGCCGGAGGGTAACGGGTTGCCGCGACAACGTCGGCGGCCTGTTGGCCGGATTCCACCATGGGGGCCAGAATGGTCTGGGCACCGAGGTCGAGAATCTGTTTGATCCGAACGCTATCCGGCCAGGCCGGGCGGACAATGGGGGTTACCGGATACGGTGCCATCGCCTGTAATTGGCCGAGTATGGTCTGCAGGTCGTTCGGGGCGTGTTCGGCATCGATCAGCAGCCAGTCGAAACCGGCCCCGGCAATCAGCTGGGCGGTGTAGCTGTTGGCCAGCCCGAGCCACAAACCGATCTGTGCCTGTTGGCCGGTCTGGATCGCTTGCTTGAATGTATTGATGGGGGCAGACATACCGTCTCCTTGATTGGGAATCGAAGCCTGCAACCAGCCTTCGATTCTTGTGTTCCTGGCTCCCGCGCTCCTGCGCAGTCGCTATTATTTGAAGTAGCAGCTGATTTGCCCAAGCTCGCCATAATCGACCTGAAAGGTGTCCCCCTTGCGGGCGGCGACCGGACGGGTAAAGGACCCTGCCAGAATAATCTGCCCCGGCTCCAGCGTAATGCCGTACGGGTACAGGCGGTTGGCCAGCCAGGCGACACCATTGGCCGGGTGGTTGAGTACTCCGGCTGCCACGCCGGTTTCTTCAATCACGCCGTTGCGGTACATGATGGCACTGATGCGGCGCAGATCGATATCCATCGGTTTGATCGGGCGGCCACCGAGAATGATCCCGGCATTGGCGGCGTTATCCGCAATGGTATCAAACACCTTGCGCGGGCGACCGGATTGAGGGTCGATGGACTGGCTACGGGCGTCGATCAGTTCCAGCGCCGGTATCACATAATCGGTGGCGTTGTAGACATCAAAAATGGTGCAGTTTGGCCCGTTCAACGGCGCTTTCAGGATAAACGCCAGCTCTACTTCGATGCGCGGCACAATAAAACGATCGGTAGGGATTTCCGCCGCATCCTGGAACAGCATGTCGTCCAGCAGGGTGCCGTAATCCGGCTCATCTATCTGGGAAGACATTTGCATGGCACGGGAGGTCAGGCCAATTTTATGGCCGATCACCTTGCGGCCTTCGGCCAGTTTCAGGCTCAGCCACTCACTCTGGATCCGGTAGGCATCCGGGATGGTAATGTCCGGGTGTTGCAGCGAGATCTGGCGGATTTGCTGGCGTTCTTTTTCCGCCTGATGCAGCTGTGCGGCACAGTCTTTGATGGTGTCTTCAGACAGCATGACTCAAGCCTCCGTGGTCAGGGATTTCAGGTACTGGCTTTCGTTGATGATGTAATTCACCAGACGACCCACTCCTTCGACTTCGGTCACGATTTCGTCACCCGGTTGTACGTCGGCCAAACCCTCCGGAGTGCCGGTGAAAATCATGTCTCCGGGTTCCAGTGTCATGATGGCGCTCAGGTACTCGACCAGAAACGGAATATTGAACACCATATCTTCGGTGGACCCTTCCTGCTTCAGCTCACCGTTAATGTAAGTGCGCAGGGCGAGGTTATGCGGGTCGGCAACGTCTGCTGCGTCGATGATGTAAGGGCCCAGGGGGGTGCAGGTATCGCGGCTTTTGACGCGCAGGTTGGGGCGGTAATAGTTTTCCAGATAGTCGCGGATGGCGTAGTCGTTACCCACAGTGTAGCCGCCGATGTAGTCCATGGCCTCGGCACGGGAAACGTTTTTGGCCGTTTTGCCAATCACCGCCACCAGTTCGCACTCATAGTGCATGTAGTCAACCTGGTCGGGGCGATAGGTGTTTTGGCGATGGCCCAGCAGGGTGTTGGGAGCTTTCAGGAAGACCAGGGGTTCTTCCGGTGCCTTGAATGCCAGTTCGGCAGCGTGGTCGGCGTAGTTCAGGCCCAGGACAAACATCTTGCCGGTGCAAGGTGGCTGCCAGTTGGCTTCGGTTTCTGCGATCACAGTGCCATCGGCCAATACGGCATTGTGGCTGTCATTGACGGTGACGTCGGTGAGCTGGTCGTCGACCAGAATACGTGCGCGTTTCATGTCTGTTCTCCTCAGCCTTGTGCCGCATCAATGGTTGCTTCGTTAACAACAGGGTTTTCCAGTACACCGACAGATTCGATGTTGATGGATACGGTATCGCCAGCCTTCAGATAGAGGGCATCGGTACGCTCTGGAGTACCGGCAATGATCAAGTCTCCGGCTTCCAGGGTCATAAAGCTGCTCAGATAACTCACCAGCTCGGCTACGCCAGCGCGCAGCTGGTCAGTGTTGGTGGCGTGAACCTTTTCACCATTAATAGAAGTGACGATGGACAGTGCTGCCACGTTGGCAACGTCAGCCGCATCCACAACCCAGGGGCCGATGGGACAGAAGCCATCGCGGCACTTGGCTTTCACCGCCGGGCGATAGAACGAAGTTTCGACCAGAGAGACTTCGTTGACCACGGTGTAGCCGCCGACGAATTCCAGCGCCTCGGCTTCGCTTACACGGGTGGTTTGTTTGCCAATCACGATGCCGATGGATGGGCCAGCGTAAACCGGCGTGCCATCCGCTGGGGCAGGAATCGCCGCGCCGTAACCAATGTGGGTGTTGTCGGTTTTGATGTGCAGAACCGGACGCGTTGGCGGATTCACATGCGGCTTTTCGCTGAAAGACGGTTCCAGTTTGGCGTACAGGCTTTTGTCGTTCAGGGCGATACCAAAAACAGTGCCGGTCGTGGCAGGTAAAACAGTTTCGTTGGTGAGGTCCTGAGTGTCAGCGGTGGCCAAAGTCACCTCGGTGGCGACGCCATCCTTCAGGATGCGGCAATGCCTCATGGCGAGATCTCCAGATCGGGTTTTTATTAGTTGTGCTGCAGGCACCGCTACTAAAACAGAGCGGTGAGAAACACCAGAACGCGTCCATAACCGGACGAATTCTTTTTTGTTTACATGTTAATTAGTTTTGCGTTTAGGGAGGAAAAAGTCAATAAGTTAATATATTAATTATTGTGGTGGGCTACAGATTGGCTGAAACGCTAACGACACAAGCGGTGGGTAAAAATCGGATCATAAAGGGACTGACTCCTTATGATCCGATCAGAAAATCAGCAGTTAACGACTAACTCTTCAGCTTGCGCCAGTATGCTGTGCATGACGTTTTTGCGACTGGGAATACTTACAACGAAGGCTTTGAAGGGTTCCAGATCCGGGTAGGCCGCAATGGCTTTGGCAAGTTTTTCCTTGCGATCTTTTGCCCATTCGGGAGCTTCTTGGGGATGAATATATGATTGGTAATTGGCTATCAGGAAGGCCAATACTTCTTCTGCTCGGTGCAATTCTTCCCTCAGGTAACCTTCATATTGCAATTTGTCATACATCTCGTTTGCGACTTTGGGGTAGCGGCTTAAAGTCATGTCGATTTGTTCAAAGGTCAGACTTTGCAGGCGATAGCAGGCCTTGAATTTTTCTCCGTCGAAGGGTTCTGCGTCCAGGTAATGCCGCATCAATGAAGAATGACTGTGCGGCGACAGGAATCTATCACCAGTATCGGTGAGAAATTCGGCCCGAATCGATTCGTGCTGCCAGTATTGGTCAACCAGTTGGCCGTCTTCGCAGTGTGCCAGTGCAAGGGCTCTGAGTTTTGCCGGGCATTGCTCATCTTGTAAAAGCCCCGTTAACTCGCTTTGAAACTGCTGGTGCAGTTCGCCACTGTCGTTCTTGATATCTTCATTTAGGGTATAGATCGCATATCTTTGGACATATTCATCGCTATCGGTTGCGAGTTGGAGCAGGTTCTGTAATGGCAGGATCTGTTCTCTTCTAGCTACCTCCCTGCGCACAGCTGGCAGTTTGTCGTTGCAGAGCATCTGCAGAATTTCCAGGTCATCGCTGTTCTCTGCCAAATCGATGCGGGCAGCCTTGTTACCAAGGGATTTCAGGCTGGTTTTGTCGGGGGTGAAGGATTTGATCAGTCCGCGGCGGGCAGCTTCAATGGAGGCGGACTGGCGAATGGAGCTGTCCTTGTCGTTGGTCAGCAACAGAATTAATTCGTCGGAGGCTGGTTGTTGGGGATGTTTGACCAGGGCTTTGCGCAGAGTAACAGAACCAACGGCGGCAATGATTTGATAAACAAATTCGCTGTGAAGATGCATTCCACTGTTCAGCAATGCCCTGTGCAGGTAACGATCCGCAGTTATCGCAATTTGGTTGACGTGGTTGGGGTTGAGGTACTGGTATCCGATCGCTTCTCTTATCAGTTTGGAGTACGTTTCTGATGCCATCATGTCGTCAAAAATGATTTCCAATCTTTCTTTGAAAGCATACGGGAGCTTGTGTCTGGATGGTGATACGGCTTGGCCGGATTCCAGCAGATGCAGCGCGTAAACCGGGTTCTGTTGCAGGTCATCGGGAACGTAATACACCAATTTGCGATAAAAGGTTTTTGGACACTTGGGATTGCGGGCCATCAAGCGGTCAATCAGGGAGTAGCCCAGTGTACGTTTACGAAACGTTTCCTGCAGCGATTTGACCGTAGTGGAATGGTCTCTCAGTACGGGGAGATCCTGTTTCCAGTCATCCAGTTCGGCAATGCGATCCAGTATGTCGTTGTTGTCGATGAATTGGTTGCCTATCTGGGCGTTGACCCAGTTGTTCGGACCAATCATGCCCAGTGCCTGTTCGGGCGTCAGGTTAGGGTTAGTGGCCAGCGCAATAAGGACGTGTTCGTCCCAGGTGGTCATCAGCTGATTGATTCGCTCGGCGTTGCGGGTGTGTCTGGCGATACCGAGCTGAGCCCATTCGGGTAACTGGCGGGTTTCTGCAATGGCGATGATTTCCGCATTGGTGTTGTTGTGCAGTGTGGCAGTACAAACACTGAGCGCATCACCATTGCGGACGACATTGATCAGGTCGTCGCTGCTCAGGGCATCTGATAACAGGCTGTTGATGAAGCTGGTTTCCTGAATGCCTGTGTCTTTCGTTGATGTGTTCTTCGACGATGTGTTCTTTTTGCCTGGGGATTTCCTGGCTGGCTTTTGTTTTGGGTGATATTCCAGTGGCAGCTGGCGCAACGCCGCTTCCCGAACCGGTTTGCTTTTGTCCTGGCTCAGCTGAATCAATAATTCCAATGGACACTGCTTGTCGGACGCTGCCCTCACGCGAGCCTGACGTGCTCCTGAATTGGCGAGAAGGGTTAACTGCTGTTCAGACAATTGCGGAATAAAGTCCGCCATTGCATCGATGTCTATTTTCTTGCCGGTTGCACAGGCCCGGTTCAAAGCAAACTCGGCAAACAGAGGGTGCACCGACGCAATCAGAAAACGGCGCTCTTCCACGGTTGAGCCCGGATACCAGGTGCGTAATGTCCAACGCAGACTTAATAGGCCTGAATACATGCTTTCCGAGAGCAGTGTGATGGCGGCTATTTGGCGGGTGTCTTCTTCAATTTGAAGGCGCAGGTCTTTCAGTTCGGCTCCGCACAGGGCCTTTACTTGCTCGGTCATTCGTCCTTTGCTTTCGAGCTGCTGGAACCATTGAGGGATCATAAACCCCAATTGTTGTATGAAGTGCTCATCGCTATTGGGATGTAACACAATCAGCTCTAACTGAGCATCGCTGCAGTGGCTGCGAAGCAGCAGACTCCATTTCAGAAACCAGCACTGGCAATCTGGCAAGTTCAGGCATTCGTCGATCAGTGAATCGCTGGCTTCACTAATGGCTCGTGCGACTTTCAGCATGAATGTGGGGGACGGGCTGCCTTTTCTCACTTCCATTGGACTGCTTGCCCAGAAGTACTGGCTGGAAATGTATTGTTGGGCTTCGTGTTTCAGGTCTATTTCCATGTCATTAACTCCTTGTTTATATCGTTTCGGTTTGTTCTGCCTGATTGATCAGTTGCTGCAATAACTGTTGGTCTTTTGCGTTTTGAAGTTGTGCCCGAAAATCCTTGAACGGCTGCAGAGATGGTTCCGACTTCAGAGCATCAGCAAAGTCCATGTGGCTGTTTCGGTTGGCATGATCGATGGCTTTCTGCAGTGGGCAGTGAGCAAGCATATTGGGGTGCTGCTTGATCAGGTAAATCAGGGAGCTGACGGAGGTACCATGACTTTCACCGATATGTTTTTTGAGCATGCTGGCCGGATCCTGTGTTTGAGTCGCTAGCCGCTCGATGATCTCAGCCGGTACTTCTTCTATCTGCAGTAGCCAAAACGATTTGTCCGCGCTCTGGATGTCCAGATAGGTGTTGAATAGCAGCAAATGGCTACCACTTTTGGGGCCGGCAAATCTTCGAATTTCTCTTTGCTCTAACATGTCTTCAAGCAATGGGGCTTTGTCGCAATACACTAACACCCTGGATTTCAAGCTTGGAGAAAAGTCGTTGTTTTCAAGAATTTGGGAAATAGCTGCTTGTAGCTGATCCCTGGATGGTGGCGTTGCCGATCCCATCATTCGATCCAGTATCCAAACAGCACTGCTGACGACTTGGTTGTCGCTATCGGTCAGTAGCTTTTCCAGACAAGTCAAAGGTAATACCTGCTGATGTTCGGCCAGCGCCCGACGAACATCCCGAACCTTGTCTTCACACAGCATGTGCAGAATGTCAGGGTCGCTGCTGCTTTTGGCCAGGTCGATGCGTGCGGCCTTATTGCCCAGGGTACGGAGGCTGGTTTTATCGGGTTTTTGGGCAGAGGCCAGTCCTCTCTTCGTTGCTTGGTTACCTGCGGCCTGCCGTACCGAGCTGTCCTTGTCGCTGGTTAATTGCCGCAATAGCTGTGGATACTCCCGCTTCAATTTCAGTGACGCTAGTTGTTTACGTTGTAGTGGCGTACCGGTTGTTGCTATCAGGCGATAGACAAATTCGCTGCAGTGGGGCGTGCCTTCCCTCAGGATGCGATTGTGAATATGGCGGTCGTCAGTGATGGCCAGTCGGTTAGCCTCATTGGGGTTTAGCGCTGTTGAACCGGCAACCCGGCGGAGCAGGGCGTCGTCATTTGCGTAACGATTCAAGGCATCAGTGATTGCCATTTCATAACTATCGGAGGCATTGTCCAAGTCGGCATAAATTGAGTCTGGCTGAAGCGGTTGGGGAGCTACCGCTTTGCCACTTTCAAGCATCGACAGGGCGTAGGCTGGATTTTGCTTTAGATCCTTGGGGCAGTACGCCGCCAGACGTTTGTAGTAAACCTTGGGGCAGTTCGGATGTCGCGCCATCAATCGGCCTACGACTTCGAAGCGAAAGCCTTTTTTATTAAAGAGTGTTTGTAGCTGTTTGGCTTTAGTGTCGGGATTACGCAAGGTTGCCAGAATATCTGGCCACTTTTCTGGTTCGGTAATTGAGTCCAGAACCTCTGGGTCGTCGATAAACCGGTTGGCGATGATGGCATTGCACCAGTCGTCACCGAGCAGCTGTAAAGCCTGTTGCCTGGTCAGTGCGGAGTTGGCTGCCAGCGCTATCTTGATGAACTTGCTGGCGCCCTTCAGTAGTGAAATGATGCGCTTCTCTTAGTCTGTGTATCTGGCGATGCCGAGTTGAGCCCATTCAGGTAAATCACGACTTTCGGCGGCACGAATAACATCGATGGTGCTGTTGCTATGCAAGGTGGCAGCACAGACGGACAGGGGGGAGCCAGCTTGGGCAATTTCCCGTAACTGCTCTACCGGTACGGCTTTCTGCATTAATCGAAGGTCAAAATCCGGTGTGATTGCTTGCTGGCTGTTTGTCTTTTGTGCTGCGGACTGTTTTGCTGCCAATTGAGCGCGAACCGATGCGGCTTCCCGAACCTTTTTGCTGCTGTCTTTGGCAAGTTTTTTGAATAGTTCATCGGAAGTGCTTGAGGATTGCGCCGCAGCCAGTCGTAATTGCCAGTGCTTCGAGCTGGCCATTCGCTCAAGGTGGTGTGGTTGAAACTCGGTCGCCAACCGCAGGAAAATCTTCAGGTCTTCGGCGCTACATTTTTCATCAAGGCTGGCCAGCATGTAGTTCAGCAGAATTTCCGGGGGGTAAGTCTTTATCGGGTTTGATGAGTCTTTGAAAAGCTTTCTCAATCCTAGTAATCCATTGCTATCAAGTAACGCGTATTCGATGTCTGTAAACTGTCTCGGACGGACTACGTTTAAGCGCTTGAAGGTCTCATCGAGTATGATCAGATAGCTTGGGGCATTGGTATGGCTTAGAAGCTGGGAGCATTGATCGGTGGTGAGGCCCTTGCGCAAAATGAATACCCAGGCAATGAACCATTCCTGGCATTGCGGCGATTGAAGGCACTGCTCAATTACACAAAAATCAACGCTGTTAATTGCTTCGATCGTTGCCAGCGCCTCTTTCAGTTGCTGTTGATTTTCTTCTTGCCGCCAGAATCCATAGGCTGGGTATTTATCTCCCCAACCTTCATCGTATCGAAGCTCTTCGTCTGGGGCTTGTAGTGATTGCTTGATCAAATCAATCGTCATTTTCTTAATCCTTCAAATCGACTTTGCCCCCAAATGGAAACAGGGGGCTTTTGGGATTTCTTTGGGCTAACCAGGACAGATACTCTTGCTGGTTGGCTGAGCGAGGTGGTACCACCCATAACACGTCAATACCGGGTGGCTCGGCGGGAAATTCTCCAAAGCCGTCGGTGAAGTAAATGGCCACTGAAGGGCGCTCCAGCAGGCTGTGCTCGGTTGCCAGAAAATTGAAGTAGGGCACAAAGCTGGTGCCACCGTCACCGACCGGTTGCGGCAGGGGCTGATTGCGTTGCAACAGATGTGGGCCGTTGAGTTCGATATCAATGTAGAACAGCCGGGCAATGATATCCGGGTGGCTATTCAGAATGGCTTCTACCTCGTTCAGAAAGCTCGATAGCTGATCGCGTTCAATGGAGGTGCTGGTGTCAATAATGATGTCGACGCGCAACTGCTCGGATTGCAGGTATTCCAGATACAAGCCTTGATGCAGCAATCTGGGGTCAAACTCGACGTAATCGTTTCGTGAGGGAATCATGTAGTGGCGCAGCATGGCGCGCCAGTCGAGGCTGTCCTCGCGCAGAATTTCAAGCTCAATGGCTAACGACGAAGTGGTATCTCCGGGTAGCAATCCGGCAGGTAAGTGGCTGGCATTTTGTTCCGCCTGGCCGATGGCAATGTGGCCATTTGCCAGCTGTTGTACAGTTGCCAGCGCGCCTCGCCAGTAGTTTTGGCTATTTGTGCTTTGCTGCTGCAAGTCGACGGAAGGCTGGCGCAACAGGTCGTGATGGGGTGTTCCATTCATGTTTTTCGAGCTTGGCTTGCCGGTATCAGAGTCTCCTTCAGTGCCCGCATTTGAGGAAGTGCATTGCTGGGAGGCTGAAGGCTGTTGGCTGGCTGCTGATTCGTCCATATTAACCGGCGGCAGTAATTGATAAACCTCTTCAACCGAATACCCGGCAAAGCCTGTCTTTGAGCATGTTCGGGGGGCTGCCGGAAAGCGGGTAGTCTCACGGATAATCTGGTTTACGACAATATCGGCGGCTTCATTCCAGCGGGATTGCTCTCGTTCTCCCATTCGTTGCTGGTGGTTCAACGCCAGATGAAGTAACTGGTGCAGAAGGTAGCTGGTTTGTTCTGGTTGGGGCAGAGAGCTTAAAAATCCGGGTTCCACTCGTAACGTCTGACCTGCCGTTTCGGCAATGTGAACCTGATTGTCTGGCTGGAAGCGGGCAAACATGGCCAGACTGGCCAGGAAAGGATGCTGCCTGCGTAACGTCAGTACAAAGCGGGTCCAGAGGTCATCCAGATTGTCTTGAAAAGGGAACATGTGGCTGGTCCTTGTTGTTCTGGCGAACTCAATCAAGTTCCATCATTAACCCTGCAAATTGCGTCAGATACTGTCGCGCTTTTTCGTTGCCAATAATTTTTGGGGTGAAAGCAGAGTATTGCTTACGCTGTTTCAGAACAGGCACCAATTCAGAGACAAACATCTGAATCCATTCTGAGCTTGCTTGCTCAATCAGCCACTCAAAACAATGCACGGCTTGTTGGTTTTTTTCCGCTCGGCTGATCAGGTGACAGATCAATGCATAGCGTAAAGAGGGTTCTTGAGGAAACTCTGCTGTGGATGTGCCTTTGAGGATGGCTTCCATGCCCGGCAAATCGTGTTGCAAACGGCAGAAGGCATGAAACTCCAGTGCACAGGCATCGCCGACAGCGGGCTCAATCGATAAACCGATCTGGTGGAGACGGGCAGCCATTTCCCAACTGCGTGGTGATGGCCAGGCCGGATTGGTCGGGTGCATCTTGTGCAGCAGGTCACTGCGGAAACTTACAAAGCCGATCACGTCTGGATGCAATCCGGTTGCCAGAGCATAGGCGCGGAAGTCATTGATCGATTCGTTCAGCGTCAGGTGGATAAATCGGTTGGCAAGCGGCGCAGGCATATCGTAAACCGCAGCGCGGTCGGTGCTGTGGTTCCCCGCTGCCCAGACCAGCCAGCCATCAGGCAGGCAATAGTCCCCAACTTGCCTGTCCAGCACTAGCTGTTGGGCCACACCCTGCAGTGCGGGGGGAGCCATATTGATTTCATCCATAAACAGGATGCCTTCGCCTTCCTGAGGCAGAAATGCAGGGGGATACCAGTGGGTCATGTTCTGATCCGGTACTGGAATCCCACGTAGATCACTGGGCATCAACTGGCTTAAGCGCACGTCGATAAACTGCAGTTTGTTTTGTTCACAGAGGCTGCGCACGATGGAGGATTTACCAATTCCCGGTTTACCCCACACCATTACGGCCTGGTGCAGGCGGTTCTGGATAAGGAGTTGCAGGTAGTTTTGCAGTTCAGTGACATTCATACGACGAAACATTTCCTTGTTGAATATTCTGGATAGTGCCAAAAACAGACACTTGTTGACAGGCTTTGATGCCTTGTCAGTGAGCCTTCCGTTGCCATTTATCTCCCCAAAACTCCGCCAAAGTCGGTGGCTCTAACGTGCTGTTTGACATTTGTCAGTTGACATTATTTAACATGTTAAATAGATTGATTAATATATTAACTGGTTTGCGGCTCATCTGAGAGCGCCAACTGTGAGAACACAGAGTCGCCAGCGGCTCGTTGAAAACAAGAAAAGGCAGACACTGATGATCAAGAATCTGATTGACGGCAAATGGGTTGAGAGCAAGGAAACCTTTGAAACGGTGAATCCTGCTACGGGTGAAGTTCTGGCTGAGGTGGCTCATGCCTCGCCAGAACAAGTGGCAGCGGCGTGTCAGGCGGCGAAAAATGCCTTTCCGGCCTGGGCCAACATGCCGGTCGCCAAGCGTTCCAAAATCATCGAGAAGCTGGGGGATCTGATTGCCGATAACGTCGATGAGCTGTCGGCGATGGAAACTGCAGATACCGGTTTGCCGCTGTATCAGACGCGTAACGCCTTGATTCCACGGGCGTCCAGCAATTTCTATTTTTTTGCTGAAAAAGCCAAACAAATGAACGGTCATACCTACCCGATGGATGACCAGATGCTGAATTACACCCTGTATCAGCCAACCGGTGTCTGTGCGCTGATTTCGCCCTGGAACGTGCCGTTTATGACCGGTACCTGGAAGACTGCTCCAGCCCTGGCACTGGGTAACACGGCAGTAATGAAACAGTCCGAGTTGTCGCCACTGACTACGGATTTTCTGGCTCGGCTGTCGCTGGAAGCCGGTATTCCAGCGGGTGTGTTTAACGTGGTGCACGGTTTTGGCGGCACCACAGGCAATGCGTTGATTACGAACCCTGATGTCAATGCCATTTCGTTTACTGGCGGTACTTCGACCGGTAAACACATTATTGCCAATGCGGGCCTGAAGAAGTTTTCGATGGAACTGGGCGGTAAATCGCCGGTGATGATTTTTGATGATTGTGATTACGAGCGGGCGTTAGACGCGGCGGTGTTTGGCATTTTCTCGATCAACGGTGAACGCTGCACCGCTGGTTCTCGCATTTTTGTGCAAGAGGGTATTTACGATCGCTTCTGCGAAGAGTTCGCTGCCCGTGCCAACAAGATTACTGTCGGTGATCCGATGAATATGGATACCAAGGTAGGCTCTCTGATCAGTCAGGGCCATTGGGACAAGGTCACCGGCTATATCAAGATTGGTATTGAAGAAGGCGCCACGCTGATTGCCGGTGGCCCGGAGAAACCGGTCAATGAGTTGCCGGATCATCTGAAAGGCGGCCACTTTGTGCGCCCAACCGTATTCCGTGACGTCACCAATAATATGCGTATTGCCCGTGAAGAAATTTTCGGCCCGGTCGCGGTGTTGATTCCGTTCAAGGATGAAGCCGATGTGGTAGCGATGGCGAACGATAATGACTACGGTCTGGCGTCCTACTTGTGGACTCAGGACGTGGGCAAGGTGCATCGCATTGCCCGTTCGGTAGAAGCCGGGATGATGTTTGTGAACAGTCAGAACGTCCGTGACCTGCGTACTCCGTTTGGTGGTGTGAAGGGTTCCGGTACTGGCCGCGAAGGGGGGGATTACAGCTTTGAGGTGTTCTGCGAACCGAAGAATGTCTGTGTCAGCATGGGGTCGCACCATATTCCGAAGTGGGGTGTGTAGCCATGCCGCATTTTGTTGTCGACTACTCCGATAACTTGCATGAGTTGCTGGATTTTCAGCCGCTGTTCAAGGCCTTGCATGACTATGTGGTATCGACCGGTGCATTCCCGATCGGGGGCGTGCGCAGCCGTGCGATTCGTTGTTATGACTACCGGGTAGCCGATGGCCGTGAGGGTTTTGGCTACCTGAACCTGAGCCTGAAGATTGGTCATGGCCGGGATATGGCGCTTAAACAGGCTGTTGCGGAACGGGTGTTCGAGACTCTGTGTGACTGGATGCAACCGGTCACGGCTGAGCGCTATGTGCAGATTTCATTTGAAATGACCGAGCTGGATCCGGTGCTCAAGTTTAATAAAAATAATATCCATCCACTGTTTGCCTGAAGGGTTTTACTGAGCAAATTGCCGGTGCTCTGGGCCTGCTCACTTGGTCAGGCTCTGCAAGGGATGGTTTTGCGGTGTTATTGGCTGCGGTGTGCGGCAGCTGATGCTTTATCTATCATCTGAAGCGGGCGATAGATAACAATTGATGACAATAAAAAATACCCCGGCAGCAAGACAGAAAAGCCTGCACTCACGGCTTTGCCTGTTCGGGAAATAAAAATATTACGAGGCCGAAAATGATAACAATTACACATCGTCTGAAATCTGCCATGTCGGTACTGGTTCTGGCTGCGGGTACTGCCATGGCAGCGCCGGCATTTTCCGAAACCATTTTGCGGGTCGGTACCTGGTTGCCACCAACCAATGCCCAGAATGCGGTGGTGTGGCCAACCTGGGCAAAGTGGGTGGAAGAAGCGACGGAAGGTCGCGTCAAGGTCAAGGTGGAGAACAGTTCGGGCCATCCCAAAACCTTGTTCCAACTGGTTGAAGATGGTGTTTACGATGCCAGCTTCAGCTACCACGGTTATGTTCCTGGTCGTTTCAAGCTGCCTCAGATTGTTGAGCAACCCGGTCTGGGTGTCGGTGCCGAGGCGGCATCGGTGGCTTTGTGGCAGGTGTACGAAAAATATCTGAAAGATGAGGGTGAATTTGAAGGTCTGGAGGTGATCGGTATGTTCACCCACGGCCCTGGCCATATTCATACCAAGAAGCCGATTAATTCCTTTTCTGATCTGGAAGGCATGAAGATCCGGGTGGGGGGTGGCGTCCAGAGCGTGCTGGCAGAACGTATGCACGTGACGGCGGTGGGTGCTCCTGCTCCGAAGGTCTACGAAATGCTGCAGCAGGGTGTGATCGACGGGGCATTTCTGCCGATGATGGAGCAGAAAGTGCTGCGCCTGAACGAAGTAACCACCAGTGTGACTGTCTTGCCTGAAGGTCTGTACATGGGCAGTTTCTCGATTTTTGTTAATCCTGAGTTTATGGAAAGCTTGGAGCCTCGTGACCGCAAAGCGATTTTGGCGGTGTCAGGTGAAAAACTGTCGGCCATGGCCGGTCGTGCCTGGGACGCGGGTGATGCAGAAGGTTACCAGGCAGCCAAGGCGGCCGGAGTGAAGATCGTCCATGTCTCGGCCAAGGATTTGATGTCGCGCCAGTTTGAAACCCTGACCCAGGGTATGGATGAAGAATGGCTTGAGTCGGTGTCAGATCGTAGTGGTGATGCCCGTCAGGCGCTGAAGGAGTTGCGTCGTATTGCTCGCGGCTATGTGCCGGTCGACGCCACCGCTGTTCCTGCGGCAGAGTGAGGTGATTATGAGTGCTTTTAGCCATTGGCTTGCCGAGCACTACGAAGAAAAAGGGCCTGTCGTCTGGCTGGCCTTTTTTCTCGAAGCCTGTGCGGCTGCGGTGCTGATGTTGTTGATGCTGCTGACCTGCTCCGACGTGATTGGCCGCTACTTTTTTAATAACGCCGTCGATGGTGCGGTGGAATTGACGGAGTTGGGCCTGGCGATTCTGGTGTTTGCCGAAATGCCGGTGATCACCTGGCGTGGTGGTCACGTGGTGGTGGATATTCTGGATAACGTGTTGGGTTCGGCGTTGGTGAAGGTGCTGGGTATGGTGTCGGCACTGGCGATGTCGGGCGCAATGTACTTTTTGGCAGAACGGATGTTCTATCTGGCCAACCGGTCATTACGGCGCGAAGTCGTCACCGAGTATCTGGAAATCCCCACGGGTTATATCGTTCACTACATTGCCGCCATGAGTTACGTCACGGCAGCTTTGCTGGTCAGCTATGGCATTTACCGAATCCTTACTGAACCCCGACACTAGGCCTTGTACCGAACGACGGTATGACGTTGTCAAGCGGGGTCGATCCATCTTCATCGCGGATATTCATTATGATCGAAGCATTAATCGGATTTGCCATTTTATTGGCATTGATTGTTTTGGTTCGCATCCCTATTGCGTTTGCAATGGGCATTGTGGGCTTCTTCGGCTTTGCTGTTTTGCAGGGCCTGACGATAGATAACTTTATGGATTTTCGTTGGACCGGTGCTTTGTCACTGGCATCCAACCGGGTCATCGATACTGCCCAGGAGTATGGCCTGTCGGTGATTCCTCTGTTTATTCTGATGGGCAACCTGGTGACCAAATCCGGGTTGTCACAAGAGTTGTATCAGGCATCCAATGCCTTTCTGGGGCACCGTAAAGGTGGCTTGTCGATGGCTACGGTGGTGGCGTGTGGTGGTTTTTCGGCCATTTGCGGGTCATCGCTGGCGACCTCGGCCACCATGGCCAAAGTGGCGATGCCGCCGATGCGTAAATTTGGGTATGCCGATTCGCTGGCGACCGCCTCGATTGCTGCCGGTGGCACTCTGGGCATTCTGATTCCTCCCAGTGTGATTCTGGTGATCTACGGGTTATTGACCGAATCCAGTATTCGCGAGTTGTTCGCTGCGGGTTTTATTCCCGGCATTCTGGGTATTTTCATGTATCTGGGGGCGGTACGGTACGTTGTCTGGCGCAATCCGGAAGCTGGCCCTCGGGGTGAAAAAATGAGCTGGTCAGAGCGACTGGATGCCATGAAGGGCGTTTGGGGTGTATTGGTTCTGTTCACCGTGGTGATGGGGGGGATTTATCTGGGGGTTTTTACACCCACAGAAGCCGCCGGTATTGGTGCCGGTGGTGCCTTTATTATCGCGCTGATGCGGCGTTCGTTAAGTATGGGAGGCCTGTTTGATGCCCTGACAGATACTGGTCGTACCAGTGCCATGTTGTTTGCTGTATTGATCGGGGCGTTGATTTTTTCTGACTTTATCAACCGGGCAGGATTACCGGATGACTTGCTGAATTTTGTGACCTCGTTGGAGATTGGTCCGATGGGAGTCATCCTGGTGATTCTGGGGATTTATATCGTGCTCGGCATGGTGTTTGAGAGCTTGTCGATGATGTTGCTGACGGTGCCGATTTTTTACCCGCTGGTGCAAAGCCTGGGGTTCGATCTGGTGTGGTTTGGCATCGTGGTCGTGGTGGTGACTGAAATCAGCCTGATTACACCGCCGGTGGGGATGAACGTATTTGTGCTCAGTGCGGTATTACGGGATGTCAAACCGGCCACGATATTTAAAGGCGTCACGCCCTTCTGGTGTGCCGATATTGTGCGTTTGGCGTTGATTGTCTTTATACCGGTGATCTCCATGATCCTGCCTGAATTGCTGTATCGATAACAACAGACAACCATGAGGGACTTGATATGTTGCCTGAAGTAACCCGTATTTTGTATGCCTCGGATATCCAGGCAGGGGCCCGGCCGGCATTTCGTACCGCGGTGAGCCTGTGTGGCCAGTACGCGTCGGAAATCACCTTCCTGCATGTCGTGGAGCCGGTGCGTAGCAATGCCGAAAAACTGGTGCGCTCAATGATGGCCGCCGACCATTCACTGCAAGATTTGCACGACAACAGTTTGCAACACATCCAGCAACAGGTGCAGGAGCGGGTTGATCGTTTCTGCCGCGAAGAACTGGATGCGGCGGCGATGCTGGATGGCGGCAAACTGACGACCTGTGTCAAGGAAGGCACTCCCTGGAAGCAGATTCTTGAGGTTGCGGAGGCCATTAATGCCAGTGTGATTGTGATGGGAGTACGCCATCAGCACAGCCTGGTAGGCAGTACTTCCAGCAAAGTGGTGCATCACAGCAAACGGCCGGTGTTGGTGGTGCCCATCGGGTTGGCCGGATAAACCGTGAATACCTCGGTAACGGGTGTTCAGGCCCATGAAGGGTCAGGAGGCTTGGCGCAATCGTCTCTTTGGGGATGTAGCGGGTCGACTGAAGCGATCGTCATGGCACCAGAAAACCATTGGGGTGCTTGTTACTCCAGCTGGAAAATCCAGCGACTGGAGGCGGTGAATGGCGTCAGACAGCAACAGACACTGGCGGCCGCAACGCTGGAACTGTTGCTGTGTGAGCGGGGCTTTCCAGAGGTCTCTGTGGGCACCAGGGTGTATCGGATGGTGCCGGGGCAGTCGCTGTTGCTGATGCCGGGTCAGTCACGCTTGATCAGCAGTGACACCAGAACACGGCTGGTGATTGCCAGTGTCCAGCAAGGCAATATCTGTCACCGGGCGTTGGAGTTGGGGTTGGTCTTGCCTGCCGGAAACTGGCAGCAGCAAGCACCGTTGAATCCCAGCACCAACAGTCAGCTGCTGTTAGGGCTGGCGACCAAAATGCTCGATAGCGTGGAGCCACTGGAAGGTATTTGCCGCCATTGTTTTGAGTTGATGGAGCACTGCATTCTGGATCTGTGGGAGTTCCCCGGGCGACCCATGTTCCAGCGCCAGCCATTGCTGGATATCCGTTTGCAGCATTGCCGTGATTACATGCTGGCGCGGCTGGATCAGGAGTTTTTGCTGGAGCCTCTGGCCAGCCAGTTGGCACTGACGGTACGCAGCCTGTACCGCTTGTTCCGGATACAGCTGAATCAGACCCCGACGGAATACTTCCGGCATCTACGGCTGGAAGCGGTTTATATGCGACTGAGCCAGCCCGGGTTGTCGAAAAACATCACCCAGGTGGCGATGGAGTACGGCTTCGTTAACATGGGGCGTTTTGCCCGGCAGTACCGTGATTACCTTGGGGAATTACCCTCTGAAACCGTGCGTCAGAGCCGATAAATCATCCCGTTCTGAATGTATTCCGCTGCTGCTGGATCCGTCGCCCGGTGTGACGATATTTGGGGGCTGTAGGTAATGGACCGGTGCTTGGCTGGCCGGTGCTCGGGCGTTAATGCCGTTGCTGTAACTGCGGATTCTGGATCGAGTGGCGCTGGATATACACCGTCACGGCCTGACTGCGCAAAATTTCCTGACCACTGGCGTTATTGATAACGGCTTCCAGTGTGTGCTGGCCGCGCACCAGCTGGTTGATCGGCAAGCTGTTGTCGCGTCCGGATGTCACCGGTTTGCCATCGACCAGCACCACAAAGGTATCTGAGGCCCGTAATGCTGGCAGGGCGTCGATCACGATGTTCAGGCTGGCGGCCAGTCCGGTGGGGATATTGTCCTGATTGCCGGGGCTGAGAATTTTCAGGTGAGTGTAAAACTGTCCGGCTTGGGCAGTGGTTTGGGTCTGGCTGGTGGAGGTGGCCGACGGCGCAACAAAGGCGGGGACGGTGGGCAACTCTTCCACTTCGTGGGGTTCTGAGCCTTCACTGACGCGGTCACTGAACACCAGGTTGCCTTCCGCATCCCGGGATACATGCACCTGGGTGGCGGCAAAGGCATGGCTGGTGGTCAGACAGAACAGGCATAACAGCCGGGTCATCACAGAACGTCGAAGGAATATCGGGCGCATGAGGGAGTCTGTACTCTGTCATTGTGTAGGTTTGGTGACAGCTTACCCGAGTTTTTGCGGCAAGGGTGAATGATGTGCAGCGCTGGAATTCATCGTTATGCTGCAGGCGTTGAAATTGTGAACTGGTTAAACAGGAAGACAGATGATCGGATTGATTCAGCGGGTTGCTCACGCCAGTGTGGCGGTGGATGGTGAAGTGGTTGGCGAGATCGGTGCAGGGTTGTTATTGCTGCTGGGAGTGCAGCCAGACGATACCACGGCGACAGCAGACAAGTTGTTGCACAAGGTGCTGAATTATCGGGTGTTCAGTGATGATCAGGGGCGCATGAATCGCAGCCTGTTGGCAGCAGGGGGGCAATTGCTGGTGGTGTCGCAGTTTACTCTGGCAGCGGATACCGGACGCGGCTTGCGCCCGGGCTTTTCAACCGCCGCGCCTCCGGCATTGGCGGAATCCCTGTACGATTATTTTGTCGCAGAGGCGGGGCAGTGTGTTCATACTGCCAGCGGCCGGTTTGGTGCTGATATGCAAGTGGCGTTGACCAACGATGGCCCGGTCACTTTTTGGCTGAATGTTTAACCCTGTCATTTTTTGAGGACCTTATGGATTACTCTGCAATAAAACACGCTCACGCCGGTCTGGCTTATTTGTCGGCCTTGTTGTTTCTGGTTCGTTTCGGTCTGGCGTATGCCCAGTCCGGGGTGATGAAAAACAAACTGGTTAAAATCCTGCCGCATGTGATCGATACCATCTTGCTGGTGTTTGCTATCTGGCTGTGTGTGCTGATTGGCCAATACCCGATTGTGGATGGCTGGTTGACGGGCAAGGTGATCGGGCTGGTGGTGCTGATTGGTGCCGGTGTGGTGGCGATTCGCCAGCGCAATATTCCGGCGGCTGTGCTGACCCTGGCGATGTATGGCTATCTGATCGGGGTGGCAAAGAGTCATAACCTGTTGTCGTGGCTGGCCTGATATTGCTGGCTTGATATTGTGCCTGATTGCAAAAGACTTTTACGGCTGGGGTTATGGCTTGGATTCTGACGGCGCAGGCGCTTTACTGACTCATTGATCTCACATTGTACCGTCACTGTCATCTGATCGGACACGGGCGGTTGCACGGAGCTGTCCATGAGTAAATCCGATTCTGTCTTATCTACCGCCCGTACGGCGAGCGCCCCTTCCATTGTGGGTGGCGGCCCCAAAAAAGTTTTGTATACCTTGCAGACCGTTGGTCGTATTGGCTTGATCAATTCTGCCAAGGCACTCAAAAGCCACAATGCCTGCAAAGCTTGTGGTCTGGGGATGGGAGGGCAGCATGGCGGCATGACCAACGAAATGGATGAATTTCCGTCGGTCTGCAACAAGAGTATTCAGGCCCAGTCAACGGATATCCAGCCGCCAATACCAGAGGCTGTTTTTCAGCATACGCTGGAGGATTTCCAGCAACTGAGCCGTTATGAGCTGGAACATCTTGGCCGTTTGAATACGCCGTTGTTCAAACCCGCTGACAGTGACCAGTATCAGGTGCTGAGCTGGGAGTCGGCATTTGAGCGTATTGCCGAGCGTATGCAGGCAACCCCTGCGGAGCGCAGTTTTTTCTATTCCTCCGGGCGTTCGTCCAACGAGGCCGGTTTTGTGTTGCAGTTGCTGGCACGATTATCGGGTACCAATAATGTTTCCAACTGTTCGTATTACTGCCATCAGGCGACCGGTGTTGGTCTGCAATCCACGGTGGGTTCGTACACTGCCACCGTGGAGCTGGAGGATCTGGTGGAGTGTGATCTGGTGGTGCTGGTGGGAGCCAATCCGGCATCCAATCACCCGCGGTTGATGCATAAGCTGATGGCCCTGCGTGAACGTGGCGGTCATGTGGTGGTGATGAATCCGGCCAAGGAATCCGGGCTGGTGAAGTTTGCTGTACCCAAGAGCCCCCGTTCCATGCTGAAAGGCGGCAGTGAAATTGCCTCCGAGTATTTGCAGCCCACAGTGGGGTCGGATATCTGGTTGTTGTACGGCATTGCCAAATCCCTGCTGCAACAGGGGCTGATGGACGATGCCTTTATTCAGGCGCATACCGAAGGCAGTGACGCCTTTCTGACGCTGGTCGCGGCTTTGGGCTGGGCTGAAATTGAAGAGACAACCGGTGTTCCTCAGGCTGATATCGACCGGATTGCGGCTTTGTACGGGCGTTCGGAAAAAGCGATTTTTGCCTGGGGCATGGGGGTAACGCACCACACCCATGGTGCCGATACGGTGGAAGCCATCGCCAATCTGGCCTTGTGCCGGGGTATGGTTGGCAAGCCGGGGGCCGGACTGTTGCCGCTCAGGGGCCACAGCAATGTCCAGGGGATCGGCACCATCGGGGTGAAGCCGGTGTTGCCCGAACAGGTGTTTCAGGCACTGGAGGAAGAGTTGAACGTGCAGCTGCCAACCGAGCCGGGTCTGGATACGCTGGCCAGCCTGGAGCAAGCCCATGCCGGAGAGATGGATCTGGCGGTTATGCTGGGTGGTAATCTGCTGGATGCGACGCCAGATACACGCTGGGCCAGAGAGGCACTCGACCGGGTCAAGACCAAGGTATTCCTGACCACTACGCTAAACCGGGGGCATGTCTCCGGGATGGAAAACAGCGAAGCCTTTGTATTGCCTGTCGCGGCCCGGGATGAAGAATTTGAACCCACCACACAAGAGTCGATGTTTAACTTTGTGCGCTTGAGTGATGGCGGCATTATCCGGTTGGATAACGTTAAGTCCGAAAGCAGCATTTTGCTGGAAATGCTCAAGCGCGGTGTGCGTCAACCGGGCCTGAATCTGACCTCGATCGAGTCTCATCAAGGGGTGCGGGAATGTATTGCGCGGGTGATTCCGGGTATGGCTGGTCTGGCGGATATCAGTGACAGTCAGCGGGAGTTCCATATTCCCAACCGGCTGATCAAAACGCCGGAGTTTGCGACCAGCAGCGGCAAGGCTCACTTCCAGACCCATTCATTGCCGGATCTGGCAAGGGCGGCTGAGTTTCCGTTTGCTCTGATGAGTGTGCGCAGCGAGGGGCAATTTAACTCCATTATCTATGAAGAAGCGGACAGCTATCGTGGTACGCCTAACCGCTGGTCGGTATTGATGTCGCCACAGGATATGCTGGAAAAGGGCATCAAACCGCAGCAGAAGGTGACGTTACGTTCCCCTAATGGCTGTATGGAAGCGGTTGAGGTTTACCCGTATGGACTGAGCCGGGGGGCGGTAATGGCCTATTACCCGGAAGCCAATGTGCTGACAGGGATTGAGCGTGACCCCAGAAGTCATACCCCGGCCTTCAAGTCGGTGGCGGTGGCGATAGAGGTGTGACCCGACGACGGTTGATGCAGCAGGGCTGACATCTGCTGCTGATCCAAACCGGGTGCCGATCGGTTGACAGGGTTAAATGGATAACTGTATTCCATTAATGGAATAATCATATCCAGTCGATTGGGCGCAACCCACCTTTGGGTTGTTGCTGCTGATTATGGGTTGTCAATCGTGTAATTGAGGCGTTTTTCTCACAAAAAAGGCACTTTGGTTGCTTCTGGTTCCTTGTCTTTTTCTTTTAAGTTAAAAACCATTATTGTCATAAATAATTAACAAACTGTTGTTATAAGCAGGACTAATTCCATGGCTTTCCGGGTTGGTTTAATAACGTTTATACGTTACTGGCTGCCGGAACCGGCCGATGGAATTAAGCTTATGATGATCACTTATGTAAAACTGCCCTGGCTGGATGTCTCTCAGGCATTTGTCTGTTTCCGGTCATCACGTCGATTGCCCGAAAATGGCATAAGAACCGCAGATCAAGTGATTATCGATCATACCCCGTCCACCGTGGCCATGACGGATAATGGCTTGTCGGTGCTCAAGCTGATCAAGGCCCGTAGCTGGCATGAGTACGTCAAGACCCTTTGGGCGCACAGCCGCCTGTTCAAAGAGGTGCAGGGGAATCGTTTATTGACCCGGCTTGGGGTGCACGTCGCCGCCATTCATGAAGTCGGGATCGGGCTGTTACCTGGCAGCCGCTACCGCTATCTCGGTTATTACATTATGGAAGATCTGGCGTCTGTCGGGGCGCAGGAAGTCTTTGAGATGTTCTTGTCCGGCGGACTGACCCCGGAAGAGCGTATCCATTGGCTGGATCTGATTCTGGATGATCTGCGCACCATGCGGGATGCTGGCGTGGTGTTCTCGGATTGTCATCTGAACAACGTTTTTGCTCATCCGCTGAAACAGCATGTGATCTGGATCGATACCGGCGTCACGCGTTATTTTTGCCCCCGAAGCCGAAAATTTGCCCGCAAGTTCAACTATTCCATCCGCCGTTTGGCCGATTACCATGACCAGCACTTGATGCTGACGCTGGAAGAGAAACGCCGCATCCTCGCTCTGCTGTTGCCAGAATAGTACGACCATCGACTACTGCCATTCGGGCCATCCGGCCCTTCACCCGGTTCTATAGTAGCGCTGACCTGCGGCGCTGCTTCACGCAAGATAAGAAGTCACCGAATACAACACATCCATCGCAGGTGGCGGTATGTCTTCTTCCAACCCTGATCCGGCCTCTTACCAAATGCTGTTGCACTGGCTCCTGTTGCTGGGGCTGATGATATTTGTCACCTGGCTGTTACTGGATCTCGGGGTGCTGAATACCTTGCTGGCCGCAGATGTTACCCGTATCAGCAGCGTGATTTTACTGGTGTTTGTGGTTGGCTGTGGTCATTGCGGCTATCGCAGCTGGATTCTGACTGCAGAAGCCCTGGCATTGACGCGCTTGCAGCGCGCCTGGCAAGCAGCTCCTTCGCTGGCGTTGGCATCCGAGCCATCCCTGGGCGGTCAGTATTTACAAGGGCTTGGCCCGCTTCAGCAAGACAATGCCCTCGCCGCAGAAATCCTGGCGGAGCGTGTCCGTGGCAGTCATCAGGTCGGCTGGTTTATGACCGGTGTCCTGGTCAAGCTGGGGCTGCTGGGAACCGTGGTCGGCTTTATGCTGATGTTGGGGTCGGTGTCGGGGTTGGAGAATCTGGATACGTCTGACCTGAAAGTCCTGATGCAGCAAATGACCACCGGTATGGGCGTGGCGATGAATACCACACTGGTCGGGCTGGTTTGCAGCATTTTATTGGGGCTGCAATACCTGCTGCTGGATCGCTCTGCCGACCGCCTGGTGGCCGATGCCGTGACGCTGGGCCAGACCGTGTTATCCAACGACCGTATGAGTGCGGGCTGATGGCGTTGTTTCGTCATAACAGACATACGGACATCGACCCCTTTACCGACTTACTGTTTAACGCGCTGCTGACCTTTACCTTTCTGTTTCTGGTTGCATTGATCTTGCTGAACCCACCGGCCAGGACCGGCATTGTTGATCCCAAGGCGGAGTTCCTGATTACGGTCAGCTGGCCGGATGGCAATCCCAACGATGTCGATATCTGGGTCTCTGGCCCGGATGGGAAGCAGGTGAGCTACAAACAACCCCAGGCTGGATTGATGCACCTGGACCGGGATGATCGCGGCATGATTAACGATGTTCAGGTGGTGAATGGCGTAGAGGTTCGTAATCCGCTCAATCAGGAAGTGCTGACCATCCGGGGGCGTCCGGCGGGAGAGTACATCGTCAACCTGCATTATTTCAAAACCCAGCAGGGAGTGGACCCGCTGCACTCGTCAGACAGTATCGAAGTGCCTGCGACCGTGTATCTGGCCGAAGTGAATCCAAAAATGAACGTGCTGTTTTACCACACCGAAGTGCTGAGCAAGGAAGGTGATGAAGTGACCGCCTTTCGTTTCACGATTACGCCGGAAGGCAAAGTCACCAATATCAACCAGCTGCAAAAAAGCCTGGTTCGGGGAGAGGATAAATGACGGAAACCCTGTTGCTTTTGGTTTTGGCCTATACCGCGATGGTGGCCTTGCTGGTGCTGGCGTTGATCAGCAGTCACTGGTCGGTGATAGCCAAACTGATGTTGCTGGTGCTGGCCTCTGGCTTGTACTGGGGCAGTTATCTGGGCTGGAAAGACAGCCAGGGCTGGCCCGCGAGTGTTGAGGTGCCAGACAAGTTTTTACTGCATTTTGCCGTTATTGAAGAACCGGACGACAGCGATGGTACTGAGGGAGCGATTTACCTCTGGTTGACTGATTTGTACAAGGATCAGCTGGCGCCCGAACCACGGGCTTATCAGCTGCCGTATGACCAGGAGCTGCACGCCCGGGTTGAAAGTGCCATGCGTCGGGCCAAGGCGGGGAATCTGCAGTTGGGGATAAAAGCGGGTGGTGACGACTTGCCCGAGGTCAAACGCTTCCGCCAGCAGCTGGGAGAGCATCCTCTGGATCTTGAGTTTGTGGCTGTACCTGACCCGTCACTACCGGAAAAATAGGAGTCACAATGCGTAGCCTGCGGTTGTTTCGGTATCTGTGTTTTTATGGATCGGCTCCTGATGTTGGGCCCGGGCGATTGCCGGTCTTGTTGCCCGGGCTGATAACTGCGCTGCTGGCGGGGTGCGGCCAGGCTCCGGCCAGTGATGACTATTACCCGTTGCAGCCCGGCTGGCACTGGCACTATCAAGTGACCGAAGCGCGCCAGCAGCAACGCAGTGTCCATCGCTTTGAGGTGACAACCCGGCGTATCGATACCCCGGTTGAGCTGGCAGAGGTGATGGCTACTCCACAGATGGTGGTTCGTCATACCAGTGACGGTACGGATTATTATCTGTTGCGGGATCTCAGCGGAACCTATCGTGTGGGCAAGCGTACCCTGATTGAAAAAAAACCTCGTCTTGATGCCGAGCCGGTGCTGGTGATGCCACCTCCGGATGAACTGGAGCAGGGCATCAGCTGGAATCAGACCACCCGACCGTATGTGCTGCACAGCACCCAAAGCCATGTGGCCTGGAGTCAAGGCAATAATGAATTTGTTATGACTTACGAAGTGGCCGAAACCGGCCTGGTACTGAGTACTCCGGCAGGGGAGTTCCAGCATTGTATCCGGATTGAGGGGCGCGGCCGGATTGGGTTGTACGCTGACCCGCGGCTGGGTTATCAGGAGGTTGAGGTGGTGCAGTCTGAATGGTATGCCCCCGGTGTTGGCCTGATACGTCTGCAGCGTGAAGAACCAATGGACCTTGAGATGTTTCAGGGTGGCAGTCTGACGTTTGAGCTGATTGAGTTACAGAGGCCCTGACATTCCGGGGTCTTGGGTCCGGGAAGCTGGAGTTTGGGAAGCTGGAGTTTGAGGTCTGGATGTTTATTTCAGCTGGGGTCTTGCCATTAATAAGACGATCGGTCTAATATTGGGCATGAACATTATCAAGACACCCGATTCCTCACCCTCTCCAGCTTCTCGCCGTCGTGGTCGACCACCCAAAGATGGCCGCAGCGTCAGCGAGACCCGCGCCTTATTGGTGCGCAGCGGCGTAGACGTACTGACCGAGCAGGGCTTTACGGCCACCGGTATCGATCAGGTATTAAAACGGGTCGGAGTGCCAAAAGGTTCTTTCTACCATTTTTTTGCCAGTAAAGAAGCCTATGTGGCGGCGGTGGTTGAGAGTTACGGGCAGTATTTTGACCGGGTGCTGGCACGCAGTTTTAACAACGATGCCCTGACGCCATTACAGCAACTGGAAGACTTTACCGATGGTGCCATGAGCTGGATGGAGCGGCATCAGTATCGTAATGGCTGTCTGGTTGGCAACTTGGGGCAGGAAGTAGGTCAGCTGCCCGACAGTCTGCGCCAACCGCTGCAGAATATTCTGGCGGGTTGGGAGCAGCAGTTACAGCAATGTCTGCAACGGGCGCAGCAAGCCCAGCTGATTGCGGCCGACGCGGATTGTGTGATGCTGGCCCATGTTTTCTGGGTTGGTTGGGAAGGTGCGGTAATGCGTGCCCGGCTGGAAGGCAGCACCCGGCCGCTGCGTTTTTTTCGAGACTGGTTTCTGTGGTCGATTCGCAGGCCAGCGGTGGATGCTTGAGGCAAACCACCACGATAACGATCGTCGCTTGCCGGTTGGCGAGGGCGATATCAACCATCCTTGCTCAGGGAGTTGCTGGGCAAGCGCTGGTATTTTTTATCACTATTAAAAGACGATCGGTCTAAATTAACCAAACACACCGGCAGCGCCGGACGGAGACTCTGATGTTCAAGGCAATCCAGATCAATAAGGACGACCAAGGCTATCGTGCCGAGCTGACACAACTGGACGACAGTGCATTACCCGAAGGGGATGTAACGGTCAAAGTGCATTATTCCACGCTTAACTACAAAGATGGCCTGGCGCTTACGGGCAAGGCTCCGGTCGTGCGCCGTTTTCCTTTGACTCCCGGTATCGACCTGGTCGGCACGGTGGAATCCTGCAGCAGCGAGGCTTTTGCTGTCGGTGATACGGTGCTGTTAAACGGCTTTGGGGTCGGGGAAGTGCACAGTGGTGGTCTGGCGCAGCGAGCACGACTGAACAGCGACTGGCTGATTCCTCTGCCAGAGGGCTTGTCGGGTCAGCAGGCAATGTCGATTGGTACTGCGGGTTATACCGCCATGTTGTGTGTGCAGGCTTTGCAACGTAACGGCGTGACACCGGATCAAGGGGATATTCTGGTTACCGGTGCCAATGGCGGTGTAGGCAGTTTTGCCATTGGTTTGTTGTCGCGTCTGGGGTATCGGGTGATTGTTTCGACCGGCCGTCCAGAGGAAGCGGATTATCTGAAACAATTGGGCGCTGCCGATATTATTGAGCGTCGGTTGCTCTCAGAGCCGGGCAAACCGTTGCAGAAAGAACAATGGGCCGGGGCGGTGGATTCGGTAGGCAGTCATACCCTGGCGAATGTACTGGCTGGCACTCGTTATGGCGGTACCGTGGCGGCGTGTGGCCTGGCTCAGGGTGCAGACCTGCCTGCGACGGTGATGCCCTTTATTTTGCGGGGGATCACTCTGGCTGGTGTCGACAGTGTGATGCGGCCAAAAGCCGATCGTTTGGCGGCCTGGAAGCAACTGGCGGAGCTGGTGGATGCTGAGATGCTGGCGGGTATTACACGGGAAATTGGCCTGGAACAGGTGATCGAGACAGCCTCCGATTTGCTGGCGGGTAAAGTGCGAGGCCGGATTGTGGTTGCACTGGACTGATGGTGACTGGCCCGGGTATCTCCCCGGTGCCATTTTCTGTGCTGTCTTGAGTGTTGTATCGAGTGTTGTATCGAGTGTTGCCCCGGCGTTGGCTGGCCATTGCGCTGCTTAGCGAGGCGGGTCGACCCGGTGACTGACACTGCTGTTTAAACGAAACCAACCGGCAATACTGTAACGGTGCCGGTTGGCTGCCAGTACTTCGTGCGGAAATTCTTCGCTTAAAAAGGTCACCAGAGTGCCAAACTGCGGCAACAGCCGAGAGCGCACGGTGTCATTTTCCTCATCGCCATAAATCAGTAATTCCCCGCCTTCGTCTGCCTGCCAGTCCGGATTGAGATACAACACGGTACTGAGCACCCGGTTGGACTGGCCAATAAAGGCGTCCTTGTGCTTCTGATAAAAATCCCCGGGGCGGTAATGGGAAAAATGGCATTCATAACTGAACAGCCCTAACAGCAAGGTACGGTTGAGGTGTTGCTGCAGCTGCGCCATAAAGTCGAGCCAGGCTTTTTCTGCCGGGTTTTCCTGGGTCAGCCAACGAATCCGGTCACGGCGAATCTGGCGATTCAGCTGGTGCGCCTGTTCGCGCCCGGTGCCGGCCAATTGCAGCTTTTGTTCGCCCAGGTTCATTACCCGGGTGCGCAGTTGCTGTGACAGTTCGGCCAGCGGTGTGAGTGGCAGTTGCAAGTCAAAGGGTTGGCAGACCGCCAGGCCATTGCTCAACAGTTGCTCTTCAATATATTGGAACAAAGGGGTATTCAAAATGGAGGAGGGGACTCAGTGGTTGCTGCGGAGGAGGAATAGGTCGGGGCACCGATAGTGGCCTTGTGCCCAGGCAAACACCAGCAAATTATTCTTCTCGATAAGATGGCAAAAATTCGCTTTTCATTGTTCGCATCTCTGGATAAACCACACAATTGATACGGTGTCTCGCGTTATTAACCCAAGGAGGTCCCCATGCGCCCGTCTACCCATGAATCTGATATTGATCGCGATAACGATGAGGATATGCCTCCGCGGCGCTTGCGTCATCGTAGTGAAGATTACGAACGTAAAAAGCGTCGGGCTGAGGCGATTCTAGAGCACAAGATGCTGGAAGAACTGCTCGGTTTTGATATCGATTTTGCGGATTAGTCCGGGATGCCGTTCGATTCTGAACGGCATTGTTGATGATGCTTTCTGATTGATTGATTGATTGATTGATTGATTGTTTTTGCCAGGATATCCCATGATCTCACCTGCTTCCCTGACTGGCCTGTCGTCTGTCGCAGCGTCCTCAGCGTCAGTATCTCTGCCAGCGCCCCTGCTGGATATTATCAAAAGCCTGATTCGCAGCCCGTCGGTCGTGGGGGCTGAGCACTCGTTTTTCCGGGTGTTACAACGGGAGCTGGAAGACCGCGGCGCTCGTGTGACCTGGTATGAGGGCTTGTTGGTCGCCCAGGGCAATAAACCGGACTCGCTGATGTTCTCGGCTCATATTGATCGTCACGGCCTGATATGCACTGGCCCGAATGAGTTCCAGTACGCGGCTTTTGTCTGTGGCGGGCGTTCGGATCTGTTGGGCAATTCGGTATCGGAAGAACTGATGTTGCAGATAGTTGACCGCTTTGTGAACGAAGGCGTGTTCGCTTATGACCCATGGTCGGGAGCGTATCGGGGGCAGGGCACTATTCGTAATGCCTATATTTGCCCTTATCGTAATAACCTGATTTTTGAGCTGGATGGTATGTCGCATCTGGTGGCCGGGACGCCGGTTGCGTTCCAGGATAGATTACGGATAGCACAGGGCCGTTTGTATGGTCAGCTGGATAATGTGCTGACGGCGGCGATGCTGGTGTATTTGTTTGAGCTGGGATTCTGTGGCACGGCATTTTTTACTGCCCAGGAAGAAGCTGGCCGCAGCTGGCGGTATTTGCTCGAATGGTTTCGGCGCTTTGGTGGTACAACCAATCAGCTGGTGGTGGTGGATACCAGCCCTTACCCGGATATTGCTGCCGCCAGCCAGCAGCAACTGGTGTTGCGCCACAAGGATGCCAACGCCGGGTTTAATCATGAACTGACCCAGGCGCTGGTCTCGGGTTGTGAGCAGCTGGGGCTGAGCTACCGCTTCAAGGATGACTATATTGAACAGCAAAATCGCCAGCTGGCTGCGGCCGGGTTAGCACCCAAATCGTTGGGCAGTACGGAGATGGGACGTATTGTGGCGGCGTCTGGAGGCTTGGTGGATGGAACCACTCTGCAGATTCCAACGACGGGGTATCACACCATGAATGAAAGCGCTGAGCTGGGTAGTGGCCTGGCGTTTGTGCGGTTGTTGTGCAAGCTGGCGGGTTTGTCGTTGCCTTGAGTGGCAAGGTGAATGGTGGAACGAGTGGCGTAATGAGTGGTGGCAGACCGGCTTTCCATGACAACAAAGGAAAACCGGGCAGGCCCGTTTCAGCGTAAGCCCAGGCTAGCGGTCCGGCAGAGTGACATTAAGTTCAAGAATGGATGTCTGGCCATGGTTTTCCAGGTGCACGTTGACGTCTTTGTCGCCGATCTCGACGTATTTCCGAATCACCGCCAGTATTTCCCGTTCCAGCTGGGGCAGGTAGTCGGGGCCATTGTTACGTAAGCGGTCGTGGGCAACCAGCACCCGCAACCGTTCTTTGGCAACGGATGCGGAGCTGGTGTCGTCTTTTCGGAATCGTTTTAACAAACTCATATCAACCTCCAAAAACCCGTTTCAGGAAGCCTTTTTTCTGCTTTTCAAGAAAACGGTGTGGGCGATCTTCGCCGAGGTAGCGGGCAACGGAGTCGGCATAGGCCTGACCGGCATCGCTGTCGCTGTCGTGCACAACCGGCACGCCCTGGTTGGAAGCTTTGAGCACGGCTTCAGACTCTGGGATCACTCCCAGTAACGGGATGGCGAGGATGTCTTCGACATCGGTGACGGAGAGCATTTCTCCACGCTCAACCCGCTCCGGGTTGTAACGGGTCAGCAGCAAGTGTTCCTTGACTGAGCCGCCTTGTGCGGCGACACGGGACTTGCTTTGCAGAATACCAATAATGCGATCCGAATCCCGTACTGAAGAGACTTCCGGGTTGGTGACAATAATGGCTTCCTCCGCAAAATAGAGCGCCATCTGGGCTCCGTGCTCGATTCCGGCAGGTGAGTCACAGATAATAAATTCAAAGGTTTCTGCCAGCTCATTGAGCACTCGTTCGACGCCTTCCAGACTCAGTGCATCCTTGTCTCTGGTTTGTGAGGCGGGCAGCACGTAAAGATTGTCGAGTCGCTTGTCTTTGATCAGGGTTTGGGACAAGGTGGATTCACCCTGGATCAGGTTAACAAAGTCGTACACAACCCGGCGCTCACAGCCCATGACCAGATCGAGATTACGCAGGCCCACATCAAAATCGATCACAACGGTTTTGTGGTTCTGCATGGCCAATGCTGCTGCAAACGCAGCGCTGGTGGTTGTCTTTCCTACTCCGCCTTTTCCGGAGGTCACCACGATTATTTTTGCCACGGTATTCATCCTGCCAATTTGGTTATTTATCCGAGCCGGTGAGGGTTAAGTGGTCATCAACCAGCCGGACCAGCACGCTGCTGTTTTTTAAGGGGTGATCGTCTTCAAATAATTGGTACTGACCAGCAATAGCGACCAGCTGGGCATCAAATTGTAAACAGCTGATCATTGCGTCCGGATTACCCTTGACGCCTGCCAGTGCCTTGCCGCGCAACCTGCCCATAATCTGTATATCACCGGTTGCCAGTACTTCTGCACCGGGGCTGATGGTACCCATTACGATCAGGTCGCCATCAAAATAAAGCTGCTGACCGGAGCGGACATTGCTGTTGTGCACTTTAATCGCTCGGGCGGGGATTGACTGTGCTTCCAGTCCCAGGCCGCGGGTTTTCTGCTCACTGACGGCTTGTTCCGCCTCTGCTGGCACTGCCGCTGGTTTTTGCCGCACGGTTTTGACCGATGAGTGGCCAAAATCTGCCAGGCACAAGGCTTTGCAGGCCGCTTGCCAGGCTTCCGAGCTGTAGCGTACACCTACAGGAACAAGTCCATGTTGGCGCAGTAATGTGGTAAGACTGGCCAGACTGGTGTGTTCCGGGTCCAGCTCCTGTAAGGAGATCAGACAAGGAAGCCCCTGGAACAAGGCCGGAGCTTCTGATCGCCGGCGTTGCAAGTCGGCACTGATGACGTCTGGCTCGGTGCTGTGAAATGTCAGCGTGGTCAGTGGCGTCATCCCGGTTTTCATATCCAGAACAGGCGCAGTCATACTATTTTGTTCTCAACGGGAAGTGTTCAAAGCGAACGGCTTCCATACCATGATGTTGTAACTGGCGGATGTTCTGGTGGCTGTTGCCGTCCGGGCTGGCCAGAACATCACGATAATGCTCACCAAAACAGCGTAATGTCTGTTCGGTGGTCAGCTTCAGCAGGCTGGCCAATGCCAGTACCCGGCATGATCCCTGGTTTTGGTCGCTGCTGTTGTCCAGCGCTCCGTTGGTAAAGGCGGAGGCGGAAAAAACATAGTGCTTGTCAATATAGTCCAGAGTTTCAGAGAACGGATGGTCATTATTCTCTATCCGGGTTAAAAATATTTCTGTTGCCTGGTTATCGTTGTTCACTTTAGGTTCCTTTTTTTAACCCTGTCAGGCTAACACCGGTTGACGCTGTTCGCCACGCTGCTGACTGGCTCGTCCCCTGATTTATGGCCTGGTTAGCGCTACGATTGAAGTATTCCCCTGATGACCTGTATTTGATACTGTATGTATGTACAGTTTAGGGGTTGTGCTATGGAAATGTCTCCACGTCAGATACTGCATATCGATTGTGATTGTTTTTTTGCCGCTATCGAAATGCGCGATCAGCCCCATCTGCGCGACCGGCCGTTGGCGGTAGGGGGTGACCCTGCCAGACGCGGTGTGATTTCAACCTGTAATTATAATGCAAGGCGCTATGGGGTTCGATCGGCCATGGCGTCTGCCCATGCGTTTCGTTTGTGTCCGGAACTGGTGTTGTTACCGACGGATATGCCGCGTTATCGGCAGGCATCGCAGCAGATTATGGCCATTATGCGACCGTATGCGCGAGTGTTTGAGCAGGTCTCTATCGATGAGGCTTATCTTGAATTGACGGCGGCTGACGATGCGCGTGGAGTTGCTGAGGCGATTCGTTACGAAGTGGCGTGTCAGGTGGGTGTGACGGTGTCGGCAGGTATTGCGCCTAACAAGTATCTGGCCAAAATTGCCAGTGATTATAATAAGCCAGACGGTATCTGGCAGATTGCCAACACTGAGGTGGCGGCGTTTGTCGAGTCATTACCGGTGCGGAAAATTCCTGGTGTGGGGCCGAAACTGAGCGAGCGACTGGCGGCGGATGGTTTGTCTGTCTGTGTCGATTTGCAGGGGCTGTCGATGGCGCATCTGATTCATCGTTATGGTCGTATGGGGGCGGTGCTGTACGAACGTTGTCGCGGTATTGATCACCGGCCTTTGCGGGAAGTGCGAGAACGCAAGACGGTCAGTGTGGAGCAGACGTTCCATTACGATTTGACCAGTGAGGCAGAATGTTTACAGCAGTTGCCGGATTTGTGGCAGCGCTGGCAGCAACGAGTGGCAAATGCCGGTTGGCAGGCCGACGAGCTGGCACCGTTTGTGAAGGTCAAGTTTGCTGATTTTACCCAGACCACCATGGCTGATAACGATATGGCAGCCGATCTGAAAGGGTTTGCTGCGCTGATTGCCAGCGCCATGCGTCGACAGGACAAGCGGGTACGCCTGTTGGGTATTGGTGCCCGGTATTGTGGGGGTGATCCGGCCCAGGGGCGTTTGTTCTAGGGCTGGCTGTTGCCGGTTCAGGCAGCCTGTCTGATCGGTTTTCAGTAAATAATAAAAGCAAACATTCCAGCAGGCCAAATGGCGAGCGAGCCATAACTGATCGACATGCCGAGAGAAGCACCCACCAATACGTCGGTCGGGTAGTGCATCCCCAGAATCACCCGGGACAGTGCCACCAACAAGGCAAACGGCGCGACCATCCAGAACAGTACCGGGAAGAAAAAGCAGAGTAATACCGCGAAGTTTACGGCATTCATGGTGTGACCTGAGGGAAAGCTGTACAGGTCCAGCGGGGCGGTATGGGCCTGAATGGCATCAAACGAAATAAACGGCCGCTGGCGTACCAGGCGGTTTTTCAGCTGACTGTAGACGCCAACACACAACAAGCCGGTGATGGCTATATGGCCCAGGACGGCCAGTCCTTCGATACCGAACAGCAGAGGCAATAACAGTCCGAGTGAGTACCAGAATACACCGTCACCGGCGCGACTGATGCCTTTGAAAAACAGCCGTACGCTGCGGTTGTATCCCATTCTGTTCATAAGCTGACACAGGCTCAGCTCTAGATGATCGGCTTTACTGAACAGTAGCGCTGTCTTTGGCTGTAACTGTTTTGCGATTGCCATTAGGGGTTACCTTGGTATTGGCGCTGTTAAGGCGCTGGATAAACTCGTCCACAATGCTATTCCATGAAATTGTTTCTGCACGTGAGCGAGCTTGCTGACGAATTTTTTGCAGTAAATTCGGACTGTCGGAAAGAATCTCGACTTGCTGGATATAGGTTTCATCTTCACCAAATGGCGCGAGCATGCCGGTCAGGCTGGAGGTGATATGTTCATGTCCGGCGGCATAATCAAAGCTGACCACGGCCAGACCGCTGGCCATGGCTTCGGTAACAACGTTGCCGAACGTATCGGTTTTGCTCGGGAACAGAAAGATATCGCCACTGGCATAGTGTGTTGCCAGGTCATCGCCGCGACGCATGCCACAGCAGATAATTTCCGGGTACTGGGCGCGGATGCTCTGTAATTCAGGGCCATCGCCAACCAGTACCATACGTACCTGCTCATCGCTGTTGAGCAGGCGACGATAGGCCGCCAGTGCCAGGTCCATGTTTTTTTCACCGGCGATGCGGCCGACGTAAAGTAGCACCAGATCCTGTTCACCCACTCCCCAGGAGCGTCGCAGGGCAGCGCTGCGATGGCAAGGATTAAACTTCTGGCTGTCGACGCCACGAGATAATACCCGCACGTTGTGGAAGCCATGGGCGTCCAGTTCATCCCGTTGGCTGCGGGTAGGAACCAGCGTGGTCGCGGTCAGATTATGAAAGTAACGCAGATAACGATAGGCCAGTTTTTCCAGTCCAGCCAGGCGGTAGTGCTCGATGTACTGATGAAAATTGGTGTGGAAGCCGCTAATGACAGCCACTCCGGTTTTATGGGCTGCTCGCACGGCGGCCCAGCCCATCGGGCCTTCGGTGGCCACATAAATCACATTGGGGGCAAAATCCTTCAGGGCGGAAGAAATACGGCCAATCAGGGGAACGCCAAACTTGAGCTCTTTATAGCCGGGTAATGGCATACCGGGCAGCAAGGTTGTGTGCAGGTCATGAGTGTTGACCGGTTGTTCATGACGGTATTGCCGAGGACGGATGATCTGCACCTGGATACCACGTGCACGCATGCCTTCAACCAGTTGCGACAGAGTATGTGCAACGCCATTGATCTCCGGAGCAAATGTTTCAGTCACAATGGTGACGCGTTGAATAGGTGCAGTCATGGTGCCATTAGTTCGCTACATATGACTCTTTACTTTGGGGGGACTGTGTGACAGTTCTTTTTCAGCTCCGTGACATTCGGGTGAAGGCGGTGCTTGCAGAAGGGGGTGGCGGGAAGAATCGGGTCTGGGCTGAACCATCAAGCCTTGTTTGTCGCAAAAAAATCTATCACAAAAAACGGTAACCGGCCTGGACCAGTACCAGGCGCATGACGTCCAGTTCTGCCTGGGTGAATTGGCGTTGGTTGCCACAGTGTTGGCAGGTGATCAGCGCCAGTGATCTGAGTTCGACCAGTGCGATGGGAGTGTCGGTATTACATTCATCACAGGTGACAGGAATTTCCGTCTCTGCGGGCAATATGGTACTCATCTTGTTTCCAGTAATTGTTCGACATGCTCGGCGATGGCTAATGCCGAGGTCAGCCCCGGACTCTCTATCCCCAACAGATGCCAGGCGGGTGATGTGGCGGGGCCACTTCGCTGAAAAACAAAGTCGGCCGCGGTGTTGCCTGGGGCACTCAGCTTGGGGCGAATACCCGCGTATGCGGCCTGTAGCTGGTTTTCATCCAGTGCGGGCCAGTAGCGGCGTATGGCGGCGGCAAAGGGGCGACGTAAATGCTCACTGACATGGTAGCGCTCAGGACTGGAGGCTGCTTGCGGATCAAGATATTCGACATCCGGGCCAAAGCGCAGTTGTCCGGCCAGATCCAGGGTGGCATGAACACCGAGGCCGGCGAGGCCAGGCTCAGGCAAAGGATAAACCAGATGCCGGAATGGGCTTTTGCCCTGGTAGCTGAAGTAATGTCCACGGGCCGGAAACAGTACCGGCGGCGTGTTATTGCGTTCGGCAGTCTGGCTTCCGTTATGGAGACGGGCATCACTATTTGTATCTGCGGTATTGGTACCAGCATCTATCGTGGCCATCAGCGCAATCGCCTCTAATCCGGCGGCGTTAATCAGTGTCTGGCAATGAATGGTGGTCGGGCCATCGGAGGTGTTGATAGTAACGGCCCAGTCATCACCGTGGTTGTGTGCGGATGTCATTTGGCTGCGGCAGACCAACAGCGCACCGGCTTGCTCAGCCTGGTGCTGCAAGGCTTGCATAAACCGGTGACTGTCGATGATCCCGGTTTCCGGTGACCAGAGCGCAGCCGCAGCGGCAACGTCCGGTTCCATTTGATGTAGCTGGTGGCGGTCCAAACGTTGTAATGGAATGGCAAGGCGCTGGGCTGTGTGTTCCAGTCGCTGCAGTTCCGGGTGGTCATTGGTTGGACTGACAATCAGCTTGCCGATTTTCTGATGGGGAATGTCGAACTGCTGACAGAATTGATAGGTCAGGGCGCGTCCGCGCAGACACAGGGTTTCTTTCAGGGAGCCTGGCGGGTAATACAGGCCGGCATGAATCACTTCGCTGTTGCGGCTACTGGTTTCACTGCCAATCAGGTCGGCTTGCTCCAGTATCAAGACGGAGTAACGCCGGGACAATTGTCTGGCCAGTGCCAGACCGATCACACCTGCGCCAATAATGCATATATCGAAGTCTGGAGTCATTGGATCGGCAGTACCTGTACTGAGAGTCTGGCGGTTGCTAAAATGTGCCCCCCGATTTTTACCATAGCTGCGGAGAAGGTAACACTGATGAATATCAGTCACGTTGAGAATGCAGGGATGGCAATCGGCATTGCCATTTTGATTGGCTTCATGATGTTTATCATCTATGACCTGGCAAAACGCTCAAATGCGGGCAAATTTGGGATGGGTGTGCTGTTCTTTGCACTGGGGCTGGGCATGCTTGGATTTATTATCAAGACGGTGCTGGTCGAAGTGCTTAACTTCTAGGCCTGATTGCCTCTGAATATCATTTTTCCATTGTTGGCATTGCATATGCAGTAGTTCTGACTGAACTTATTGTAGCGAATCGCTGACCCGGTCAGCTGGCTGTGTTAAACGGAGGAGAAATGGAAGCTGCACAAAGGCTGGGCAAGCCAGAGGACATTATGTTTGCCCGGATTCCAGAGGAATTCATCACATCTCGAGGATGGAGTGTGAAGCTGGTTCAGGTACCTGCCCGACATAATAGCGGGGACGTATCTGACGAGGAAACGATGGCCAAAATACATCTGCTGGCAGAAAACCTGCTGCCAACGGCCGTACATATGGCAAATTTTTATCATCTGCCCAAAGGTCAGTGGCTGAACCTGGTGTATACCGATACACGTTCCAGCATGGATGAAAATTCCAATTTGTTACTTGGATTTTTATCCCGTATTGCCGGGCAACAGGAAGTGTGGGTGCCGCTTGCGGGTAGTCACAGCATGTTGCTGAATGTGCTGGGACGGATTTTGCCGCAATTGCAACGGCTGGATTTGTCACGTAACCCACTGTTGTATATTGGTGATTATGCCAATTTCCCTGCTTTCAAGCGTCTCGCCCAGTCCTGTGGAATGCCCATTTTCTGCCAGGCTACTTATTGATCGGATGATCACCTTGTTGCTATACACGCCGCCTGCAGCCTGATGGTTGCTGGCGCTGTATCCTCACAAACCTTCTCGCTATCCCGTGCTATCGCTATATAGTCAGCCATTCGGATGTTCTTCCAGCTCTCTAACAGACCTCTAATCCGGCCGGGTTTGTACAATCGTGCGCAAGATCAGCTGTTGATCAGGTATCCTGATGCACAATGCCTGTAAGGGGCATCTATTTAATCCGGCAGCCCCCGAAGGGCGCGGGTTGCCGCCGTCCAGTGCGGTGTTGACGAATTTGAAAAGGACTCGTCATTTCGCTGCATTCGTCGTCTTGCCCTGAACAACGGCAACACTCGCGCAGAGCCGTGCAGGATTAAATGGATGTCCTCTGTAGTATCAGGCAATGTGTTTTGTCTCGCAGACTGTAGAAAAGAGAGGTGTGTATGGAAAATCAACTAAAGGAACAGCTTCAGCAATTGCATGAAGAGTTGCAGGCCAACCCGAAGCTGGATGAAGAAACCGCAGGATTGATGAGAAAAGTTGCGGAAGATATTGAAGTGATGGAGCTGACTGACAGCGGTGATGTCGTGGAAGGCTTGCAAGAGTACGCCATTCGCTTCGATCAGGATCATCCGGCACTGTCTGAGATTTTGCGACAAATCGTGGATACCCTGGGTCGCATCGGCGTTTGATTGAAGGGTGGGTGACTGTTGTCAGCGCCCAGTCTTGTTGTTCAGATCGTTACCGCAATAATAATATCGGAGACTCGTTGTATGAGACACATGCCAACGCTCGCTGAAGTAATGACAGCATTCCCTCTGCATATTGGTGAAAATACACGGTTAACAGAAGCCGCAGACTTGATGGCACAACATCAGTGTCATCATCTGCCGGTGATGGATGGTGATGAGGTGATCGGGTTGTTAGGGGCTGACGATATCAAGTTGGCGCAGCAGCCTGGACACAATCTGGATGATAGCCAGGAGCTGGTGGTCGGTGATATGTGTCAACGACGCGTGGCCCGGGTTGATCTGCACACGCGTCTGGATGTCGTGCTGGCTTATATGGCAGACAATGGCAGCAGCGCTGTGATTGTCATGCGTAATGAGAGACTGGCTGGTCTGCTAACGACTCATGATGTGTGCCGCTTTACCGCCAACTGGCTGCATAAGGAATATATGCCAAGTGACGATCCTGACATTGCTTGAATAATCATCAAGGTATATCAAGGTAAAAGCTGACAGGGCATGGAACAGGATGCCCGGCTGCTGGTCTTCGATCCGTTTGACCGGCGGCCAGTCTTTATCATCAACGTTTCTCTGAATTCTGCCTTTGCACTCTTTTGCACCGACTGTGTCGTCTTTGTGATAATTCTTTGTGCATTTTTGTGAGCATTGCTGGCTTTACTTGGGCAGTTATTGATAAAAGGCAATATTTTTTTCTTCCTTGACTGTTCCAGAGTGATGACAGAACGCTGGATAAACCAGTCACAACCCCGTAGTACGGTACGTATAGGCAGTCAATAGTGCTTTTTTGACCTGTTCTGATGATTTTTTGGGCGCTGGCCATGATCCGGGCGCCTGCCGACAAAATTTATTGGTTGGTTTGGCAGAGCTGGTACGGAGTTTGCGAAAGACTATGTAAAGGAGGATCTGCCCATGTACAAAATCGCTGATATCCAAGACTATCGCCAGCCCAAACCTGCCACTGCCGCCCATTGGCTGACAGGCCTGACTGAAATCATTGAAGGTCGTTACCAGGACGAAGAAAGCATCCAACGCCTGCTGATGTTGATTTCTGAACACACGGAACTGCGTAATGTATCCATTGCATTACCTGACTCCCCAAGCCGCTTTAAAGCCCAATATTGTTCCACTGGTGTCACTAATGGTGTGTACAGCTTTGCTGTCCAACATGCCTTGTGCCGTCAGTTTGAATCACGTGAATGGTTGGTCATCAAGGATGGCAGTGAGCGTCCGGAACGATTTGACCCCCAAGCCAGTGGCCTGACCTTGCAGGATCGTTGCTTGTTGGTCCCTCTGGTGCTGCGTCAGTCAGTACTGGCTGTGTTGGTGATGGACCTTCGTGGTGCAAGACTGGACAATGTCAGCCTTGAACTGGTGCACTGCCTTGGTGCTCAGATTGCTCAGATTCTGGCAACACAAGTGGTGCCTAATTTCAAGACTCTGTATGCACGTCCTTACCAGCGTGTGCAAGAAGATGAACTGAGTGATATTCACGCAGCCATCGATAAGTGCAACGGCAACAAGACCATGGCTGCAAAAGTGCTGGGATTGACGCCACGGCAATTACGTTATCGCTTGTCCAAACTGAGTGAAGAAACGACGTCCTCGATGAGTGCTTCAGAAGTCACTCATTAAGCATTGGTTATATCCATTCTGTATGCGGGTCTCCGGCCCGTCGTTGATACTGGGGTGACTGGTATCTGCGACGGGCAGTCTGCTCGTATTGGCTGACCAGCCTGTCTCTTTTCCCCGCATGACCCATAACCCGCCTGTCATTCGTTTGTTATCCGGCTTGTTATCCTGTTCGCTGTTTTTGGTTGCTCGATAAACTATTGCTTCTTTTGGGTAAGTTCCATTTCCATTTCCCTTTCCCGGTTGGGTCGCCCTGATTTCAGGCTGTTGTTCAGGCGTTCTGAGCCGGAGGATGACGTGGAGGGCTGGTTTGGAGAGCTGACGTTTGGTGGAGTGATATGGGGCTTTATTGGCTTCATCAAAGTGTCACGGTGGTGCTGGCACACTGGTTGAATTTAGCCAGAGTGCCAGACCCGTATGGCTCCACTTCGTATCAGTATTGTTACCGAAACCTATGTGCCCGATGTTAACGGTGTCGCTAATTCCCTGCGCCAGTTGATTAATGCGCTGGACCCTCGTCACTTTCAGGTACAGCTGATTCGTACTCGGCCGCGCTCGACATGGCGTCCAGAAGTGGAAGAAGTCTGGTGCCGTGGTTTGACCATTCCAATGTACCCGGATTTACAGATTGGCTGGCCAGCCCGGGGAGATATTCGGGCGGCCTGGGATCGCTTTCAGCCGGAATTTGTCTTTATTGCCACCGAAGGCCCGCTGGGCAACTCGGCATTGAATTTGGCCACCGAGCGCGGCATTCCGGTGTTGAGTGCGTTTCATACCAACTTTCATCGTTACAGTAGTTATTATGGCTTGGGCTGGATTCGAACCCTGACGCTGAACTGGCTGCGCCGCTTCCATAACCGTACCGCCGGAACCCTGGTTCCTTCCGAAGAAGTCGCCGGGTTTTTATGTAAATCCAGCTTTCATAACGTTCAGGTATTGCCTCACGGGGTCAATTGTCATCTGTTCCATCCGCGGCGGCGTAGTATCAGTCTCAGGCAGTCCTGGCAGGTCAAGGACAGTGACCGGGTGATGCTGTATGTCGGACGTATTGCGGCAGAGAAAAATATCCCGCTCGCCATTGCGGCTTATGACCAGTTACGGGTGACCCGACCAGATCTGAAACTGGTGATGGTGGGGGATGGCCCGATGCGTGGTGATATTCAGGCCAGCCATCCCGATGTGATTTTTGCCGGCGTGCAAACGGGCGAGGCACTGGCCCGGCATTTTGCTTCCGCTGATCTGTTTGTCTTTCCCAGTGTCACGGAGACGTTTGGTCTGGTAACGCTGGAGGCCATGGCCAGTGGCTTGCCAGTGGCTGCATTTGATATGGCAGCTGCCCATATGCATATTCAGTCCGGTGTTAACGGTTCGTTGGCTCCGGTTGAAGAGAAGCCGGATATTGCCGAGCGGATGTTTGTCTCTGCCGCCGAGGCATTATTGGAGAGTGATCTGGTTGAGCAGGGCAAGGCGGCACGAGTGACGGCAGAACAGCTAAGCTGGGAGTGTGTGGCTGGTCAGTTTAGCCGTTATATAGATCGTGAGTTGGATCAGCCGATTGTTCAAATCGAAACAAAATACAAAACAATGGTATGAGCGTTGCAGTAAAATCCCTAGTACCAACTTGGGGGGAACCACATGGTTGAATTCAACCGCAACAATATCGCACTACTACAAAAAATAAAGCGATTAGCGAAAGATGAGCAGGGCTGCATAATTCACTATGATTCGCCTTCCTTGGAAGATGACCTCAGAACCCTTGTAAAAAGCGGCGTGAGCCATGATTTACTTGAGATGATTGAGATGTTTTTGCCGACCCAGGCACCAAAAACCAAGCCGATTATGGACAGAACGTACCGCGGTGCGACGGCCATGATTGATGATCGGGAGCGGATCGGGCCGTCTACCCGGGTCTATCGGGGGCGAATTATCTCTAATTAGTTTGTTATCAATGTGTTGTTTTTTGGTGCGATATTGAACTCGTTTTGAAAAATCTGTGAATTGCTGGTGCAGATGACCTGAATTAACCTTGCAGTGGCGTTCGGTAATCCAGAAAGATAACGATCAATAAGCATGACAGACAGCACCTTGTGCAAGGATGCCACGCAAGACCTGTCATTTTTCAGCAGCCAGCGCCTGTGGGCGCTGGTTTGCTCGACCCTAATAAGATCTTTGGGAAACAGGGATCTTCGTCCGGATAACGTCCCTGCCCCTGTTTCTGCCGGTGATGACCTGATCATCGGAATAACCGTCTCCCTGAAATCCTGCCTCCTGTTTCAGCGCAATAAGCAAGCCAGCCAATAACTGATCTTATGTCGCTTTTGATGCATATCAAGCGTAGCAACGGTTATAAAGAGCGGCTGAAAAACGGCTTGATGTGAGTCAATTTGACACAGGTGTGGACTGTTACATTGCCCTCAACACGTCAAACGCAAGACCGACTAAGAGTGAGGAATCCCACTATGTTTATGGACGAAGTTGTTTTTGCCGGATTAGTGATTGTCGGACTGACCTGCGTATTTTTTGTAGGTGTATATGCGGCTATCCGTAAGGACATCAAAAAACACGGCTCTGGAGAATAAGAGCCGGTTTTATTATTTTCTGCGCTGAGTACCCTTGCCTCGGGCCCGACCAGTTTGGTCGTGGCCCTTTTTTTTGTGGCTTGTGATCTGCTGCGCGTGACGGCAATGTGAATGGTGCTCAGTCGAGTTGATGAGCACCGAGTATGACGGGGTTGTTGATCTGCAGGTTTTCCAACCTGATCAGCAAGTCCTGCAAGGGCTCTCCTTCCGGTACCGGGCCGATACGTACCTTATGGAGTGGTTTGCCATTCAGATTGCCCTGATGTACCTCCACAGGCCACGACAGTGGCTTCAGCGCCTGACTCAGGCTTTGCTGCTGCCGCCTGGCGTTGGACTGGTCGGACAGGGCTGACACCTGTATCCAGTGTACCTTGTCGGGGTAAGGCTGGGTCAGCAGTTCGACCGTGACCGGGGCGGTGCCGGATACATCCAGGCCCACTTTGTGGGCAGCGGCATACGACAGGTCAATAATACGGCCTTCATGAAATGGCCCGCGATCATTGACCCGTACCACCACACTTTTGCCGTTGTCTTGACGGGTTACCCGCACATAGCTGGGTAACGGCAAGGTTTTGTGGGCCGCGGTAAATTGATAAACATCGTAAATTTCACCGTTGGAGGTAGCGTGGCCATGGAATTTCATGCCGTACCAGGAGGCGATGCCTGTCTGCCGGAATGACGTTGGTTGATCCAGTACTTGATAGCGTTGTCCCAGCACCTGATACGTTGGGCCGTTACCCGTCACACTGAGTGGTTCCCGTGTGGGGGTGGGCTCCTCTATGGTGGATAAATCCGGTGGTTCTGGAGGACTGAAGTCTTCCTTGTGCTGGTAACGCGAGCTGCAGGCGCTGAGTAGCAGCGCCATGATCAGCCAAAAGCCGGTCTTCACTGTTTCAGCGCCTCACTCAACTGATAAACCGCCATGGCATACAGACGGCTATGGTTATAGCGGGTAATCACGTAATAGTTATAGTGGGCCAGCCAGAACTCGGCTCCTTGCTTGCCAATCAGTTTGACCAGGCTGGCAGGGTCTTCGGCATTTGCTGGCTCGATGGTGGAAACTCCCATGGCTGCCAGTTTTGCGACAGTCCATTTGGGCTTCAGGTTGTCATTAACGGCTTGCTGGTACTGGTTGCCGCTGACGCGGGCGCGTTGTACCACCGGCTCGTGTGCTCGCCAGCCATGGACGTTGAAATAGTTGGCGACGCTGTTAATGGCATCCGCTGGGTTAGCCCATAAATCTCGCTGGCCATCACCATCGCCATCAACGGCATACGCGAGAAAACTGGTCGGAATAAACTGACCGTAGCCCATGGCGCCGGCGTAAGAGCCCTTGACGGTTGCGGGATCAAGATTTTCTTCTTTGGCCAGTGAGAAAAAGGCTTTTAATTCGCGCCAGAAGATCGGCCGTTTAGGGTAGTCGAATGCCAGTGTGGCCAGTGAATCCAGTACCCGGTAGCTACCCTGACGACTGCCGTAGAACGTTTCCACACCGATGATGGCAGTGATGATTTCTTTGGGAATGCCGTACTTCTGTTCTGCCGCCGCCAACAGCCCGGCATGTTTTGCCATAAAGGCCTTGCCGCCTTCAATGCGCTTGCTGGTGAGGAAAATATCCTGATAGCTATCCCATTCGAGGGTTTTTTCTGCCGGACGAGCGATGGCTTCCAGTACCGAGTCGAGTTTTTTCGATTCTGCCAGCCAACGCCTGGTTTCTGCAGGAGGGATTTGATATTCCTTTTCCAGCTCGGCCGCAAACTCATTAAAGCGAGAGTGCTGGTCGTAACCGGCATATGCCAGCGCTGAGCCACTAAGACTGATAACCAGGCAAGTCTTTGCCAGTTGACGTGTAAGTCTGGTCATACTGATTCCCTGTTAAGTATTTTGATTAACGTTTTTGATGTATTGCCATGGACATGATCAGGCCAAAGGCTGTCATCAGGCTGACGACTGACGTTCCACCATAGCTGACCAGTGGTAGTGGAACACCTACCACAGGTAAAATTCCGCTAACCATACCGATGTTCACAAATACATAGATAAAAAAGGTAACGGACAAGCTGCCCGCCAGCAGGCGGCCAAACAAGGTCTCGCTACGGCTGCTAAGCACCAGACAGCGGAATATGATCAGGAAGTACAGCACCAGTAGCAGCAATACGCCAATCAGACCCAGTTCTTCTGCCAGTACGGCAATAATAAAATCGGTATGACTCTCTGGCAGAAATTCCAGTTGTGACTGGGTACCCTGCATAAAGCCTTTGCCTTCAATGCCGCCGGAGCCAATGGCGGTTTTTGACTGAATGATATTCCAGCCAGACCCCAGTGGGTCACTTTCCGGGTTCAGGAAGGTCAGCACCCGTTGTTTTTGATAGTCGTGCATAACAAAAAACCACATCAGTGGGGCACAGGCTGAGACGATAGCAATCAGGGAACCAATCAGCTTCCAGGCCATACCGGCAAAAAACAGCACCAGTAGACCAGACGCTGAGATCAACAGTGAAGTACCCAGGTCGGGCTGTTTCAGGATCAGTATCGTCGGGATAACAATTAGCCCGCTGGCCTTGAGCAAGTCGGTGATATGCGGCGGCACCGGTCGCCGGGCCATATACCAGGCCACGGTGAGTGGCAGAATCAGCTTGACCAGTTCCGATGGCTGGAAGCGGGGCAGCCCGGGCAGGGCCAGCCAGCGTTGCGCGCCCTTGGCCCCTACACCGGCAATCAGCACGCTGATCAAGGCAACCAGAGCCAACAGATAAGCCCAGGGCGCAATCATTTGATAAAAGCGAGGGGGCAGCTGTGCTGCCAGCCCCATGCCAAGCAAACCAATGCCCATATGCACGGCCTGACGTACCAGCATATGCGTATCTCGGCCACTGCCGGTATACAGTATCAGTAAGCCAGCCAGGCACAGTACCAGTAGCAGTATCACCAGCAGCAAATCCAGATGAATGCGGGTGAATAATGCTTTACCACGATCAAATCCCGGGTGTATGCCGCTACCCAGTGTGCGGGTGAAGTCGGAATTGCTCATTCGCCAGTGCTTCCGCTGAGGTAAAGATTAATAACTGATTGAGCAATGGGTGCTGCGGTACGGCCCGCTGATTCGCCGTTTTCGACCACCACGGCAATCGCAATCTGCGGATCTTCAACCGGCGCAAAGGCGATAAACAGAGCGTGATCACGCAAGCGCTCGCGCAGGGCGTCGGAGTCGTATTCTTCATCTTGCTTGATGCCGACAACCTGGGCAGTACCGGTTTTGCCTGCGATGGAAAACTCCAGGTGTTTTTGCAGCACGCGAGCAGTGCCATGAGGGCTGGAGATCACTTTGCGCATGGCTTCAAACATATGATCCCAGTTGTCTTCGTTGTTCAGTTTGATGTCCTGGGCCTCACTTTCATCAATCGCTTCATGCTGACCGCTGTGGGCAGAGAGCAGACGGGGAGCGACCCACTTGCCGCGATTGGCCATTAACGCTGTGGCAGTGGCCAGTTGCAAGGGGGTGACCTGCATATAGCCCTGGCCAATGCCCAGGTTGACGGTATCACCGGCGTACCAGCTGGCTTTGTAGTGTTTGCGTTTCCATTCACGGCCGGGCAGCAGCCCGGAGAAGGCGTTATCAACATCTATCGCCAGGTTCTGGCCAAAGCCGAACTGCGCCAAAAAAGGGTCAAGCTTGTCAATTCCCGCGCGGACGGCGGCATCATAAAAATAGACATCGCAGGATTCGACGATAGCGCGTTCCAGATTGACTTCGCCATGACCCTGGCGTTTCCAGTCCCGGTAGACCCGGGAGCTGTTTTCCAGCATAAAGCTGCCGGTATCAAAAATAGTACGGCTCCAGCTGGTCACACCGAGGTCGGTGACGCCGATACCAATAAAGGGTTTCAGGGTGGATGCCGGTGGATAGCGGCCCCGTATGGCCCGGTCGAACAGGGGTAAATCCGGATTGTCACGCAAGGCATTATAGTCGGTATGGGATATACCGGTAACAAACAGGTTGGGGTCAAAGCCCGGGTTACTGTAGAGGCTGAGAATCCCCCCGGTTTTGACTTCAATAGCCACCAGAGCGCCCCGGTGATTGGCCAGTTGTTGCTGGGCCAGCCGTTGCAGGCGGCTGTCGAGGTGCAGGGTCAGGTCTTGTCCGGGGGTCGGGTCTGACTGCTCCAATACCCGTAAAATACGGCCGCGGGCGTTGGTTTCCACTTTTTGATAGCCGGGTTCGCCATGCAGGTCACTTTCATAACGCTTTTCAATACCTTGTTTGCCAATGTATTGGGTGGCGCTGTAGCGGCGTTTGGTATCGATATCGGTATCCAGGTGATTTTGTTCCCGCTGGTTGATACGTCCGACGTAACCCAGTACATGGGCAAAGGTTTCCCCTTGTGGATAATGACGCACCAGCTGGGCTTCGACATCGACACCGGGCAGGTAAACCCGGTTGACCATGACCTTGGCAATTTCAACTTCGGTCAGTTGATGACGTAAAACAACGGGTTCGTAGGGTCGACGACGCAGTTCCAGACGTCGTTCGAGCTGTTCCCTGTCCCGTTCTGAAATACCGATCATATCGTCGATAAAATTCAGAGTATCTTCCATATTACGAACGCGTTCAGGCACCAGCGTCAGGCTGTATGAGGGTACGTTTTCTGCCAGCAATTCCCCATTGCGGTCATAAATCAGACCACGCTTGGGAGGCAGCGGCTGGATCTTGATACGGTTGTTTTCGGATAGATTCTGGTATTTTTCGTAGAGGGTGATTTGCAAATAGGCCATACGCCAGACGAGCACGCCCAGCAAGGCAAAGATAATCAGGCCCAGAATCGCGGCACGAGAACGAAACAGCTTTACTTCAGCTGATTTATCCCGGAAGGAGTGCTCCCACATGCAGGCCTCATTTGTGGTAAGGATGGCCCTGCAACAGGGTCCAGGCTCGATATATCTGCTCAGCCACCACCACGCGTACCAGAGGGTGCGGCAAGGTCAGGCTGGATAGTGACCAGCGTTGTTTTGCCTGCGCCAGCAGCGTTGGGGCTATGCCATCAGGGCCACCAATCACCAGAGCCACATCGTGACCGTCCATGCGCCATTGCGACAGATGACCGGAGAGCTGTTCTGTTGACCAGGGTTTACCAAGGACATCCAGTACAACCAGATGTTCCTGTGGCCGTATTGCCTTTAGCAAGGCAGCAGCTTCCTGCTGCATGGCTTTTTCCTTTCTGCTGCTTTTACTGCGGTGACCCGGGCTGATTTCCACCAGTTCCAGGGCGCAGTCGGCAGGTAGCCGTTTGGCGTATTCCTGATAGCCGTCTGTCACCCAGGCGGGCATTTTCTGACCGACCGCCAGCAGCCGGATTTTCATTCCGCTGCATGACCCTTGCTGGATGAGTCGGCAGGTTCACCCCAGAGTCGCTCGAGGTCATAGAAGTGGCGTGACTGGTCGGTCATGACATGCACGACGACGTCGATCAGGTCGATCAGTACCCAGTCAGCGACGGCACGACCTTCGGTGCCATTGGGGCGCAGGCCGGCATGCTTGGCTTTTTCTTCAACATGGCCTGCGACGGCGGTAACGTGGCGATTGGATGTCCCGGTGGCAATGACCATCCAGTCGGTGACAGAAGTGCGGCCACGTACGTCCAGAATAGTGATGTCTCTGGCTTTCATATCGTCCAGGGAATCGACGACCAGGTTTTTGATTTGCTCAGTTTGCATTCGCTACTTATCGGTAAAGTTGGTGTTGAGTGAGATAGTCCAGTACAGGGTCTGGAGTAAGGAACCGGACATTCTCGCCTTCGGCAATGCCTCGACGCAAGCCCGATGCTGAAATATCCAGCCCGGGCCAGGCCTGTTGGCAGATACGACCTGCAGGACTGGCTAACAGGTCAGTAATGGAAGCCTGTCGTGCCAGCCACTGTTGTTGTTGCCATGGGGCAACGGGCTGGCGTTCTCCGGGACGACTGATGACCATCAGATTGGCGAGATCAAGGATGTCGTCACAGCGGTGCCAGCGGTCAAAACTGAGCCAGGCATCGGTGCCCATTGCCCAGGTAAAACTGATGGCCGGATAAAGGGTACGCAGCCATTCCAGGGTAATGACACTGTAGCTGCATTCCGGGCGTTGTAATTCAATATCGCTGACTTCGACACCATCCAGGTCGCTGGTAGCGAGATTCAGCATGGCCAGGCGCTGGCTTGATGACGCCCGGGGGGACGGCCGGTGTGGCGGAATACGGTTAGGCATCAGCAGCACCCGCTCAAAACCGGCGTCGCGTAATTGCAAGGCGATACGCAAGTGACCGATATGAACCGGGTCAAAGGTACCGCCCAGAATAGCCCAGGGAGCAGCCCGTGCGGCTGCCACGGTTGAGCTCATTATTTGCGTACTTCGCCGTTACCAAACACAACGTATTTCTGTGAGGTCAGACCATCCAGTCCGACCGGGCCACGGGCATGAATCTTGTCGGTAGAGATACCGATTTCTGCTCCCAGGCCGTATTCAAAGCCGTCGGCAAAACGGGTTGAGGCATTGATCATCACCGAGCTGGAATCGACTTCGGTGAGGAACTGGCGCGCCAGGGTGTAGTTCTCGGTGACAATACTGTCGGTATGGTGCGAACCGTGGCGATTGATATGTTCAATGGCAGCCTCAATGCTGTCGACTACCTTGATCGACAGAATCGGTGCCAGGTACTCGGTATCCCAGTCTGCAGCGGTGGCGGCTGTTATGCCATGAAGAATATCGCGGCTGCGGTCGCAGCCACGTAATTCAACGTCCAGGGCAGCATAGGCTTCTCCCAGCGCTGGCAGTAACTCATTGGCGACATCCTGATGCACTAACAGGGTTTCCATGGTGTTGCAGGTGCCGTAACGGTGGGTTTTGGCATTAACGGCGATATTCAGTGCCTTGGTCTGGTCGGCAAAGCGATCGAGATACACATGGCAGATGCCGTCGAGGTGTTTGATAACCGGGACCCTGGCGTCTTTGCTGACGCGTTCAATCAGCCCTTTGCCACCACGAGGTACAATAACGTCGACAAATTCTGGCAGGGTGATCAAGTGGCCAACAGCGGCACGGTCGGTGGTTTCCACTACCTGCACGGCGGTTTCAGGTAATCCGGCAGCGGCCAAACCGGTGCGAATACAGGTTGCCAGCATCTGGTTGCTGGCAATGGACTCCGAGCCACCCCGTAAAATGGTGGCATTGCCGGACTTGAGACACAGGCTGGCGGCTTCGATGGTTACGTTCGGGCGGCTTTCGTAAATAATGCCGATGACACCCAGAGGCACACGCATCTTGCCAACCTGAATGCCGCTGGGGCGGTATTTCATATCGGTGATCTCACCCACCGGGTCTGGCAGGGTGGCGACCTGATGCAGGCCTTCAATCATGGTGTCAATACGGGCGTCGGTCAGTTCCAGGCGATCGAGCAGGGCAGCATCCAGGCCTTTGGCCCGACCGTTTTCAAGGTCGGTGGCATTGGCTTGATAGAGGTCGCTACGTTGCTGGCTGATGGCATCGGCGATGGCCAGCAAGGCTTTGTTTTTGTCCTGGGTTGAGGCTCTGGCCATGGCTGTTGCAGCAGCACGTGCCTGTTGGCCCAGCGTTATCATGTATTGGTTTACATCCATCGATTACACCCGATCGGTCGGAAACAGATAAAGTTGGCTAGTATACACTACCCACCTGCGGATTAACCCGGTAATTACGTTCGGGGGCAGGGTATTGCGGTTACCCGGCACCGGGGTGATGCGGCGTTTTCCTGTCAAGGTACTGGCCGACGAATCCCAATGACAAAGGCTTTCTGATGCTCACAGGCAAGAACAATACGTATTTTTTACGACAGCAAGAGTTACGGCTGACGGCTTTCTATTGTCTGCTGATGGCCGTATGCCTGGCGGCGCTGTCCTGGATTGATTGGCGACACCAACATGTTGGAGAGACGATTGCCACTTTATTGCTCGGTTGCCTGCTGAGTATTTATGCCCGTTATCTGCTGTTGCATGACAAACCCTATCGACGTCGCTGGCCTGAATGGTTGGTCGTGACACTACTGGTGCTGATGGCCTTGCGGGAGATGACCATTGGCCTGGACACCGTACATATTGGTTTCTGGGTGCCGTTCTATCTGGTGTTTGCGTTTCGATGGCAGTATGCCATTTGGATGATGCTGGCTTTTTCGGTGTTATTTCTGTGTCTGGCCGCCTGTTTGGATATCCTGTTGCGAGCACAGGTTATGACAACCTATATCGTGAGTGTGGCGGTCGCCGCTGCAATTGGCTGGATGAATGAATCCGGTACTATCCGGTTGCGCGAAGAAGTCGGGGCGGATCCACGTACCGGTGCCTATCGGGAGGATCAACTGCTGATCGATCTGGCCCGTGAAATCCCCCGCGCGGATCGTCATTCATCCCGGCTGCTGTTGGCCCTGGTGCTGGTGCCGGGTACTTGGCGTCAACTGGGGAACGAGGCGTTTGAAGATCGTATCCAACAACTGGGAACGCATTTGCAACAGGGGGTACAGTCTTTTCATATGTTGTATCGATTGGAATCGGATGATTTTCTGGTGTTGATGCCTTATGGCACTCCGGATGACTTCCGCTTGATCGAACAGCAACTGGACCCTGTTGCCAGGGCGGGTGAGCAGCCTCTGGATATTGTCGCTATTCATTATCAGCCAGACGACGATGTGGACAGCTTGGTCGTACGGATCAGGGAGGCTTGTCATGATGATCATGCTTGATAATCACCATCGTGGCCCGGTGTTGCGGTCGGGCTTGTTTGTCTTGACGGCACTGCTGATGAGCTGGGTGGTATGGGAGCAGTTCCAGCTGGGTCTGTACGATACCGTGCTGATGAGTTTCTGTGTGATTCCGATGCTCTTGCTGGCGGCAGCGATTATCTGGCTGCAGCGGGATTGCAGCCATCATGATTGGCTGGCGCTGCCGGTACTGGTGCTGGTAGTGGCACCCGGTTTTATCCAGATCGAACCCAGCATGGCGTTATCTCTGAACTATCTGTTGATGATGCCGTTTCTCAGCTATTTTTGCCTGCGTCGTACCCTCAGCCATATTTATAACATCGGTATGATTATCGCCCTCTGGTGGACTGTCATGATGGCTGCGGATGTGCTGGTGGCAACCCGGGCAGCACTGGTTTACACCATGGTGGCGGCGTCGGTTGCCTGTTATGGCTTGTTGATCCAGCACCGCTTGCTGATGGTGGCTTCACTGACATTAAATGATGGTGAATCCGGGGCCTATAATGCCGGTCATTTTTCGCTGGTAGCGGAGCGGGAAGTGGCTCGCAGCGAGCGTGCCAAGCGGCCATTGGCGTTGATTGGTTTCAGTCTTGAAGATTTTTCCCAGTTGTGTGACTTGCATGGACAGCACGCCGTCAGTCAGTTTTTGCCGCAGTTTGTTGAAGGGATTCGTAATGAAGTGCGGGCCGGGGATGAGATTTTCCGTATCCGGGATGAGCTGTTTATCTTGCTACTGCCAGACTGTGCGGAAGATGGTGCTATCGTCCTGATGGAACGTATGCGTCGACAGATGGAGCGGCAGCCGTGGCCAATACTGGGTGAGGTATCCTTGCTGACCACCACTGTGGCATTGGTGGCCGGGGATACGTGCCAGGACGTTGAGCGGCGTTTGCTCGCCCGCCTGGCCAAGCAGAAGCGCGCCAGCCTGCAGGCGGCCGCTTTCTGAACCCCGCCAAGCGGCTGGCAGGGTTGGCCTGGGGTCAGAGCTGATTATTTACCCGGGCGGTTTTCCAGATAGCGGATGGTTTTGTTGGCTTCGTTGAGCTGATAGCTGAGATCTGCCGCCTGTTGCCGTAATGTCTTGGCTGCTTCCTGTTCTTGCTGATGCTGACTGAGCAGTTCCGTCAGACTGGTTTCAGCGTCTTTTACCTGTTGCTGCCAGCGACGACTGAGCCAAAAACCTACTCCTCCGCCGCCAATGATAAATCCGGCCAGCAGCGCCAATACGATCAGCATACCTTGTCTCCTGTGAGTGCCTGTGCAATGGCTGGCTATCATACCTGCTTGTTGTGAGTGTCGCAGAAGGATCTGCTGCCAGCACGGCAAGATCCTGCCATTTGCCTCACCATGACAACCGGCCATTCGGCAGAATCTGCTACACTGGCGACCGTTTTTGCATTTTTTAGAGGACAACGAGTGACCATTACTGATCTGGTAAGCCAGCGCGGCGCTAGCCTGCGTGTATTTGATATGGGCCGCCGTATTCAACCACTGGACACTGCGCTGTTTGAAGAAATTGAGCAGCAGAGGCGCAGTTATCCGGTGCCGTATCTCAAGCATGCCTGGCTGGCATTATTGAGCTGGCACCCTGAGCAACCGGGGCAGCATGCTATCTGGTTCCTGAAACTGCCGCTGGATGAACAAAACCTGCTGGATGCGCCGGCCCGTGATGGCTTTGTCCGTTATATCGCCCAGCGTCTGGCCGCCGGGGACAGCAGCAATGATAAAGGTGAAGCACCGTTCAGCTTCAAGCCGGATGCCCATCGAATGGCGTATTTTCATGCGCTGGCCGCGCGCGAGCTGGGGGCACCGGACAGTCGCTTTTACGCCACTACCCGGGGTTATCTGGCCGGAGATATGGGCTGGGAAAACTGGCAACAACTGGGCTTGCAGGGGCTGGCTGAAGTCGTTGCCGGTTATCAGCAAGACAATAACCAGGCGTTGCTGACGCGGGCTCTGCCATACCTGCCCAAGGTGCCGTTGAATGTGATACTCGGGTTTATGGAAAATATTTCGCCAGGGCAGGTGTTGACCAGTGCGGTCAATGACCGGCTTGCCAGTGTGATTGCCGCAGAACCGGATGCCAATGATCTCGCCGCGTTTGCCCGGGCTCTGTCTCACAGCGAAAATATTGAACAACGCCGACTGTTGCTACACGCGCTGCTGGCGCATCCCGCTGCCCGTTCTGTCGAGGTGCTGGCGGCGGTTTCCAGCCGTTGCTGGGCAGATCTGGAAGGAGAATTGCTGCTGGCGTTTCTGGAAACCCTGGCCGTTAATGAACAAGGGCAGGACACGTTTAACGCGCTGGTGGGGGATATGATGACCCTGCCCGGTATGCGGCAGCGGATGATGGCGGCTTTTTCATCGGATCAACACAGTCCGTCACTGGATCAGGGGATTACCCGTCTGTTAGGGATGGTCAGAGGACAAGCTCAATGACGCCGGATTCTCCCTGCCCTTGTGGCCGCATGTTGGCAGCATCTTCGGTGGTGAATTATGGCGACTGCTGCCAGCCATTACATCTGGGGCAGCCAGCCGCCAGCGCAGAAGCGTTGATGCGATCGCGTTACAGTGCGTTTGTGCTGGAGCTGGAAGATTATCTGCAGGCCAGCTGGCATCCAGACACCCGGCCAGACGGCCCGGTATGTGAAGCCTCCATGCGCTGGTACGGGCTGGACATTGAGAGCGCCGATGAGCTGGGTGATCCGGCGACGGTGTGTTTTACCGCGACCTTTCGCGCGTATGGCCGCTGGCAAACGCTGCATGAATGCTCACGCTTTGTTAAACAGGGTGAGCACTGGCGTTATTACGATGGCGAGGCCGAGTGGCAGCAATTGCAGCCGGGCCGTAATGACCCTTGCCCTTGTGGATCAGGGAAAAAATTCAAAAAATGTTGTGCCTGAAGCGAAGCACCTTGACCTCGGCGGGGAGCTTGGCAACTCAGTCCCTTTGCCTGCCCTGGCTGGGGCCTTTCAGCACCATGCCGACGGTCATGGCCAGTGCTCCTGCGGTCGCAATCAGCAGGCTGATATTGATGATCAGGGTGTGGCGGGCGTAATACGTCGTGATGGGTTCGGCGCTGGCAATACAGCTGCCAAGCTCGGGTGAATAAGTCAGCCCTTGCTGCTGGCACTCGGTAATGGCGGACAAGTCCAGTCCATAGACAATCAGCAGTGCAACGGCAGGCAGCACACAGAGCAGAGTGCCATAGCGAAGCAGTCCGGTTGGGTTAAACATAAAGGCGTATTTCCTCGAATGAGTGTTCAGTATCAGGGATGGCCGCCCGGATTCTCTGGCGGTATATGGGTTCTTTGTTTGTCAGTCGCAGTGTTATGGGGATTGACCGGCGGCAGTCCGTCAGTACAGGCCAAGCCGGTGGGCTCTGCGGCTGTTTCCACCGACCAGAATGAGGAAACGGCTGCCAGCGCGGCATTGGCGGCGATCCGACAGGATCTGGCTGCCGGGCGATTATCTCAGCCTGCGGTCTGGAACGCCATGGTACGTATCGATGAATTTCGTCGCCTCTGGCCCACCAATATGGCGGTGGTGCCACTGGCCTATCAATGGGCTGCCGCCTATCAGCAACAGGTTGAGGATTGGTTGGCTCAGGGAGAGCTGGCGGCGGCGGCGATGGCACTTGAGCAGCTATGGACGCTGGTGCCACTCAGTAACGGCCTGGACCGGTTACAGCACCGGCTGGACCGGGCACTGTTACTGCAAGGACAAACCCCTCCGGCGTTTATGGCCCCCGGTTATCCGCTGTCAACGGCTGGCGAAGAGGAAACCCCGGTGGTGGTACGTCTGGATTATCGTCCGTTGGGTATGGCAGTGCATGATGAATTTCGCAGCCATTATGAAGACAATTCCCCGCCATTGGCCGAGTTTCTGCTGGATGCGAATCTGGTTGAACTGCGTGACCAGTCGATCCAGACGTTAATGGCTCCGCTGTGTCAGGCGATTGTTGATAATCAGGCATCGGTGATCGTGCATGCTGAAGATCGGGTCGATTATCGTTGGCTGACGGTCAGAATAACCCTGTGTGTTCGCCGCATTAACGAGCATTTTCGTTTACGGCACAGTTATCAACAACAGGATGGCGCTCCCATGATTTCCTTGCACCCTGCGCGGGCAGCCTCTCTGTTACCCGCTCCGGAGTGAGTTGTGACTTGACCAACCGAATTGGCCAACAGCAGGCGCGACGGCGAGTCGGTGACACCCAAGCCGTCGGCGACCCGTGTACGATCACCGACGTATCCCTATCCCTATTGTTATCCCAGTCGCTATCGTCCTGTTGCGGTATCGACGGTCAGGGCATGACGCATCAAGTGAAACAGCCAGTGTTGTTCCATGGTGCCACCCAGCAGGTGGGACCAGGGGCCAGCCCCGTAGACGGCGACGTCTTCGCCGCCATGGGTTTCTGAGTACATGGGTATCAACGCTTGCTGACGATAGTCTGGTGATTCAGCTTCGTCGGCGCTGATGGCCGGACGCGGCATGGCGACAGCGCCGGGGCCATTACGATAATTCATCGATGTGTAGTGTTCGCCATCCGCCAGACGATCAGGCTCTGGTGCCGGGTGGCCGTGATCATCATTGCCCGTTACCAGTGCTGTCATCGGGTTGCCGCGGGTCGGATAGCCTGCCAGAGTCAGTGTATGGCTATGGTCGGCGGTGACCAGCAGCAGGGTATTTTCGAGATCAACAGACTGCAGCAGCCAGTCAACCGTTTGGTGTAATTCCTCGGTTTCTTTCAGGGCGCGATAGCCATTGCCTTCATGGTGGGCGTGGTCGATGCGGCCTGCTTCAATCACCAGTACGTAACCTTCCTCGTTGTGTGACAGGCGTTGCACGGCGGCCTGGGTCATATCCAGCAAACCGGGAGTTTGGGTATCGCGATCGTCAACGTATGGCAGGTGTGAGGGAGAAAACAGCCCCAGCCACTGGCCGTGACTCAAATCGGCGGTTTGCAAGGCGTCCCGGTTGGTGAGCAAGTGATGATCCGGGCGCTGCTGCCAATCGTCCGTGAGGTTGCCGGACTGACGAGCACCGCCAGTGGCAGTGGTGTTAAATTGCGCCAGACCACCACCAAGAGCAATATCGAGATCGCTGTTGACCAGTTGGGTGGCAATGTCCTGACAGCCGGAGGTGCGGGCTTCGTCAGTCAGCTGGCTGTCGTTTTCCCAGTTGCGATCGACACTGTGGGCATACGTTGCCGCCGGGGTGGCGTGGGTCAGGCGGGTGGTGGAGACCACACCGGTACCCTTGCCTTGCGCTTGTGCCAGATCCATCAGTGTGTCGAGCGTCTGGCCTGCACCGCTGGCACAGTCTCCCCGGGTGACGTCAGGGCCGACGGACAGTACTCCGGCACGGGTTTTTGTGCCCGTGAGCAGGGCTGTAATGGTGCCTGCCGAGTCCGGTGTTTGCAGGTCGGTGTTGTAGGTTTTGACCAGAGCTGAATAGGGCAGGGTTTCGAAGCTCATGGCAAAGTCTTCGCCGTTAAGACCAAGTTGTTGGCCGCTGAAGATGCGCCCGGCCGTTAACGTGGTGATTCCCATGCCGTCACCAATGACCAGCACCAGGTTTTTGGCTCGGTGTTGATTGTCTGGCTGTTGTTGGCGCTGGTCGGCTTGTTGTTGCCCTAGGGCATACCAGTCACTGCTGCTGACCGGGCCGGGGATCAATACCTCGGTGGTGTGTTGTGGCTGGCTGTCGCTGACCGGATCGGTATTGCTGTCATGGGTCGCGCAGCTGGCCAGTGCCATGGCACTCAGGGTGGTGGTGAGCTGTGCGGCACGTTTGAGTGGGGTCATAACGGTCATATCAGTTGTCCTCCGTGACGGCCGGGGCCTGGGTGGTTAGGTGCAGTGCCCGGCTGGCGAGGTGAAACAGGCTGTTTTGTTCCAGTAGGCCGCGGAACCATTGTGATCCCGGGCCTTTGGCGTGAATCGCGACATCGTCGCTGCCATGGGTTTCGCTTTCCCGGTGGCCCAGTGCAGCCTGATGGAAGTCCGGGTGGCTGGTGTCTTCATCCTCATGCCAGTGGACTCGGCCATTCTGGCGGCCGGATTCTGTAGCGCTGACCGGATCAATATCATTGGCACCCAGGCCATTGGCATAGCCCAGCGTGGTGTAAGGGGCACCATCGCTGGCATGGGTAAGCTGGTCGTTGTGTTGCACCAGACCAAGAATATCGTTGCCACGTTGCGGGTAACCGGAGAAGGACAGCGTATGGCTGTGATCTGCGGTCACCATGATCAGGGTGTCGTTGTCATTGGTCATGCGGTCGGCAAAGGCGACAGCATCGGCCATGGCGACGGTATCAGTGAGGGCGCGATAGGCATTGCCGGCATGATGGGCATGGTCGATACGGGCACCTTCAATAATCAGGACATAGCCCCGGTCGCTGTTTTGGGTTTGCTGATGCAGGATCTGCAAGGCGGCAAAGGTCATTTCGGTGAGAGAGGGTTCGGCGCTGGTGCGGTCATGGGCGTAGGCCATATGGCTGTCGGCGAACAGGCCAAGCACCGGGGTACGAGCCTGCATGCCCATAAGGTCATTTCGGCTCAGTAGAAGTTGGCCGTCGGGATAGCGTGTGCTGAATTGCTGGGTCAGGTCGGTATCGAGACGTACGCCTTCCCGGGCTGTTGTCATAAAGTTCTTGCGGCCGCCGCCCATCGCAAGATCAAGCCCGTTGGCAAAGCCGCGGTGGATCAATTGGGCGGCAATGTCTTCGCAGCCTTGCTGGCGCGCTTCTTCAGACAGATCGCTGTCGGCTTCCCAGTCCCGTTCGGGGGTGTGGGCGTAGGTTGCTGCCGGGGTCGCGTGAGTCAGGCGGGCGGTGGTGACCACACCGGTGGCCAATCCTTGCTGGCTGGCGTATTCCAGTAATGTTGTCAGCTGGTGGGCCTGGCTGCCCTGGCAGACAGCGCGATCCTGTTCGGGGCCAATACTGAGCACTCCGGCGCGGGTTTTGACGCCGGTCATGATGGCGCTCATGGTGCCGGCGGAATCCGGGGTTTGCTGGTTGGTGTTGTAGGTCTTGACCAATCCGGAATAGGGGAAGCGCTCGAATGACAGGAAGTTTTCTTCACCACTGAAACCTTGTTGCTGGCCCTGAAAGATGCGTGCAGCGGTCAGCGTGGTGACACTCATGCCGTCGCCAAGAAACAGGATCAGGTTACGTGCACGGGTGCCGGGTGTCTCGTTGGCAAGGCGGTATTCCAGCCAGGCCTGACCCTGTTGGTAGTTGGGCTGATAGGCTGATGGGGAGGCTGCCAGCAGCGGCGGCGACGTCAATAAAGCTGCGGTAGCGAGCGTTGTGATGGCCAGCAGGCCGGAGCAGGCAAGGCGTTGCATGGGAACTTCCTGTCAGATAAAGGTTCTTGTGAACGTTGGTTTGTATTGGTCAGTGTAAATCGGGGTGCGAACTGCGCCTATAGTCTTTACTGCCTGATTGCGGCCAGCGGGGGTCTGACTGGCTCAATTATCCTGACTCAGTGACCCTGTATATCGCAGCTCTTTATGACGGCAATATGTCGTTCTCGTCTGGACTGCAAATTCTGGTGGCCGTGTTACAATGCCCGGCTCAACTCTCCTACTGTTAGTCAAGAGTCATGCGCTATCTACTAAGCCTGTTTTTATACTTGAGTGCGGCCTGTGCTTCGGCTGCCATTATTGTTCCCAAAGCTCCTGATCTGGATGCGCGGGCCTTTATTCTGATTGATGCTGAGAGTGGCAATGTCCTGGTCGAGCACAATGCCGACGAGACCTTGCCGCCTGCCAGTCTGACCAAGATGCTGACCAGCTATATTGCTGTGCACGAACTGGTGACGGGTAATGTTACGGATGACACCATGGTGCCAATCAGTGTTAACGCCTGGAAAAAGGGCGGCTCCAAAATGTTTGTGCGCGAAGGTACCGAGGTCTCACTGATCGACTTGCTGCGCGGCATTATTGTGCAATCCGGCAACGACGCTTCGGTGGCGGTGGCAGAATACTTTGCCGGTTCTGAGGATGCATTTGCCGACTGGATGAACCAGTACGCCATCAAGCTGGGAATGACCAACAGTCATTTCATGAACGCAACGGGCTGGCCTGCGGAAGAGCATCATTCAACCGCACGGGATATCGCCACATTGGCGTGGCATATCATCAAGGATCACCCGGCCTATTACGGTCTGTATTCTGAAAAATACTTTGAATACAACGATATTCGTCAACCTAACCGCAACAAGCTGTTGTGGCGTGATGACTCTGTCGATGGCCTGAAAACCGGCCATACCGAAGCTGCCGGATTCTGTCTGGCTGCATCCGCGGTGCGGGATGATATGCGCCTGATCGCCGTGGTGATGGGTACCCGCAGTGACGATGCCCGTGCCAGGGAAACCCAGAAGCTGCTGGCCTATGGCTTCCGTTATTTCCAGACCCACAAACTGTACAGCGCCAACGATGTGCTGGAACAGCGCAAAGTCTGGCTCGGCCAGCAAGATCAGATCGACCTGGGGGTGAAGGATGACCTTTATCTGACCGTGCCCCGTGGTACTGAAGGCGATCTGGATGTTGAGCTGAACACCGATGAATACATCAAGGCGCCTATTGCCGCAGGTGATATGGTGGGCACTCTGGTGGTCCGCAAAGACGGTGAAGTTATCGAGGAGCGTCCATTGATTGCCATCAGTGCGGTAGAAGAATCCGGTCTGGTTGGTCAGCTGATGGGTGAAATCGAGATGTTCTTTACACGACTGTTGAGGTAATCGACATGGCTTTGATCAAGGCGGATGGCCAGCCTGCAACCACCCAGGAAGCGCCGAAAATCGAATTTCCCTGCGCCAATTACCCCGTCAAGGTTGTTGGCAAGGGCACGGATAATTATCGCCAGGTCGTGCTGGATATTTTCCATCTCCATGCTCCGGGGTTCGATCTTGAGAAAATCCAGGTGCGTGACAGCAGCAAGGGTAATTTCCAGTCGCTGACAATTTATATTACTGCGACGGGTATCGAGCAGCTGGAAGCGCTACATAAAGAGCTGAGTGCTCACGAACTGGTGCATATGGTGATCTGATGCCAGAGGTGGTGGTTCGTCAGCTGGGGCTGGTTGATTATCAGCCCTGCTATGAGGAAATGGTGTCTTTTACGGCCCGGCGTCAACCCGAGACCACGGATGAAATCTGGTTTTTACAGCATCCTGGCGTCTTTACCCAGGGTCAGGCTGGCAAGGCCGAGCATGTGCTGGTGCCTGGGGATATTCCCGTGGTACAGACAGATCGCGGCGGTCAGGTGACCTATCATGGCCCAGGCCAGCTGGTGGTTTATCTGTTACTGGATATCAAGCGTCTTGGCCTTGGTCCGCGGGCCTTGGTGACCGCCATGGAAGAATCGATCGCTGCGACGCTGGCCCAATGGGGTATTGATGCGGCTGCCAAAGCTGATGCGCCAGGGGTTTATGTCGACGGTCGCAAGATTGCCTCGCTGGGACTGCGCATTCGTAATGGCCGTACCTTTCATGGTCTGGCGCTGAATGTGGATATGGATATGACGCCTTTCTTGCGTATCAACCCCTGTGGTTACGCCGGGCTGGAAATGACACAGGTGGTTCGGGAAGCACCAAACGCCGGATTAAACATCGATCAGGTGGCTGGGCAGCTGGAACAACAGCTGATCCGTCACCTGGGTTTCACAACGATCACGAGCCCGGCATAATCTGCCGCGCCAGATCCAAATTATACATCCTGGTTGCGGTGATCCCGCTGACCGGGCAGGCTGGGGTAAACAGATGACTGAACGAGTAAAAGCGGTACAAGGGCAAAAATTACGTGGTGCTGACAAGGTTGCCCGTATCCCGATTAAAGTGATTCCTACCGAAGAAATGCCACGCAAACCCGATTGGATTCGGGTGCGTATTCCGGCTACCCCGGCAATCAGTGATATCAAGGCCAAGCTGCGCAAACACAAATTGCACACCGTATGCGAAGAAGCCAGTTGCCCGAACCTGGGTGAGTGTTTTGGTGGCGGTACGGCAACGTTTATGATTATGGGTGATATCTGTACCCGTCGTTGCCCGTTTTGTGATGTTGGCCATGGTCGCCCGAATCCGCTGGATGTTGATGAGCCGAAAAACCTGGCACTGGCAATTGCGGATATGGGGCTGAAATACGTTGTAGTGACCTCGGTCGACCGTGACGATCTGCGCGATGGCGGTGCCCAGCATTTTGCTGATTGTATCTCCCTGACCCGTGAACACAGCCCGAGTATCAAGATTGAAGTACTGGTGCCGGACTTCCGTGGTCGTATGGATGTTGCACTGGATACGCTGGAGCAAACGCCACCGGATGTGTTTAACCACAACCTGGAAACCGTGCCTCGCCTGTACAAAAAAAGCCGTCCAGGTTCCGATTACCAGTGGTCACTGGACTTGCTGAAAAACTACAAGCAACGTCGCCCCGATGTACCCACCAAGTCTGGCTTGATGCTGGGCCTGGGTGAAACCAACGAAGAAGTGATCGAAGTGATGAAGGACATGCGCGCTCATCTGGTCGACCACATCACCATGGGACAGTATTTGCAGCCAAGCCGTGAACACTTGCCTGTTGAGCGTTTTGTGACACCGGAAGAGTTTGATGAGCTGGGTAATATTGCCAAGGAAATGGGCTTTAGCCGGGTAACCAGCGGGCCAATGGTACGTTCTTCGTATCACGCTGATGCCCAGGCGGCTGGTGAAGATGTTAGCGGTGTCTGGAGTGGTCATAAAAAATCATCGTAACCGATGATCGCCAATCTCACTGATTGAGCAGTATAAAAAAACCGCAGCCTGACAAGGGCTGCGGTTTTTTTTATGGCTGTTGTCCGGCGGTTATGGCCAGGCTGGCTGCTTCCGTTATTCAGAGCAGTGGCGGTACCACAGTCATGGAAGAGGACAAGTGCAGGTTGTCGTTGTCTGTTGATGCAATCTGCAGAGCCTGTTCGTCATTCCAGACCAGTACGTCGTAGTAGCGGCGGATGTTCTGGACATAATCAACGGCTTCACTGCCACGGGCATAACCGTAACGGGTGTTTTTGTGGTAACGCTTCTGGCTCAGCAGTGGCAAAGCTTCTTTCACATCGCGCCACAGGTTCGGATTGCCACCCATTTCGTAGGCCAGACGGCGAGCGTCCTGCAAGTGGCCATAACCAATATTGTAGGAAGCCAGCGTCATCCAGGTACGATCCGGTTCGGCTACCTGGGTACCCAGGCGGTTGCGTAAACTGTTCAGATAGCGTCCGCCACCAAGAATGCTTTGCTCTGGGTCGAGACGATCACTGACACCAAGGTCACCTGCGGTCGCATTGGTCAGCATCATCAAGCCCCGTACGCCGGTGTAGCTGGTTGCCAGCGGGTTCCAGTGGCTTTCCTGATAACCCACTGCTGCCAGCAGACGCCAGTCAAACTGGTTGTCGTTGGCGGATCGTTCAAAATACGGCTTGTAGCGATCGAGCTTGCGTACAGTCTGGCGCAAGAAACGCTTGGCACCGACATAGTTCAGCTCATCGAGATGGCCGTAGTAGCGCTCGTTCAGCGTTGCCAGTTGTTGACGAGTCTGGCGTGACTGAAAAAATTCTCGTGAAGCGTTGAGCAGAGAGTTGTCACGATTGTGCTGGAATGCCCAGGCCAATGAGCGTTCATCATCAATGGTGAAGCCGATACCGATATTGGGGATATAGGCTTGCAGCATATTGAATTCGTTGGAGTTGACCAGGGTGTAGTCGATATCACCATTAGCAACCATATGCATCAAATCGGTAATATCCAGCTCGCCGGTTTCGCTCCAGCTCAGCTCTGGACGTTCATCCACCTGGGCACGACGTAATGTCTGGGCATGGCTGGATGACGCCGGGACTACAATCATACCGCTGAGCATGTCGTCGAGCTTGCGTGGGCGCTGGGTGCCACGGCGATAGATCACGTGTTCACGGACTTGCTGGTAGGGTTCGCTGAAACGGAACCAGCGTTGACGTTCTGGTGTAACAGCCAGGCCGGCGGCAGCAAACTGTGCCTGGTCGGCATTTAATGCTGTGAATATGCCAGTCAGGTTGTCGGCCACCTGTACATTCAGTCGCACACCAAGATAGTCGGCAAATGCCTGAGCCAGTTCCAGTTCATAGCCTGACGGGCCTGTACGGTCTTCGTAGTAGGTCACTGGGCTGTTACGGGTAATCATGGTGATTTCACCGTGCATCCGTATTTGCTCTAACTGTGTCGGGCGTACACTACCTGTGATCGCGGTAAGGCAGACCAGCAGAGTCATCAGACCCGTTAGCAGTTTGACTGATTTCATCAGCATGTAAGGTTGGCTCCATTATTAACTATCGTGCTCTCCTGCACTAATCTGGTGCGTGGCAGCAATTATTGTTCCATTTTACACCATAAGTTGGTTAAAAAACAATCGTTGAGCCAAGAGCTTCTCTGAATGGTGGCAATAGGTGTTGTCAATGGCAGGTGGTTTAATCGTGATCTGGTCGTGGTTATCAAGACAATAAGGATGGTTTTGCTGGTTGTTTATTCGCCATAAAGCCCGGTTTCATCGCATTTGGGCGTGCCATGGCCACGAATCAGACAAGCGCAGCAAGCCGCTTGCTGACAGCCGGAGTGGTGCGCTTGTGTCGGACTGTTTTGTCCTGTTTTTGGCTGCTTTCAGCACGGAGTAGCTGCTTTTCTGATCAGTTTATCCGGTAATCAGAACAGAAAAACTCTGTTGCCGCAGTCGCTCAGACGATGCCATCTGGTAGCAGAGTTGATTGCTATCCAGTATCATTTGGCCTCATTTTTTCCCGTATTTTCGGCCCCACCCCTGGAGTCAAGGCACAATGCTTGAGCTGCGTGGCGCACCAGCGCTTTCGGAATTTCGTCAATCCAGAATTCTCAGCAAACTGCAGAACGCAGTTCCATCCGTTACTGGCGTCTATGCCGAGTTCGTTCATTTTGCTGATCTCAAAGCCGATCTGGCTGACCATGAGCACCTGATTCTGGAGCGAATTCTTCGTTATGGCCCCAAGGCTGACAGCGTGGAATCCGGCTTTATGGATGAGGCGGATTTATTTCTGGTCATTCCCCGTTTTGGCACCATTTCTCCCTGGTCATCGAAAGCCACGGATATTGCCCATAACTGTGGCCTGGATAAGGTGTTGCGGCTGGAGCGGGGTATCGCCTATTACGTCACTGGCAGCCGTGCTGCTGATCGTGATGCGGTGACCGCCGCCTTGCATGATCGTATGGTTGAAGTGGTTCTTGACCACCACGATGGCGCCGCGGCGCTGTTCTCCCATGCCGAACCGGCACCCTTGACGACAGTGGATGTGCTGAGTGGTGGTCGAGAGGCGCTGTTGGCGGCAGATAAAGAGCTGGGCCTGGCCCTGGCCGATGATGAAGTGGATTATCTGGTTGATAACTACAAGATCATGGGGCGTAACCCGACCGACGTTGAGCTGATGATGTTTGCCCAGGCTAATTCCGAGCATTGTCGTCACAAGATTTTTAACGCCAGCTGGACCATTGATGGTCAGGAGCAGGACAGATCCCTGTTCCAGATGATCAAGAACACTTACGAGTGTTATCACGACAATATTCTCTCTGCCTATAAAGACAACGCGTCGGTGATCCGTGGTCATCAGGCAGGGCGCTTCTTCCCGAACCCGATGGGGACGGAACAGTCCGGTCAGTACGGCTATCACGAAGAAGCCATGCATATCCTGATGAAGGTGGAAACCCATAACCACCCAACTGCGATTGCACCACACTCCGGGGCGGCCACCGGTTCTGGTGGCGAGATTCGTGACGAAGGGGCAACAGGCCGTGGCTCCAAGCCTAAAGCAGGCCTGACCGGTTTTACGGTTTCCGATCTCAAAATCCCCGGCTTTGAACAGCCATGGGAAAGCCAGTATGGCAAGCCGGACCGGATTGTCTCGGCTCTCGATATCATGACGGATGGCCCATTGGGCGGTGCGGCATTTAATAATGAATTTGGCCGCCCGAACCTGTGTGGTTACTTCCGTACTTTTGAACTGCAACACGATGGTGAAGTCCGGGGTTATCACAAGCCGATCATGATTGCCGGTGGTTACGGCAATATTCGTGATGAGCATGTACAAAAGGGTGATATTCCTGTCGGTGCTGCCCTGATTGTGCTGGGTGGCCCGGCGATGCAGATTGGCCTGGGCGGTGGCGCAGCGTCGTCGATGGCCTCTGGCCAGTCCAATGCCGATCTCGATTTTGCTTCCGTACAGCGTGAAAACCCGGAAATGGAACGCCGGTGCCAGGAAGTGATCGATCGCTGCTGGCAGAAAGGCGAGCAGAACCCGATTGCCTTTATTCACGATGTGGGTGCTGGTGGTATCTCCAACGCTTTCCCTGAGCTGGTGGGGGACGGTGGACGTGGCGGTCAGTTTGAACTGCGAAACGTCCCGAATGATGAGCCAGGCATGAGCCCACGGGCTATCTGGTCGAATGAATCCCAGGAACGTTACGTGATGGCGGTGCCGCAGCAGGAACTGGCCACCTTTGATGCCATCTGTCAGCGTGAGCGTTGTCCTTATGCCGTGGTGGGTTACGCCACCGAAGAAGAACATCTGACCGTGACCGACAGCCACTTTGGCAACAAGCCCGTGGATATGCCATTGCAGGTATTGCTGGGCAAGCCACCGCGTATGCACCGGGATGCCAGCACTCGCGCCACAGTGGCAACGCCGTTTGATACGACAGGTATTGATCTGGCCGAAGCGGCGGAGCGGGTACTGACCTTGCCAACAGTTGCCAGCAAGTCCTTTCTGATCACCATTGGTGACCGCTCCATTACCGGTACCGTTGCCCGTGACCAGTTTGTTGGTCCTTGGCAGGTGCCAGTCGCAGACGTGGCGGTAACTACTGCGTCTTACGACAGTTATGTCGGTGAAGCCATGGCGATGGGGGAGCGTACTCCGGTTGCATTGCTGGATGCACCGGCATCCGGTCGACTGGCAGTGGCGGAAGCCATCACCAACCTGGCGGCGGCACCGATTGCCCGGTTAGCCGACATCAAGTTGTCAGCCAACTGGATGTGTGCGGCTGGTCACGAGGGTGAAGACGAGAAACTGTACGCCACGGTAAAAGCCGTTGGGATGGAGCTCTGCCCCGAGCTGCAAGTGACCATTCCAGTGGGCAAAGACTCCATGTCGATGAAAACCCGCTGGCAAGACACCAACGAACAGGGCGATAGCCTGGACAAGGCGGTGACTTCCCCCATGTCTCTGGTGATTACAGGCTTTGCGCCAGTATCGGATGCCCGCCTGGTTCTGACACCACAAATTCAGAAAGACATGGCCTCTGACCTGATTCTGGTGGATCTGGGCCGTGGCCAGAACCGCCTGGGAGCCTCTTGTCTGGCCCAGGTGTATCAGCAAGTCGGAGACATTCCGGCCGATCTCGACGATGCCGAAGACTTGCAGGCTTTCTTTGCTGTGGTGCAAGGGTTGAATGCCGACGGCAAGTTGCTGGCGTATCACGACCGCTCAGATGGTGGGTTGTTTGCTACCCTGGTGGAAATGGCGTTTGCCGGTCACGCAGGTCTGGATATTTCCATGGATCTGCTGGCCGATACCCCGTCCGAGCTGGCAGCAGCACTGTTTGCCGAAGAGCCGGGCGCAGTGATGCAGGTACGTCGTGACGATCTGGAAGCCGTACTGGCTCAATTTGAAGCCGCCGGTCTGGGAGATTGCACCGCCGTGATTGGTGCCGCCAATGACGATGACCAGATCACCTTCAGCTTTCAGGATGAAGAATTCCTCAGTGAATCCCGCACTCGCTGGCATCGGGTCTGGGCAGAAACCAGTTTCCGTATGCAGGCGCTGCGCGACAACGCCGACTGCGCCCAGCAAGAGTTTGATGCCCTGCTGGACAGCGACAATCCCGGGATTCACGCCGAGTTAAGCTTTGATGTGAACGAGGATATTACGGCAGATTTGCCCGATTCAATATCTGCCGATGCGCCGAAAGTGGCCATCCTGCGGGAACAAGGGGTTAACGGCCAGATCGAAATGGCGGCTGCGTTTGATCGCGCCGGGTTTGCCACTGTTGACGTGCATATGAGCGATATACTGTCAGGGGCTGTGACGCTGGAAGGCTTCCGCGGCCTGGTGGCCTGTGGCGGGTTCTCTTACGGTGACGTATTGGGTGCCGGGGAAGGCTGGGCCAAGTCGATCTTGTTTAACGATCAGGCCCGTAGCCAGTTTGCCGCCTTCTTTGCACGCCCAGATACTTTTGCCCTCGGGGTTTGTAATGGTTGCCAGATGTTGTCAAACCTGCACGAACTGATACCGGGTGCTGAACACTGGCCACATTTTGTGCGCAATATGAGCGAGCAATTTGAAGCACGGGTGGCGATGGTCGAAGTGCAGGAATCCGATTCCGTGTTCCTTGCGGGCATGGCTGGTTCGCGCATGCCGATTGCGGTGGCGCATGGTGAAGGCCGGGCAGAGTTTGGCTCACAAGCGGATCTCAGTGAACTGGCCGGCCAAGTGGCGCTGCGTTATGTTGATCATTATGGCAAGGTCACAGAGCAATATCCGCTCAACCCGAATGGCTCGCCAGAAGGTATTACCGGTCTGACCGCGGCTGATGGTCGGGTAACGATCATGATGCCGCACCCGGAGCGCGTATTCCGTGCTATCCAGAATTCGTATATTCCACTTGGAGCGGATGGCGAACCCTGGAGCGAAGACGGTGCCTGGATGCGTATGTTCCGCAACGCGCGCGTCTGGTGTGAAGAGAACTGAACTGCCTGATCCGGCTTCTCTTTACCGGTCAACGCAGGCACTACTGCCAATCCGCCAGCCTTTGGGGCAGCGGATTGGCTCTATTAACCGGCCGTTATCACAAGCCTGAGCTACGCTGCAGCGATTTATAAGAAGTCGGGTGGTTCTGGTAGTTATGGCAACGGCAGTAATGACGAGACAAATCATGAAAAAGATGTTGGCGGTAGTATTGCTGGGTGTCAGTGCCAGCGTGACGGCTCAAGCGGTAGAAATTAAAAAATCTGTGGATGAACAACGCTGCCGTATGGTCAAGCAGAGCACCTGTATCAACAACGGTCGTAATGGCATTCAGCATTGTCAGCAGGAGCATCGGCAATCAGCCGCAGAGTTCGGGGCTGACCAGATAGTGATTACCTCGACCAATCAGAGTGATCATCGCAAACGCATGGCAACCGGTAACTACAAGAACTTTACCAAAACCAAGATGACGGCGCGGTATTATGTCTGTGATGACAGAATCCAGCAGCATCAGAGCGTGCAGCGAGAGGTTGTTGTACCACCGGCGCAAGGTAAAACCGTCGAAGAGCGCCTGTTGCGCTTGCAAACCCTGCGTGAGAAGAACCTGCTCAGCGAACAGGAATATCGTACCAAACGTGCGGAAATCCTGTCAGAGCTGTAGCGCTATCGCTAACTCCTGACTTTTATTGCGTCTTTCCGCTCGCCTTTTACCCCGATGCTATCCTTGATTATCGCTGTGGCCCTGCACCGACTGGAAGGTCAGTCGGCAGGGTGGCGCTGCGATAATAACCGTGGTCGCCGTTATGGTGATCATCATGATGGTGGTTGTCATGATGGTAATCATTGTGGTGGTAACGGTTGTTTGCATAACCGCAGTTGTTGCCGGTTATGGAACAGTATGTGAAAACAATTTAATTTCCAATTTGTTAAATAGCAAGCTAGTTTAGCGCCCTGTTCTGGCTCCTCTGGGTGATGTAAGGCGATGCGTAAAGTAGTGATTGTTCTGTTGTTGTTATTGGTCACCGGTCTGGCGGGTTACTGGTGGTGGTGGCATCAGGGCCGCGAAGATACCGACAATGCCTACATCAAGGCCGATATTGTACCGGTGATGAGCCGGATCGATGGAACCGTGCTGGCGCTGGAAGCCCAGGACAATCGGGCGGTGAAGCAGGGCGATGTGTTACTGACATTGGACCCTGCCTTGTATCTGACCCGTTTACAGCAACAGCAGGCCATGCTGTCTGCAGCCCAGGCCCGACTGACACATCTGGCCGACCGGGTAGTGGCGGAACAATCCCAAATCGCTTCAGCTGCGGCTTCGCTGGAAGGTGCCCGGGCTGAATACCGGCGCGCACAACAACAACTGAAGCGCCTGCAGCAACTCAAACAACAGCAATATGTATCGCAGGATGCCATTGATGCCGCCGAACTGACCCAGGCCTCGGCTGAGGCCCGACTACACGAAAACGAAGCCCAACTGGCGTCCCGCAAGGCCAATCTGGTGGCGGTCAAGGGCGAGGCTCCGCAGTTACAGGCCAGTGTGGCAGAAGCCCGGGCGGCGGTGGCTCAGGCTCAGCTGATGCTGGATTACTGCACCATTGTGGCTCCCCGTGATGGGATAATCACCAGCCGCCAGATTCAGCTGGGACAGAGTGCGGCACCCGGTGCCCGCTTGATGAGTCTGGTGACTCACCCGGTTTGGGTATATGCCAATTTCAAGGAAACCCAGGTGGCCGAGATGCAAGTCGGACAAGCGGTTGAAATCCGGGTTGATGCCTTGCCTGATCTGATATTCAAAGGCCATGTTGACAGTTTTTTTGCGGCCACCGGTTCAGAATTTGCTCTGCTGCCTCCTCAGAATGCAACGGGTAACTTCACCAAGGTGGTACAACGATTACCGGTCAAGCTGGTGTTTGAGGACGGTCAGGATACCTCGATGCTGCGCCCTGGCATGTCGGTTGACGCTGCTGTTTTTACTGCTGCTGTGGCTGAGTAGCGTGTGACTGAGCGTTTTCCGCGCTACTGGTTAGCGATTGCTGGTGCCCTGTTGGGTGCCTTTATGGCCATTCTCGATATTCAGATCACCAATTCTTCGTTGAAAGATATTCAGGCGGCGTTGGGTGCCACTCTGGAGGAATCCTCCTGGATTGCGACCTCGTACCTGGTGGCTGAAATGATCGCTATCCCATTGACCGGCTTTTTTGCCGCCTGGCTGTCGCCGCGGCGTTATCTGGTGTGGAACAGTGCGGCGTTTGTGGCGGCCTCGCTGGCCTGTTCGCTGGCCTGGAACCTCGAGAGCATGATTGTATTCCGGGCGTTGCAGGGATTTACCGGCGGCGCGCTGATTCCGATGGCGTTTAACCTGATTGTGACCTTGCTGCCGCTGGACAAACGCCCGGTCGGGATGGCGCTGTTTGGTGTCACAGCAACCTTCGCTCCCAGTATTGGCCCGACACTGGGAGGCTGGTTAACAGAAACATTCAGCTGGCATTATCTCTTTTACCTCAATGTCATACCCGGGGCCGCTGTGATCACCCTGCTGACCATGGGGCTGGAGAAACGCAAGGTTGATGACACCCAGTTAGCCCGGATAGATGTGCTGGGCATGGTCACCATGGCGCTGGGGTTGGGGTGTTTGCAGCTGGTATTGGAAGAAGGCGCCAAGGATGACTGGTTTGAGGCTGAGTACATTCGCTGGTTAGCGCTGGTGTCATCGTTATCGCTGGTACTGTTTGTACGACACCAGTTACGGGTGCCGTTTCCATTGGTGAATCTGCGCCTGTTTGCCAACAAGGATTTCAGTCTGGCCTGTGTGGCGTATCTGATGCTGGGATTCGGGCTGTTTGGTTCCGTGTATCTGGTGCCTTTGTATCTGGCGTCATTACATGATTACACCGCGTTGGATATTGGCCTGGTACTGATGTGGGTTGGCTTTCCACAATTGCCGTTTTTTCCGTTGATCCCCAGAATTCTCAAGTTTGTGCAGGCCCGTTTTTTGGTAGCGATCGGGTTTGTGGTCATGGGGATGAGCCTGTTTATGAATATGCATATGAGCATGGACTATGATGGCAGTTATCTGATTCCGGCGTTATTGCTGCGGGCGTTAGGACAGCCGTTTATCATGGTGCCGCTGTCATTAATGTCGGCAGCGGCGTTACCGCCGCAGGATGTTGCTTCGGCGTCGACGTTGTTTAACGTGATGCGTAACCTGGGTGGAGCGATAGGTATTGCTGGCCTGGCAACCCTGTTGCAAAAACGCACTGACCTGCATGGTGCGGAAATTCGCGAGACGCTGGTGGCCAATAGCCAATCGACGCTGGATTATCTGGCACTGCTGGGGCAGCAAATGGGGCTGCCAGCACAGGCGCCGCAAGTATTGTCTCAGGTCGCAACCGAGGTGCAACAGCAGGCCTCGGTGATGTCTTACAACGAGGCATTTGCGGTGTTGGGGGTGTCGATGCTGGTGGCTGCCGTGGCCTCTGTGATGGTCAAGCCATCGAAGCCACTCAAGGCGAAAAGCACCGATACCACCCCGGATCATTCTGCCGCCGACAAGGCCAGCACCTGAAGCGCTGTTGGGCTTTGGTCTGGCGGGTGTGTGTCCGGGCAAGTGCCGGCAAACTGTCGTTTACTTCCTGATCTATCCAGCATACAATCTGCGCCCCTTTTAATAGGCCTTTTTCGCCTGTATCCGGATTGAGATGAATCGCCTCCGGGCGATAACAGCATGATTGGCAAGCGGGAAAGATGTTGAACGGCGGGCGATTCCAAAACCCGCCACCCGGAATATCCGGTAGTGTGACTCTGTTTTTCAGACCAACGCTGACTGGGATTCCGCTTGATAAAACGATCGGAGTAGATCTTTTTTATGGTAGTTATTCGTCTGGCCCGTGGTGGCTCAAAAAAACGTCCTTTTTATCACATCAACGTAGCGGATTCGCGTTGTCCTCGCGACGGTCGCTTTATCGAGCGTATGGGTTTCTTTAACCCGGTTGCTCGTGGCTCCGAAGAAGGCCTGCGTATCGATCTGGAACGTGTTGATTTCTGGCTGGCTCGTGGTGCTCAGCCTACCGAGCGTGTTGCCAAACTGCTCAAAGATGCACGTAAAGCCCAGCCTGCTGCTCCTGCAGCTGACGCTGAAGCTTAATTCGTGCCAGCTGAGGGAGCGTTGGTGACTGACCAGGAAATTACCGTTCTGGGCAAGATCTCGACCGCATTTGGCATCAAGGGATGGGTCAAGGTGTATTCCTTTACCGATCCGGTGAGCAACATTCTGGACTACCCGATCTGGCTATTGAGTATCAATGGTGAGTGGCGGACGTTTGAAGTGGAAGCAAGCCAAACCCAAAGCAAAGGGATTGTGGTAAAACTGAAAGGTATAGCAGACCGCGATGCGGCGCTGGCGCTGTCTCAAACCGAGATTGCCGTTTATACCTCGCAATTACCCGAACCCGACGACGATGAATTTTATTGGTTCCAGCTGGAAGATCTGAAGGTAGAGAATACCCAGGGTCAGCTGCTGGGCAAGGTAAAAGAGCTGTTTGATTCTGGTGGTGGTAACCAGGTAATGAAACTGACGAGCTGCGAAGGCAGTATCGATCAGCAACAACGCCTGATCCCCTACGTAGATACCATCGTTCTGGATGTCGACCTTGAAAGCAAGGTGATCCAGGTCGAATGGGAAGCAGATTACTGACCAGTGCTGTTTTGACAGCACCGGTATAGAGGCCCACACGATGTGGTTTGGCGTTGTTTCCCTGTTTCCGGATATGTTCAATTCGCTCACCGATTATGGTGTCAGCGGACGGGCAGTGAAGCAGGGACAGATTGCTGTCGAGCGTTGGAATCCCCGTGATTTTGCGTACGACAACTACCAGACCGTCGATGATCGTCCTTACGGTGGTGGCCCCGGCATGCTGATGAAAATCCAGCCGCTGCAGGATGCCATTGCCGCCGCTCGTGAAGCGGCAGATCAGCAACCAGGGAAACCGGCGCGAGTGATTTATCTGTCACCGCAAGGGCGCAAACTGGATCAGGCGGGGGTGCTGGAACTGGCACAACACGACAAGCTGATTCTGGTATCGGGACGATACGAAGGCATTGATGAACGTTTGATCGGGCAGGAAATCGACGAAGAGTGGTCGCTTGGCGACTTTGTACTCAGCGGCGGTGAACTGGCGGCAATGACATTGATGGATGCGGTGATTCGTTTGGTGCCGGGTGTACTTGGGCATGACTTGTCGGCCCAGCAGGACTCCTTTATGGAAGGCCTGCTCGACTGTCCCCATTATACTCGTCCGGAAGTGTACGACGGACAATCTGTCCCTGCGGTATTACTGAGTGGCAACCACGAGAAAATCCGCCTATGGCGGCTGAAACAGTCTCTTGGCAGAACCTGGGAGCGTCGACCGGATTTACTGGACACGCTGGAACTGAGTAACGAACAACATAGGTTATTGACAGAGTATCTGAGCGAACGAGTGAGTGAATCTGACACCAAATCGCCAGACTGTTAAGGAGCATACAATGAGCAACAAGAACCCAATCATTCAGCAGATTGAGAACGCCCAGCTGAAAGAATCCGTTCCTGAATTCGGCCCAGGTGACACTGTGGTTGTACAGGTTAAGGTAAAAGAAGGTACCCGTGAGCGTCTGCAGGCGTTTGAAGGTGTAGTGATTGGCAAGCGTAACCGCGGCCTGAACTCTGCTTTCACCGTCCGTAAAATCTCTCACGGTGTTGGCGTAGAACGTACTTTCCAGACTCACAGCCCACAGATTGACAGCATGGCTGTCAAACGTCGTGGTGATGTGCGTCAGGCGAAACTGTACTACCTGCGTGAACGTAGCGGTAAATCTGCACGTATCAAAGAGAAGGTATAACCTTCTTGTTTGGAAAGAACGGGCCTTGTGCCCGTTTTTTTATGGCTGTAAAACAGTATTGGCAAGATCGCTATGAATTGGTTGGAACCAATGACCCTCTCCGGCTTCAAAACCGAAATTTATTCCTGACAACAGGGTGTAGGACACAATGAAGAAATTATTGTTGTCGTTTTTGGTGGTTGGTCTGACCGCCTGTAACGATTCGGATGCAGCAGAACCGACTCAGGCTGCTGCCGCGGCAATCCGGACACTGGCAGAATCCCATTTACAACAGGTGTATGGGCCACAGGTAAAAGTGGAAGGTACCAGTCTGATTGCCAATAACCAGATTCTGGAAGTGATTCTGGAAGGTGGCCCGGCACTGTATATGACGCCGGATGCCAGCCATCTTATCTATCGTGATGAACTGATTGCCATTGATGGCCCACACGCGGTCAATGTGACGCAAGAGCGTATGAACCCGCGTCGTGCCGAAAGCATGGCAACCATTGCCGATACCGATACCGTCCTGTTCCCGGCCAAAGGCAAACAAAAAGCGCTGATCAACGTTTTCACTGATATTGACTGCGGTTATTGCCAGAAGCTGCACAAGGAAATTCCGCGTATTAATGAACTGGGCATTACCGTGCGTTACCTGGCGTACCCTCGTTCCGGTATTCAGGATCCCAATACTGGCCAGCTGACCCAGTCATTCCAGAAAATTAACTACGTCTGGTGTCAGGATGATCGCAAGACAGCCATGACCGATATGAAAAATGCCCAGAGTGAACTGAACTCCCTGAGTCGGCAGTTGCGTGCAGGGGATGCTGCCGTGCAGAAGCGCGTAAATGAATTACAGCAGACACTGGTTGCCAATATGCAGGCGAGTACAGCATGTAATGAACCGATTGCAGAGCAGTACCTGATGGGTCGACAACTGGGTGTGAATGGCACCCCAGCCATTATTGTTGACGATGGCCGTCTGTTCCCTGGCTATATGCCAGCAGACCAACTGGCAGAAGCACTGGGCGTACTCTAGGCCTCACTGACCAGCCCTTGATACCCGGATCGATAGACGCTGTATTCTGCAGCGTTTGTTGTCCGGGTTTTTATTATCCCGCCAACAGTGAAGCCAATGTTGGCGGCGCATGTCTGCTTCACAATTCTTATAGCCGCTGCTTATATCCATGATATTTTTTACTGCCGAGGCTTGACTGTTACCGAATCAAAGCTTTGTCTGTGTCTGTGGGTAACATGTCTTTCTTGCTGGTTAAAAAATGAACAAATTAGCGGGACCGTTGCCCTGACTGGCTCTGCAGCGCTTTTAAAGATGATATTCACACAATTATCCACAGAAACTGTGGATGAAGTGGCAGTGGGCTAAATCGACAGTCTGATGACGTCAAGTGTATTTTCAAATAATTGGTACAGAATCAGCAGAGAATACCGTCGCTGTTCGCACTGGCTTGATGAATTACTCACATAGACCATCATGGTCGTCATGGATAGTTTTTGGATGCAGTACTTGACAAGCACCCGGAGTCGGTACCTAAGACCTTGAAAAGCAAGTATTTTTTATAAGCTGAAAAAGATGTGTCTTGATGCTCCAAAAATGGCAGCTGTCAATTTCAAATTCCAGAAAATTATCCCCATAATTATCCACAGACTTGTTCCCGGTTTTTGATCGGGTATTTTGAAATTAACCAAGGAATGACAGCTTGCAAGTCTTGACAGTGATTTTTTTTAAAAATGACACGTCAATATTTTCTAACAGGCGTTATTCACATAGTCATAAAACCGTCATTTCCATCATCGATAAAAGTCAACAAGTGTCTTCAAAAAAACCGATATATTGCTATCTTATTGAAATATAAGAGTTTTTGTTTTTGGTTCAAAACCGAACAATTTAAGGAAAAGCCAGTATTGGTGCGGCTTGCAGGTACTTTTAAAGAAATTGTCCTCAGATTTATCCACAGATTCTGTGGGTAACCGGTCGTCAAGGCAAATTATCGGTTATTTTTACCATTCAGGAAAAAAAATGGCCTGACAACACGCCTTCAAAGGTCATCGCCAGTGGATAATAGGCTTGATCTGAGGTTGTTTTCTGCAAGGCTGTGCACAACTTCTGATTCAGGCAAAAATGTGCACAACTTTGGGGAGTAGGCTGCAGAATCTCAGACCGATGTCCGCTCCTTGTTATCCTCAGGTAAGGTTGCGGCGAGCAACTCCGGTAGCTGTGCTTGCCACTGGAAGCGCTGCACCAGTGACCACCAGACGTTATCCAGCGGAGCAGTAAACACCAGTGGCTGTTGTGTGACAGGGTGTGTCATATGGAGTTGCCAGGCGTGGAGCAACAAGCGTCCGGCATTGAGGTGGTCACGAAAGTAGCGACTGTGGCGCCCCTTGCCATAACGGGCATCACAAATAATAGGGTGGCTCAGATGTTTCAGGTGACGGCGAATCTGGTGCTTGCGCCCGGTTTTCGGCATGGCTTCAACCAGTGAGTAACGGGATTGCGGATACTTGTCGATCTCGACATCCAGCTCGACGGTGGCCAATAAACGGAAGTCGGTAATGGCTTCTTGTGGTGGTTTGATTACTGGCTGTTTGGCGTATTTATCAATCGGCGGACTCATGGCGTAGTCGAGGTGTACATACTCGGGCATATAACCACGCACAATCGCCAGGTAGCGTTTATCGATCACACGTTCCCGCCATTGATCAGCAATTTGGCTGGCTATCTCACTGGAAAGTGCAAACACCAGAACCCCGGACGTTGGTTTGTCCAGCCGATGCACCGGATAAACCCGCTGACCTAGCTGGTTGCGCAGTAGCTGCAAGACAAAACGGGTTTCGTGGCGGTCAATATCACTGCGATGTACCAGCAAGCCACTGGGTTTGTTAATGGCCACCAAATGGTCATCAAGATAAAGAATATCGAGCAAAATAATCGTTTAACCTCTGGCATCGGATTAAGCAGGTGGGGTGGTGTTGGACTGTAGCGGAATCGGAATCGACCGGCTACTGGCGCCGAAAGCTGGCGCTGCGCCAGGTCAGTACACCATTTGTACCTGCTGGAATAGGGAACAACCCTGTTATTGTCAGACGATTTGGGGTTTTGCTGATGGCACGGTGGCGAAATAAAGTGCTTCGGCTGGTATTCTTGCCACTGGCAGCAGTTGTGCTTTGCTGGAGCATTTAAAGGAGCAAGAATGGATTTTGTCTGGATTCTGGTGGCATTTTTATGTGGCTTTGTCGTCAAGCAGGTAGGCATGCCACCATTGGTAGGGTATTTGTTGGCCGGGTTTGGGTTGAATGCCGTGGGTATGGAACCGGATTCGGTCTTGAACCGGCTAGCGGATCTGGGCATTACCCTGATGCTGTTTACCATTGGCCTGAAGCTGAACGTCAAGGCGTTGTTAAAAACCGAAGTATGGGCAACCAGTGTGCTGCATACCAGTCTCTGGACGTTGCTGCTGGTTGGGGTGGTGTCTTTGCTGGGATGGCTGGGTATCAGCCATTATCTGGAAATCCCCTGGCAGACTCAGGCGTTGATCGGTTTTGCCCTGAGTTTTTCTTCGACCGTTTGTGTTATCAAGATGCTGGAAGAAGCCTCTGAGCTGAAAGCCCGCCATGGCAAGATTGTGGTCGGGATTCTGGTCATTCAGGATATTGTTGCGGTTATTTTCTTGGTGGCCTCAACTGGCAAGATTCCATCGATCATGGCGTTTGGTTTGCTGGGCTTATGGCTGCTGAAACCCATGCTGCATCGTCTGGTCAGCCGGGTTGGTCACGATGAGTTATTGCCTTTGCTGGGCTTCTTTCTGGCGTTGGGGGGATCGGAGCTGTTCTCGCTGGTGCATATGAAAGGTGATCTGGGGGCTTTGTTGATCGGTGTGCTGCTGGCTTCTCACAGCAAGTCGGTTGAAATCTACAAGGCATTGATGGGGTTCAAGGATCTATTCCTGATCGGGTTCTTTCTGTCGATCGGCTTTACCGCCTTGCCAACCCTCGATATGGCCTTGCCGGTGCTGCTGTTAACCTCATTGTTGATCGTGAAGTTCGGTCTGTTTTTTGTCCTGATGCTGAAATTCAAGATTTCAGGACGGACGTCATATCTGAGTGCTCTGGCGTTAACCAACTTCAGCGAGTTCGGACTGATTGTGGCGCACCTGAGCGTGGACAATGGCTGGTTGAGTAACGACTGGCTGGTGATTCTGGCGGTTTCCATGTCGCTATCGTTTGTACTCAGTACTGCCGTGTATCGCCGCGCCCACCATATTTATGCGCAGCGCAAGGAACAGATCAACCGTTATGAGCGCCCGGGAGCGCACTCAACCTACGAAACGCCGGTACAGGCCGAGGTGCTTATTCTGGGCATGGGCCGGGTTGGCAAGGGCGCTTACCGTGCGATGGAAGCTGAGTATGGCAACCGTATCTGTGGGGTGGAGTCTGACCCTGAACGTATCGCCTATCTGAAAAGTAAAGGCCTGAACGTGGTGGTCGGAGATGCGGACGATATGGAGTTCTGGGAAAGTATTGGCGCTGCTCGTAACGATATCCGTCTGGTGATGATGGCGTTACCGGCACAACTGGAAATGAAGAGCACGCTGGAGATGCTGCGCCTGTCCGGTTATACCGGCAAGATTTCTGCCGTGGCCCGTTACGACGATGAATGCCAGGAGCTGATCGACCTGGGAGTGGATGTCGTCTTTAACTACTATCTGGAAGTCGGTGCCGGTTTTGCGGCAGAAAGCCGTCATTTACTGGAAGAACCCGCTTCCGAGCCGGAACCCGCCAACGCATAGTGCTCAAGCTGTTGCAGCAAGAGGGCTGGTTCGCTGGCCCGCAACAGTTCTCCGCTTTGATGGGCAAATCCTTGCTGGCGAATATGCGTCAGCAAGTCAAAAAACGGCTGCCAGAACTGGTCAACATCAAAACAGGCACAAGGCTTGTTGTGATCACCGATGTTGGCCCAACACCAGACTTCGACCAATTCATCCAGGGTGCCGATACCACCGGGTAAAGCCACAAAGGCATCGGCCAGATCGGCCATCAGTGCCTTACGTTCATGCATGCTGTGTACGTGGTGTATTTGTGTCAGACCGGTGTGGATTCTTTCCTGTTGCCCGAGTACCCCAGGCATAACACCAATCACTTCCCCACCGGCTGCCAGCGCCGCATTGGCGACTATTCCCATCAGCCCTGATTGACTGCCACCATAGACAATGCCAATGCCTTGTTGGGCGAGAAAAGTGGCTAATGTTGTTGCGGCAGCGGCATAGGCCGGGTCATTCCCCAGGCGGGAACCACAATAAATAGCAACACGTTTGATCATCTTGATATCCGGTAAAAAAATTCGGCTACAGCATACGTCTCTGACGCTGGCTGTCATCTGCTTATCGCTGGGCAGCGGCCATCGACAGCCTGAAAAACCGTTTGGTACATGCGGGCTTATCAGCCCGCTGTCCTGCTGTATATGACGGTGGAAAGACCCATCAGAGATGGGTTTCTGCATATTCCGCCAGAGGCGAACGCGGCGACCCTTGCAGATGAATGGTACCGCCCTGGTCAAAGGCCTTGAAGCGCTCTATCAGATAGGTCAAGCCAGAACTGACAGGGGTCAGGTATGGCGTGTCGATCTGGGCGAGATTACCCAGACAGACCACCTTGCTGCCGGAACCTGCGCGGGTAATGATGGTTTTCATTTGGTGAGGGGTCAGGTTCTGGCATTCATCGATCAGGATCAGGCTGTGCTGGAAGCTGCGGCCACGAATATAATTCAGCGATTTGAACTGCAACGGTACTTTTTGCAAAATATAATCGACGCTGCTGGTGGCGTGCTCATCTTCGTAATGCAGGGCTTCAAGGTTATCGGTGATGGCGCCGAGCCATGGTTCCATTTTTTCCGCCTCGGTGCCGGGCAAATAACCAATATCCTCGTCCAGGCCTCGGGTGCTGCGGGTGGCGATAATCCGGCGAAACTGCTGGGTGGCGACGGTCATTTCAATGGCAGCGGCCAGTGCCAGAATGGTTTTGCCGGAACCGGCCTGACCACTGAGCGTTACCAGCGAGACCGACGGATCGAGCAACAGATGTAATGCCAGCGCCTGGGGCAGGTCCCGTGGACGCAGTCCCCAGGCTACCTGAGACATCAGTTGCTCCACCGGCAAGTCGTGCAATACCGCCGTGTCGTTGTCCAGATCCACCACCTTGCCGACAAAGCCGCTTTCATCAAGGATAAAATGATTGAGATACAGTTCGTCAGGCAAATGGCCTCGCGGAATACGGTGGAAAGTCCCGGTGGCATCATGGAAGCTGTTGACCTGGGTCTGGCTGTCCCAGAATGAATCGGCATAGGTGTGGTAGCCGGTTTCCAGCAGCGACACATCCGACAGCATCTGGTCGTTCTGATAGTCCTGTGCACCGATACCACAGCCCCGTGCCTTGAGGCGCATATTGATGTCTTTGGTGATCAGAATAATGTCGCGGTGGGGAGATTTTTCCTGCAGAGCGATCAGGCCATTGATGATTTTGTTGTCGTTCATCTCCCGGGATAAGGGCGCGTGACGGCTATCAAAGGTATCCAGCAGAATGGAAAACGAACCGAGTGACTTGCCATCGGCCCGCTTTATCGGTACTCCTTTGGCAATCTCGGTCGGGCTGGCTTTGCCAATAATACGATCAATTTGTCGTATCGCTTCCCGGCAATCGGTGGCGATGGCAGCTTTGCCCATTTTCAGCTTGTCGAGTTCTTCCAGTACCGTCATGGGAATAACGACCTGGTGTTCTTCAAATTGATGAATGGCACTGGGGTCGTGAATCAGCACGTTGGTATCCAGAACATACAGCTTGGTAGCAGTTTTGCGCGCGGCCATAAAAACACTCTCCTGGTTTCAGGTTCAGAGAAGCAAGCGGTGAGTCTGTGGTGATGCGTTCCGGGGATTGGCCGGATGGACAAGGTGACGTGGCAGATGACGTCGGAGGTAATGGATAAGTGGTCGGGGTAGCGAATGCAGCCGTATCATCAACACCGGCTGGCAGGGAAAACAAACAGTACGATTCCTGATGGTGATACGGAGCCGCAGATATAGACAGGTCGACTGGCAATGTGTCCCTCCCTCTGTGAGTAGTGCAATTACTATGGCCTTTGCTGTTGATCTTGCCAAGCCCCGGAAGCCAAATCTGTGGATCATGGCCACCTTGTCACTTTGGCTGATCAGGCGTTACCGGGGCAGCTGATGGCAGGAAAATAGCGCAAGTGAAACGCATCAAGGCTGGTCGAGACCATAACCGTTAATGATTACGGGCAAGGTTTGGGGGCGGGAAAAAATATTTGATTGAGAAAAGCGCCCTGTAATTGGCAAATACTATTGAACCGCCGCCTTGGCAACCGATAAGCTTGCCCCCATTACCAAGTACCAAGTGTCTGTATTCCGATTTATCGCCGGACGATGTAGACATCGTCGGCGGGTTTCCCTTCTGGAGATTTTTGTATGAGCTCGTCACGCCACGTAAAACTGTTAATCCTAGGTTCTGGCCCTGCTGGTTATACCGCCGCGGTATATGCTGCGCGCGCCAATCTGAACCCGGTAATGATTACCGGCATGCAAATGGGAGGGCAGCTGACCACCACCACTGAGGTTGATAACTGGCCGGGTGATACTGCCGGAGTGCAAGGGCCGGAGCTGATGGAGCGCATGAAAGCCCATGCCGAGCGTTTTGATACCGAAATTGTTTTTGACCAGATTCACACGGTCAAACTGGATCAACGTCCGTTTGTACTGCAGGGTGATAGCGGTGAATACACATGTGATGCTCTGATTATCGCCACCGGTGCCAGCGCCCGTTACCTTGGTCTGGAAAGCGAAGAAGCCTTCAAGGGCAAGGGTGTATCGGCTTGTGCCACCTGCGACGGATTTTTCTATCGCAAAAAACCGGTAGCGGTGATTGGTGGTGGTAATACTGCTGTTGAGGAAGCCTTGTACCTTGCCAATATCGCCTCTGAGGTCATTGTTGTTCACCGTCGTGACAGCTTCAGTTCAGAAAAAATCCTCGCCGACAAGCTGCTCGATAAAGCCGCTAACGGCAATGTCACCATTCACTGGAACAGCGAGCTGGATGAAGTCCTGGGCGATGATATGGGCGTCACTGGTATGCGTATCAAACATCGTGATACCGATGCAAAGACCGATATTGCCCTGGATGGTATCTTTATTGCCATTGGTCACTCACCCAACACCGGTATTTTTGAAGGCCAGCTGGATATGGAAGGCGGCTACCTGAAAGTTCAGACTGGCAGCCATGGTAATGCCACTCAAACCAGCGTAGAGGGTGTGTTTGCCGCCGGTGATGTATCGGATCACATTTATCGCCAAGCCATTACCTCTGCTGGGACCGGCTGCATGGCGGCACTGGATGCCGAACGTTATCTGGATAATCTGGCCAGCGCCAAGTAAAACGATCAACCCGTTCTGTGATTCGGCCAGTGAGGCCAATATCCCGAACGGGTGCCATTTTCTGCCAACGGGTACTGCTTCCAGTAATTATTACTATTCTTTATTGGTAGCTGCGTTGATAAACTCTAAAAGCGAACAGTCGGTAGCGGAGCATGGCCGCTGAGAAATATTGTAGCCCCTGACTGATTGATTATATTCTGTACATTTCCTGTGCGAACGTTATACAGTTGTTGTACGGAAATATAATAATATGTCTGCACACGCGTGGACGTTCAGGGAGTAAAAGCAGATGGTCCGTAAACATGTTTTTCTGTCGCTGCTACTGGTTTCCGTGGTGACGGCTGTCACCGGATGGGGGATTACCTCCATCTGGAACGAGCGGATTGTTTACGACAAGCAACGCCATGAAGAACGGCAGGTGCAGCTGGTCAGTTCACAGCTGTCTGGATATATGGCCAACACCGGCGATTTGTTACGTTCTCTGGCCCAGGAGCCAGCCCTGAAGGCCGCCTTGGCGCAAGAGGATGCCAACACCCGGATGTCAGACATTCTGTTTGGCGTCGCCAACCGACACATCTCTTATTATCAGGCCCGATGGATAGATGAAAAGGGTATTGAACGGGTGCGCTTGCAGCGCTTTGGCCGCAGTATCCAGCATGTTCCCACCGCCAAGTTGCAAGACAAATCAAATCGTTACTACTTCCAGGATGCCATCAAGGTATCGGCTGGCAGTGTGTATTTTTCCCCTATCGATCTGAACGTGGAGTACGGCGAAGTCGAACGGCCGTTCCGGCCCATGATCCGGGCCGCCACTCGGGTATTTGATAGCACAGGCAAAGATCGTGGCATTGTGATCATTAATGACAGCCTGACCCCGATGTTTGAATGGTTGGAACACAGTACCGCCCACAACTCATTGTTAATGGCCAATCGTAACGGCGACTGGCTAAAAGGCTTCAATCCCCAGGATGAATGGGGCTTTATGTTTGGCAACCCCAAACGCATCCGGGACAGTTCGGAGGCCGCCTGGCGCGCCATGGAGCAGCAAGTATCCGGTACCCTGGTGGAGCCTGAAGGCATCTGGATTTGGGATGTCGCCGATATCGGTGAGCGGCAATGGGGTGATTCGGACGCGATGGATTATCGCCATGCCCCCAAACTGATATTGGTCAGTTTTATTTCCAGTGAAGAGCAGGCACAACTGGTCAGTAACGAGAGCCTCTATGTCTGGATTGGATGTATCTCGGTCGGGATAGTGATCTGGGATCTGTTGCTGGCCTTTATGTATTTTCGTCATCGCCATGCCAATGTCGCTCTGCAGCTACAGGAGTCGGAGCGCCTGCGTGATATGTCAGCCGATCTCACCCACGCACGTGCCCAGGCACAGAATCTGGTTAATGGTAATGTCAACGGCATCCTGATTGTGGATGGTAACGGCCTGATTCTGATGACCAACCCGGCTCTGGATGAGCTGTTTGGATACCATAAAGGGGAGCTGCTTGGTCAACCGATGGAGATCCTGGCACCGGACAACGAGATGCTGTTTTATCCAGACCCATCCACGGCGGATATCGGCCAGTCCGGGCGTCGAACAATGGCCAAGAACAAGCATATCCACGGCAAGCATCGTGATGGCCATCTGATTGACGTGGAGATCAGCCTTAGCCCGGTAGAGTCTGATGATGGCATCCGGGTATCCGCGACGGTTGTCGACATCACTGATCGTCTGGAAAAGGAAAAACGGCTGCGTCACTACGCCAGTGCTTTCCGGGAAGCGGGAGAAGCCATGGTAATCACCGATGCCCACTGGAAAGTGGAACACGTCAATAGCATGTTTACCCGCTTGTGCGGGCTGTCGGAAGAGAAGGTTACCGGTGCCACCCCGGATATCTTTTTACTGGAGCGAATGGAGCCTGGCGGCCTGTCATTACAGCAATACGTCGAAGATGCCGATCATTGGGGAGGAGAGTGGCAAGCCTTGACCCTGTCGGGAGCGCTGTGTCCGGTTCGGTTGTCGATCAGCAGTGTGCGTGATATCAGAGGGCGTCGAAGCCATTATGTATTTTCTTTTGCTGATATCAGCGAAATTCGTGATGCCTATGTCCAGCTGGAGCATCAAGCCTACCATGATGCCCTGACCGGCTTGCCCAATCGGGTGATGTTGCAGGAATCGATCGATGCCGCCATCAGCCGCGCCAAACGGCACCGGGAAAAATTTGCCCTACTGTTTATTGATCTCGACAATTTCAAATACATCAATGATGGCCTGGGGCACCGGGCCGGTGATCAATTACTGAAGCAAGTCGCGGATGCCTTGAAAGAAGAGTTACGGGGTGAAGACGTGGTGGCCCGCCTGGGTGGCGATGAATTTGTTGTGTTGCTGGAAGGTATTGGTCAGGCCGATGCCGCCCGGGCAGTATTGAGCAAGCTGACCCGACGTTTGTCGTCGGCTTTTGTGATCGAAAATGATTCCGTGCGAGTGACTGCCAGCATCGGTATCTGTATTTATCCGGATGATGGCTGTGATGCGGCAACACTGTTGCGCAAGAGTGATATGGCCATGTATCAAGCCAAGGAGTCTGGCAAAAACCGTTGTTTCTTCTTTAACGAAGATACCGATTCGATGTCGCGGGATATTCTGAAAACCGAATATCAGTTGCATCGGGCTATCCAGGAAAACGAGCTGAAGCTTGTCTATCAGCCGCAGGTGGATACCAGAACGGGTCAACTGCAGGGCGTAGAAGCGCTGGTACGCTGGCAGCATCCTGAGCGCGGTGAAATCTCACCGGAAGAATTTTTACCCGTCGCCGAAAAAATGGGCCTGATGGCTGAGCTGGAAAACTGGGTTGTGCGCACCGCCAGCCAACAAGCCATGGACTGGAACAACTCCGGGGTTATTTACGGCAAGATGGCCATCAACCTGTCCGGTGGTTTTCTCAAACGCCCGGAATTTGCGACCGACGTTATGGCCATGATCGAAGAAAGCGGCTGTACCGCGAGTAATATCGAGCTGGAAATCACCGAAGGATTTATCCTGCACGGCGCTACCCAGGTGATTCGGCAGCTGCACCGGTTGAAAGAAAACGGCTATAGCCTGGCGATGGATGATTTTGGTACGGGTTATTCCTCGTTGTCGTATTTGCGCAAGCTTCCTATTGATAAGCTCAAGATCGACAAGCAGTTTATCAAGGATATTGTGGATGATGATGGCAGCCAGAAAATTGTCTCTGCCGTGATCGCGATGGCCAAAAGCCTTGGTATGACCGTAACTGCCGAAGGTGTAGAAACCCGAATGCAGGCGGAAATCCTGCGCTTCAAGGAGTGCGATCAGTTGCAGGGGTTCTTGTTTGAACGCCCCATGCCCGCCAAAGAGCTCGAACGCTTGCATCCGCCAACTGGCACCGGATAAGCATAACGGATATGAAACCGGGCCAACGGACACGGACAGAGCCGGTTTTAAAGATTCAATCAACAGGGATGGAGCCAGACCAATAGACACAGAAGGTGGTATTGGTCACGGCAAGCAATGATTCAAACGGACGCAACCGTCCGTTATTCTGAATCCGATCATTACCGGTAGGAGTTAATCAGCGAATAGTCGACTGGAATTACCAGCGGCAAGGTGCTTCTTTCCGGGTAAAAATCATCCGGGATGCCGGGTAATGGATTTGCTCGCGACAGCATTGCCAAAGCGGCCTTATCCAGGGCTGGATAACCTGACGACTCATAAATTCCAGAGCTGATTACCTGACCGTTACGATCGATCGTAAACTGCAACTTGACGACACCTTCCTGTTTCCGCCTTTTGGCAACCTTGGGATATTTCTGGAAACGGTTAAGCCAACGCTGAATACTGGCAATATAGTTTTGTGCCTGGCCTGGTGTGCCCCCGGCATGCTGTTGGTTGGAGTGGCCGGTTGCTTCTGCTGACGTGGTATCCGAGTTATTTTCCTTATTCTGCGAGTGTGCTGCTGCAGAAGGTGGCTGAGTGCTCGGCTCTGATTCGGTTTCTTCTTGCTCGGCTTCCTGCTCCGGTTCAACTTCTGGCTCTGGTTCAACTTCTGGCTCTGGTTCAACTTCTGGCTCTGGTTCAACTTCTGGCTCTGGTTCCGGCTCGACTTCCGGTTCCGGTGTCAGCTCTTCCTGAGGTGCGACCTTGAACGTCGGAACTTCAGGTTCCGGCGCAGGTTCTGGCACCTTGATCACTTCTGGTTTCGGCTTGGGTTTTGGCTTCGGCTTGGGCTTGGGTTTTGGCTTCGGAGGTACTACCGGTTCTGGTTCTGGTTGCACCAGCCGTTCTGTGGCATTAGCGTAGCTGCCCAGCATACCCATATTGACATCGATACCGGATTCACCGCTCGACATGGCGTCGCCTTCGGCAACGGCCGGCGTGTAAAACAGCAACATATAAACAGCCGAGGCATGCAAAGTAGCGGCGACGGTTAATGCGCCCAGCCAGTGTTTTCGCGTCAGACTCATGAGTTTCCTTCCGGTGCTTCAGCGTACAGGCGTACCGACTGGAATGAGTACTGGCGCAGCACCGCCATCGCTTGCTCCAGGGAGGCAGCTGTCGCTCGTTGGTCGGCAAAAATCCCGACCGATATGGCGGCATGATCACTCAGAGCCTGTAGTCGGGTCGCCAGCTCTTCTGGTGTGCAAGGCGTACCATCCAGAGTCAAGGTTCCTTGTTGCGCCACTTCAAGCCGCATCTCTGAGTGGGCATCTTCTTCGTTCAGCAAGGCTTTGGGCAGTATCAGGTCGGCATTGGGCATGGCTTTGATTTGCCCGGCGACCATAAAAAAAATCAGCAATAAAAACACAATATTGATTAATGGAATCATATTGTCATCGCTATTTCGTGCCTTGCGGGCAGGAAGCAGAGTTGTATTTTGTAGCATGGGGCCTTACTCCGGAGGCAGGTCTGAGTGACTGCTGGCAGCTGCCGCGTCGGTTTCATCACCAGGTAATGTTTGCCCGAGTGTGACCGCAGGCAGATCCAGAGCGGACAAGGTGGTCATCACTTCTACAATACGCTGTACCTGAATATCAGCCTCTGGCAGCACAACCAGGCTGTTGCTGTGGTTCACCTGCTCCAGTGCTTGCTCCAGCGCGGTAAAGCGGGTGGGCTTGTCTTGCGCCAGCGTAACGGCACCATCCTGATGAAGTACCAGTAACTGGGGGAGTTCTTCCGTTTCGGCCGGTTCGCTACTGGCTGACTGTGATGCCAGTGGCATCGTCAGCCACTGGGTAAAACTGGATGTCAGCATAAAAAACATCAGCAGAATAAACACCACATCAATCAGCGCAGTCAGGCTGATGGGACGAGCCCGGCGGGGCGTGATGGCCAGACTGCTCATGCGCGTTGGGCCGCCAGTTCATAAGAAGCCGGTGCGGTATCGGCATCCAGCTTCTGGGTGGCATGCAAGAAGAACAGACGGTCGATCACATCTTGCAGTTCACCGGTTTGCAGCTCTGATTTACGTTCCAGCGCGCTGTGGATCATGGAGACCGGAATCGCAACGGCCAAACCGCCAGCAGTGGTGAGCAGGGCCTGCCAGATACCACCAGACAGGACGGCAGGATCAACCTTGGAGCCGGCCGCTTCCATAGCCTGAAACGCTTCGATCATGCCCAGTACCGTACCAAACAGGCCGAGCAGCGGTGCGATATTGGCGATCACTTCCAAAGGTCGCAGGCCTTGTGTCAGCTTGCCGACTTCAATTCGGGCCAGACGCAGGGTTTCTTCACGCAGTGCCGCTTCAGGTAATGAGGGGGTTTTTCTCAGCTCAAGAAATTTGCCAATCAGCGCCAGACTGGGGGCCGGGTGATTGCGGGTCGCCAGCAAGGCCTGTGACTGCTCTCCGTTGGCCAGGTGGTTCAGCGCCTCATTAACCCGACTCTTGGAGCCTGAGCGGTGACGGAAAAATTGCCATAATTTGGCCAGAATCAGCGTGCTGGCCACAAAAGAAAGCACCAGCAAAATAGCATTGACCGGCCCTCCTAATGAATGAATAAAAGTCTGCAGTTGATCCATGATTACAATTCCTGAAGGTGTTTACATCTTTATGCTAATATTAATGATAATGACTATCAAATGTTTTTGGCTTTTATGTTGGGATTTTCGAATGGTTCTGTGACCAAAGGATTGATGTGAATCAAAAACGGTAAAGATCAAAAAACAGACAGCATAGGATCCCGTCATGTTGATAACCAAGTGGCCAAAGACGGGGACACAGAGGAATTGCAGGGAGGAGTTGCAGAAAGGAGTACAGAGAGAGGGGACAGGAGCCAACAAGAGAGATATGAGCGGGCAGCAGCATTGGCTGCTGCCCGGCCGGTTATGAACGATATACCGGCTTGTCGGTCCTGAGCAGCACGGCCCAGAACCACCAGTAGCCTGCTCCCAGCACCACCACTCCGAACAGTCCGGCGGGAGATGCCATCAGAGGCAGTGACGATGCCAACGGCTGCTCCAACGCCTGGCTCAGGCATAATGCTGACAAGGGTAAGCACAACAGCATATTCCAGGCAATCAGAGTGGCTGGGCGATCAAACAACAGCAGCTGTGAACACAGGGTATACAGAACACTGCCCGCCAGAATAACCAGTAACAGCCAACCAAAGGTGACGCTGGTTATCAGCTGGAGCAGTAATTCCGGCAGCAACCAGCCCAGTAATATGGAAGTCAGTCCCAGCCATGGCCAGTTGGCCGCTGCCGGTAATGGCAGTCGTAGTAACAGCACCTGCAACAGCGCCAGAGTACCCAGCAAGGTACTGGCCCCCAAAGCCACTGATTCTGCCGACAACAGGGTCAGAGCCAATCGGACACCCACCCACATCATGCCCGCGGCTGCCACTAGAGTTACGTATTGGATCGCTTTGGGATGTGCGCCAATATGGCCTGCTACTACAGATCGAGCAGACAGCTTCCAGGACACGGAAGGCAACAAGAGCGATTCGGAACGATGTGACAAGAACAGAGCCATAAACACCTCGGCAGAGTGGGTGAAGAACCTGCTCATCATGCCGTAGTCTGGTAGGGAGGATTAGCGTCACAACGGTAATGAACAACCAGTACAGATAACCTGTACAGTTAACTGAACTGGTCAATTGAGAGTGAACTGTACTGGTCGTTAACTCGACAGTACCGCTATGCTGGTTGTGATTGATGCGGCAACACAACATCAGGAGTCGATATGCTCGAACGCACCTTGGACAAGCCTCTTTATCAGCAGCTGGCCGATGCCCTCAGTAACGATATTCGCAGCGGGATATATCCGGTGGGACACAAGGTGCCCAGTGTGCGCAAGATGAGTGGTTTGCGGGGTGTCAGTATATCCACCGTGAGCCAGGCTTATGGCTGGCTGGAAGACCAGGGCTGGTTATTGGCCCGTCCCCAGTCCGGTTATTATGTCCGCTCCAGCCATGCTGGCATGGATCAGGCCAATGTGATCCGGATGCCGGTCTCATCGCCAGAAGCAATACCATCGGCCGTGACCAAGTCGGAGCTGATCAGTGATGTACTGGATCAACTGAATCACCCCGGCCGGATCAATCTGGGTGCTACTATTCCGCACGCTTCACTGATGCCTCAGCGCCAGTTGCAGCAACATATTCAAAAAGTCAGCCGTTACCAGTTAAGCGAGGTATTGGCCTACCAGTTTTCACCTGGTCATATTGGCCTGCGCCAACAATTGGCGATTCGGATGCGGGATGCCAGTGTCTTCTGCGACGCCGATGACATCGTGATCAGCCATGGCTGTGTGGATGCACTGACACTGTGTTTGCGAGCCAGCACGCACCCAGGGGATCTGATTGCGGTCGAGTCCCCTTGTTATTACGGCTTTTTACAGCTGGCAGAACTGCTGGGCCTCAAAGTACTGGAAATCCCCACCGACCCGGCTACCGGCGTCAGCCTGGAAGCACTGGAACTGGCATTGAGCCAATGGCCAATCAAGCTGCTCTTGCTCACCGCACGGTTCTCCAATCCACATGGTGCGGTGATGCCTGTGGCACGACAAAAACAGCTGGTGGCGATGGCGCGTCGCTATGATATCGATCTGCTGGAAGACGATATTTACGGCGAACTGTCTCACCTCACACAATCCGCCAGTCACAAACATGGTAGTGGTCAGGTTACTGCCATCACCGGCCTGGACGGTGCCTGTACTGCCCTCAAGGCCTGGGATACCGATGGCCGGGTAATGTACTGCTCTTCGTTTTCAAAAACCTTGTCGGCAGGGCTGAGAATCGGCTGGTGTATACCGGGCCGTCATTTTGATGGCGTTGTCAGACAACAGATATTCACTACTTTTTCTGCGTGTAGCCTCTCACAAGAGACGATCCACTCTTACTTGCAACAAGGACACTACGACAGGCATCTACGGAAATTACGGCAAACCATCAGCAGCAACCGGGTGCGGTTCCAGAATGCGCTACAGCAGTTTTTTCCACCCCAGACCCTGATCTCCCAGCCGCTGGGAGGTTATTGCCTTTGGATACAGCTACCTGATGGCGTTTCGTCCGGGTTGTTGTTTCACCTTGCTCGTGAACAGTCCATCAGCATTGTGCCCGGTAGCCTGTTTTCCAACAGTGAGCGGTTTGAACAATACCTGCGTCTGAATATTGCCCGGCCATGGGACGATGCCGTTATTCAGGCTCTCGAAACCCTGGGACGGCTGGTGACCCAGCTGATGCAAAAGGTATAAAACCGCAGGCCGGTTGGCGGGAGTACCAACCGGGTTGTCCTGCGCGGAGAAACAAACCGGTAATGGTTTACAAAAACCACGATAATGGCTTGGGATGTTGTCTTAACACTTGTACAAAAAACGCTAATTCCTTTACATTATTTATCATAGAGTAAAGAAACCTGGTTTTAGTGGAGGGCTGATGATGGCGGCTGTAGCGCCCGACCACGCGACTCTGTACCGGCTGGCACAACAGTTTCGGCGTGCAATAGAAGCAGTGCCCCGCGAAGAATTTATTGGTCTGGTATTTCGGGACTTCCCGGCAGGTTGTTGTGGTGATACTTCCAATGTCCTGGCTACCTACCTGTTTGAACAAACCGGCGTGATTGCCGACTACTGCTCCGGTCGGGCAGGAGGTCGAGACCACGAAATCTACTCCCACGCCTGGCTCAGAATCAACGACCTGATTGTCGACATCACCGCCGACCAGTTCCGGGATCGCGGCTATGCGCTGGACCCGGTTTACGTTGGCCCCCCAACCGACTGGTACAACAGCTTTGACATCACCATCGAAGCCGATGCCCGTCATACCTCCATCAAGGACGTGAACTGGCTGGATATCGCCTGGCAGCGGATTATGGGGGAATTACATCCATAACAGGGTGTTGGCCGCTAGCCGGTACTCACGTTTGCTGGGTGGCTTTATCTGTACCCGTGGGGATCTATCCGTGCCCGTAGGGTCCGGCTCCACTCGTTGTGCTGTTGCAGTGGTCAGCCAATTCCGGACAGTATTTATGGGCCTGGTGAATCTGGCAGATGGCCGGTATCAGTCGTTTTTGGTTGAGCTTGATGTCACTCGACAGGTACCGCCGAACCTGGCCGGAGTCTACTCACGTATTCTTCAGCAGCTGACCCTGCCGACTGCCGAAGACGGCGAACAGGCCAAGGACTCCAGCCGGGTACTGGCGCAGGCGTTGGCCAATTATTCCGCTGATGACCGGGTACGTATGACTATTCAGGGCAACTCTGGCAGCAGCAACGAACTGGTGCTACCGGGTGACATTATGAACCTGATGCTCACTGTGTTGACTCAGGTTTCCCAAGGCAATGCCATCAGTCTGGTTCCGATTCATCAGGAAATCAGTACCCAGCAAGCGGCTGAATTATTGAGTGTCAGTCGTCCGCATCTGGTGAAGTTACTGGAACAGGGGGATATTCCCTTCCGCAAGGTCGGTAGCCATCGTCGGGTCAAGTTGACCGATGTAATGGATTACCGCAAGCAAGTGGATGAAGCACGGGGTAAGGCTTTGGATGAATTGTCGGCGCTCTCTCAAGACGCTGGAATGGATTTCTGATCGTCGTTCTGGACGCCTGTGTCCTGTATCCACAAGGACTGCGTGATTTGCTGATGAGTTTGGCGGCTAAACGTATTTTCAAGGCACATTGGAGTGAGCAGATTCATGATGAATGGATTCGTAATCTTCATGAAAACTCGGGAATGCCAATGGCCCAATTGCAGAGGATTCGTGAGCTGATGGATCAATATACGGACGACGCCCTTGTGATGGAGTATGAATCGCTGATTACTGGCCTGAACCTCCCTGACCCTGATGACTTTATTGCGTATCAGGTTGATATGGCGCCCGCTGCTGTTTGCTCAGCTGTTAAGAAAATGCGCCAGCGCCTGAAAAACCCACCCTATACCGCCTCTGAATATCTGGTTGCCATCAAGCCCAGATTACCCAATACCGCGTCAATGATGATGGAATATCAGAGTCTGATCTGATCAAACAAAAAGTAAGATCAAGGTAGCTCTATTTCTACACCCTTGGTAATTATAAAGCAGTACACATAGGTCTGAAGCGGTGAGCGCGGGCCAGCGGGTGATGCCAGCAGACGGAAACCAACCAAACCAGCACTGGCGCGGGTTGGCGGCGGAAAATGCTCATTGCACGACAGCGCGGGAAAGTGCGAAAACAGCCGCCACGGTTTGACACCGTTTTGACACTATGAGCGGTTTTGACACCGCATTGACACCGCTATGATTCTGGAGCGAATCGGCCACAAAGCCTTGAATTTACTGGGTTTTTGATGGTCTCCCCACGAGGACTCGAACCTCGATCATCCGCTTAGGAGGCGGAAGCTCTATCCTGTTGAGCTATGAGGAGACAGGGGCGCGTATGGTACTGGATTCCGGCGTGCGGGAAAACCTTTGCAGTGGCTGATTACCGGTTTGCAGGTATTTCCAGGTAGAAGCAGGTGTTGCCATGGCTGGAGTGTACGCCAATGGTACCTTTGTGCAGGTTGATGATGGAGTGGGTGATGGCCAATCCCAGTCCTGTGCTGTCGGGGTTGCTGTCGGGGTGTTTCTGGCGTGCGGTGTCGGCGCGATAGAAGCGGTCGAACAGGTGAGGCAGGTGCTTTGCCGGTATGTCTGGGCCAGGGTTGTGGATCTCGAGACGGGCGTATGCCTGGTTTTGGCGCTGGATGTGGCGGAGTTCAACAGCAACACTGTGCCCTGGTTCGGTATGACGTATGGCGTTGGACAGCAGGTTGCTGATGGCACGGCGTATCATGTTGCGGTCGCCACTCAGCGGTGGGGAGTCGGAGGGGGTAAACGTGAGTTTTACCTGTCGTTCGTCGGCCCAGGCCTCAAAAAAATCCATCAGCTCGTGCAGGTCTTCTTGCAGGTTGATGGGTTCCGGGTGGATGCCTTGCAGGCCATTATCGGCTTTGGCAAGCCAGAGCATATCGGCGACCATGCGGGCCAGTCGTTCTTCTTCTTCAAGGCTGGAATACAGCAGCTCGCGGTAGGCATTGAGATCACGGGGTTGCCCGAGCATGACTTGGGTTTGGGTGATCAGATTGGTGAGCGGGGTACGCAGTTCGTGGGCAATATCGGCGGAAAAATTGGACAGCCGTTCGAAGCCGGTTTCCAGCCGCGATAGCATGTCGTTAAACGCTTGTATCAGTGGCACCAGTTCGGAGGGGGCCTGGTTGGGGTCTAGTCGGTTGTTCAGCTGTTCGGAGTCGATGCGGGCAATGCGCTGACTGATCTGGCGCAGAGGGGCATGGCCCTGATGAATACTGAACCAGACAGCCAGCAGCGTCAGCAGACCGATGCCCAGCACTATGGCCCACAGGGTGTTGCGGAAGTCATCAAGAAAACGCAGGTGAAAGCGCATATCAGTTGCCAGCATCAAGAGCCAGGTGGCGTCGTCGGAAGTGGCGGGTAACGTTAAGTGAACCAATACCCCACGGTACGGACGAGCTTCTTGTTGCCAGTTAGTCAGTGTCTTGGCGTTAATGTGGGTAACACTGGGTTGTTGTAAGAGGGTGTCGCTGACACTGGCATTACCACTGTGATAGCGCGTTGTCAGTGGTTGCGAGGGTCGTTCTACAAGCAGTTGGAGCGAGATGCCATGATAGCTGTGGCTGATTTGTTCCAGCAGGTGCTGAACATGAGCGGGCAGTGGTTGTCCTGCCTGGACTTCGGCCCGGTCGGGGCTGGTATCGAACACCTGTTGTATGGCGGCGGCTGCCTGGGCCAGCTCCTGGCTGTCTTGTTCGGCAAAGTGGCTGCGAATGGAATTCTGTACCATGCTGACCAGCAAAATCAGCCCGGCGCTGATTACCACTGCGGTCAGTAGTGTGACTCGCCACTGCAGCGATAATGGCCGTTTAATCATGTTGTTCATCGTCCAGACGATAGCCCATGCCCCGAACGGTATGAATCAGTCGTTGTTCGAACGGGTCGTCGATTTTACGGCGCAGGCGGCGAATGGCGACGTCGATGACGTTGGTATCACTGTCAAAATTCATATCCCATACCTGAGAGGCAATCAGCGAGCGCGTCAGCACTTCTCCCTGGCGGCTGACTAACAGTTCCAGTAGGGCAAATTCGCGGTTGGTGAGAGGGATTTTCTGGTGACTCCGGACGGCGATGCGTTTCTGGGTATCGAGGGTCAGATCGGCGACGGCCAACGTCTCTTGTACCGGGCGTAACCCGCGCCGCAGCAGAGTACGCACTCGGGCCAGCAATTCGGCAAAGGCAAAAGGTTTGACCAGGTAGTCGTCGGCGCCCAGTTCCAGTCCTTTGACACGGTCTTCGATGCGGTCGCGGGCGCTGAGAAACAGAATCGGCGTCTGGTTGCCGGATTCTCGCAACGACTGGCAAATCTTCCAGCCGCTGACGTCCGGTAGCATCACATCCAGCAGCAATAAATCGAATGTTTCTGTCATGGCGAGGTGGTGGCCATCGAGGCCGTTGCGCGCCAGCACAACATTAAAGCCGGCTTCGGTCAGGCCTTGATGGAGGTAGTCGCCGATTTTGGTTTCGTCTTCAACAATGAGTAGGCGCATGGGGTGCTCTCTGGAATCTACTGGCAGTGTACAAAAAACTGCCAGATAGACACATGACCCGAACATGACGGTTTTGTCATGTTCGGGTCATCCGGGGGTCAGCTGTGGCTGGTTACTCTGTACAAAATGGAAGAGTGCAGAGGTAGAGTGATGAAAATTCTGACTCCCACTGGCATTGCGGCCAGTGGGTTATCACGGCGACGGTTTGTGCAAGGGTTAGCAACTGGCGTCGCCTTGGCTGGCATGGGCAATGCTCGGGCGGGATCTTTGCCTGCCAGCAACAATCCACAAGTGCAGGTACTGACCGGCACTCAGTTTGATCTGGTGGTGAGTGAACTGGCGGTGAATTTTACCGGCAGTCGCGGCAAGGCCACGGCTATTAATGGTTCGGTTCCAGCGCCGACACTGGTGTGGCAAGAAGGCGAAACGGTCACCATCCGGGTGCGTAACGACTTGGCGGTGAGCACCTCGATTCATTGGCACGGCATTATTCTGCCGTATCAGATGGATGGTGTGCCGGGTATCAGCTTTGCGGGGATTGCGCCGGGAGAGACCTTTGTTTATCAGTTCCAGGTACAACAGAGCGGCACGTACTGGTATCACTCCCATTCCGGTTTTCAGGAATTAACCGGGATGTATGGCGCAATTATTGTGCGCCCGAAAGCGTCAGACCCGGTCTACTACGACCGTGATATGGCGGTGGTGCTGTCGGACTGGACTGACGAAAACCCGATGGATGTGTTCGCCAAGCTGAAAAACCAGTCGGATTATTACAACTACAGTCAGCCCACCGGGCCAGATTTTGTTCGCGACGCCAAGCGTTATGGTCTCAGCGAAGCCTTTGCCATGCGCAAAATGTGGAACGACATGCGTATGAGCCCGACCGACCTGGCCGATACCTCTGGCGCAACCTTTACGTACCTGATGAACGGCGCAGCGCCAGCGGGTAATTGGACCGGTGTGTTCAAGCCCGGTGAACGAGTACGCCTGCGGTTTATCAATGGCTCCAGCAATACCTTTTACGATGTTCGTATTCCCGGTTTGAAGCTCACGGTCGTACAGGCGGATGGACAGGATCTGGAGCCGGTAACGGTGGACGAATTCCGTTTTGGGCCGGGTGAAACCTACGATGTCATCGTACATCCAGCTGATGAGCCCTACACGATATTTGCCCAGAATATGGGTCGCTCCGGCTATGCTCGTGGCACCTTGTCCCCGGCATTTGGGCTCACGACAGCTGTGCCGGTGATGGATAAGCCTGAGTGGTTAACCATGGCGGACATGATGGGGGATATGTCAGGTGGCATGAATCTCGGGGCGATGGCAGCACCAGCTGCCAAGGTGCATCACGCCAGCAGTGAATATGGTCCGCAGGTGGATATGCGTGTCGATACACCGCGCACTAATCTGGATGACCCCGGTATTGGCTTGCGTAACAACGGCCGTCGCGTGTTAACTCTGGCAGACTTGCACACGTTAGGTGGTGCTATGGACAGGCGCGATCCTGAGCGCGGAATCGAACTGCATCTGACCGGCAATATGGAACGCTACAGCTGGTCGTTTGATGGGATCGAGTTTGGACAGTCGACTCCGGTGCATTTTCGTTATGGCGAGCGAGTGCGGGTGACACTGCATAACGACACCATGATGACTCATCCAATGCATTTGCATGGAGTCTGGAGCGAGCTGGAAAACCACCGTGGCGAGTTTCAGGCCCGCTTGCACACCATTCCGGTACAACCGTCCCAGCGTATCAGCTTTCAGGTAACGGCTGATGCCATTGGCCGCTGGGCCTGGCATTGCCACCTGATGTTCCATATGGATGCGGGGATGTTCCGCGAAGTGGTGATTGCATGAAAACCAGGATCACAAACAAACCGATGGTACAGGCCTGCTGGCTTGCAGGATGGCTGCTGGCTCCGATGACGTGGGCAGAAACCCATACCATGATGTCGGGTATGGAATGCCAGGAGAGTGATGCCCATTGTGCTCACCACCAAGGTACTGACCATAGCCAGATGAGTCATGATGAGATGAATATACAAGGTGGAACAGCACCTGCTGATGCACGTGATCCTCATGCCTACTCGGGCGGCTACACGTTGACCTCAGGTCCTTACGCGAGGTCAGGGGATCGGCAGCTACGTCTGGCCGACGAGCATCACTTCTCGGCACTGATCATCGACCAGTTCGAATGGGCGCAGCACGATGGTTCAACCTCCTCACGATTGGGTGGCGAATACTGGTATGGCACCACATGGGATCGGGCTGTGGTACAACTCGATGGCGAACACCAGCAAGGTGACACCGAGGCCGAGTTAGGCTTGTATTGGCGTCATGCGGTGACCGCTTTCTGGAATACCCAGCTTGGTGTGCGGTATGACACTACGCCGGGGCGGTCTCGGTACTGGGTCGGTGCCGGGTTTCAAGGGTTGGCTCCTTACTGGCTGGAGAGCCAGGCGATGGTGTTTGTGAGCGAGCAGGGCATTACCCGGTTGGAGCTGGAGACCGAATACGATCTGCTGCTGACCCAGCGCTGGATTCTCGGACTGGAAGGGAAATTAACAGCCGCTGGCAAACGAGATCCACAAGATACGTTTGCCCAAGGCCTGAATGACACACAGTTCAGTGGCCGCTTTCGTTATGAATTCAGCCGTCAGTTCGCACCGTATGTCGGGGTTGAACGTCGTCATGTTTATGGTGCAACGGCAGATATACTGGGTGAGTCTGCGGCCACAGAGTGGCTGCTGGGTGTGAAAGCCTGGTTTTAAATGTGTCTGGCTGGTTTGCCTGTGCTGGTTTGTGAATAGTCCACCGATGACCTTTGAACGTCATTGGCGCAATGTAGGATGATCTTTGGTGTGGCTGTGGTCTGGTAACAAATACTGCTTGCGGTGTTTTCCTGTTTACGGCTGTTTCTCGGTTTACGGCTATGCTGATAAATAGCCGATGTAGATTTCAGACCTCTGGTTGGCGCCGGATTTTTCAGGATTGACTATGACATTCCAGATCACAGCGAATGAATACCGACGGTTTCAAGATATGCTGGAGCAGTCCAGTGGCATTGTGCTGGGAGACGGCAAGGGTTATTTACTCAGCAGTCGCCTGAAGCAATTACTGGCCCAGCAGCAATTGGGCTCGATTACTGCGTTGCTGGATAGCCTCGACGGCGACCAGCGTTTGCAGGAAAAAGTCATCGAAGCCATGGCCACCCACGAAACACAGTGGTTTCGGGATGATTCCCCTTATCGGGTATTCCGCGAACGTTTGTTGCCAGAACTGGCGGCGTTACGTCGGCCGCTGAGGTTGTGGTCTGCGGCCTGTTCGTCGGGGCAGGAACCTTATTCATTGAGTATCGAAATCGAGGAATTTCGCCAGCGTTCACCGGGCCGTCTGGCGGTCGGGGAGCAGATTCTGGCGACGGATATTTCCCAGGCGGTGCTGACGCGGGCGAAGGACGGCGTTTATCCGTCGTTGGCCATGACTCGCGGCATGCCGGAGCCATACTGGCGCCAGTATTTTCAGCCTCTGGCAGAAGGGCGCTGGCGGCTGGATTCGCGTATCAAGCAGCGGGTCGAGTTTCGCCAACACAATTTGCAGCATGGTTTTGACGGGCTGGGCCGCTTCGATGTGATTTATTGCCGCAATGTGCTGATTTATTTTGCAGCGAAGTTGCAGCTGGATTTGATCAAACGCCTGCATGGCAGCCTGAACCCGCAGGGTTATCTGGTGCTTGGGGTGTCCGAGCAGGTGCAGAATCTGAGGGAGTATTTCGAGACGGTGCCCTGCCACCCGGGGGTGATCTATCGGGCACATTAATCGGTTGGTCAGGGGTTAGGCAATGACAAGGTCATATCATGCCAGTGCAAGCCACCGTGGTTGGAGGCGGACTCTGACTGGTAGATAAACCCGCAACGCTGGTAAAAACGGATGTGATGGCTGCGGCACATCAGGTGAATCCGTTGCTTGTGGAGACGGCGCATATGCTCAATGTAATTGAGGAGCAAGGTGCGGCCCCAGCCATGGCGTTGCCAGACCGGGTGAATCACCACCGACATCACAACGTTCTCCGGGCCTTCCGGGTCGTGGCCAAGCAACTGCTTGAAGTGTTCGTCGTCCATGGCTACCTTGAAGCAGCAACCGGAGTTTACAAAGCCAATGATGGCGCCAGCCAGCTCCAGTACCAGAAATCCTTGCGGATACTGCTCAATGCGCCGCTGGATGGTCTCCAGAGTGGCGGCTTCATCCCCTTCGTAAGCGCTGTGTTCAATGGCAAAACAGGCGCTGGCATCGGCCGCTTGTGCCAGTCGTATACGGTAATCGGTATGGACGTACATGGTGACTCCAGAAATCGACAATGGTCAGCTCAGCTGGCGATAAATTCTTTCCAGGCTTGCAGCAGCTCAATAAAGTCTTCCAGCCCGCAGCCTGTGGTCAGGTCGTAATCATGCAGGATCAGGTCCTCTTCCAGATCCAGGTCTTCGTCGTACAGCAGCGTGTTGGAGGCCAGATCGACTTCATGTTGGGTCATTTTCAGAATGGTTTCTTTGCCCTGCCAGCGATAATCCCGCAAACCACCGGATTGCAGTAATTCTGCAGTGGTGATCAGTGCGCGCAGGTGTTTCAGATCGTCGCCTATTTCGTCGGTTAGCCAGTGGCTAAGCAAAGAATGTTCTTCATCAAGGCGGGCGACAGGCTTGTTGCCTTCAAACCAGAATTCGTAGTCCAAGGGGAAATCTCATATTGCGTGCAAGAGTGAAACATCAACACATTCAGGTTGCTGCAGCGTGATGGTCGCAACCCATCGGGCTTCACCAAAAACGCCGCTGGACATGACCAGCGGCGTTTGGTATCAGTCTGACAACTCGGTACCGGGTTTAATGTCCAAGGGCCAACCGCCCAGATCCTTGTAGCGATTGACGATAAAACAGAACAGCTCAGCGGTTTTCCAGGTGTCGTAGGCGGCACTGTGGGCGGCGCTGTTGTCAAAATCGAGCCCGGCGGTCAGGCAGCTTTTGGCCAGTACGGTTTGTCCGAGTGAGATAGCCGCAATCGAAGCGGTATCAAAGGACGAAAACGGATGAAACGGGTCACGCTTGATGTCGTTACGCTCAATTGCAGCACGCAAAAAGGCGTGATCAAAGTGCGCGTTATGGCCCACCAGTACCGCTCGATTGCAGCCGTAGTGTTTGATCTCACGACGAATCACCTGGAACATATTGGTCAGTACGTCGATTTCAAATTCGGCATCACGTTCAGGGTCGAACGGATCGATGCCGGTAAAATCGAGGGCTTCCTTTTCCAGGTTGGCACCGTCGAACGGATGCACTTCCGCTGCCAGCGTCTGGTCGGGGTGAATATAGCCTTCGTCGTCCATGCGCAGGGTGACCATGGCAATTTCGAGCAGGGCGTCGGTATCGGAATTAAATCCCCCGGTTTCCACATCCACGACCACGGGCAAAAAGCCGCGGAAGCGTTGGGCCATTGGGGTTTTTTCCTGCTTGTCGCCGTTTCCAGCGGGAGTTGTACTCATCCTAAGCCTTATCTTCAGGAGTTTTGCAGTTGCCAGCGCAGGGTTTCACCCGCACGCAATGGCACAATGATATCGTTGCCAAATGGCATCTCGCCAGGTACCTGCCACTCGGATTTCACCAGGGTGATGGTGTCTTCGTTGCGCGGCAGATTGTAAAAATCGGGGCCGTGATGGCTGGCAAAGCCTTCCAGGTTTTCCAGCACACCGAGGTCTTCAAAAATTTCGGCGTACAGTTCAATCGCAGCATAAGCGCTATAGCAACCGGCGCAACCACAGGCACTTTCTTTGGCGCCTCTGGCATGGGGAGCACTGTCGGTGCCGAGAAAAAACTGCGGGCTGCCAGAAACCACGGCGTCTTGCAGCGCTTGCTGGTGGATATTGCGTTTCAGTATCGGCAAACAATAAAAATGCGGCTTGATGCCACCAACCAGCATGTGATTACGATTATAGGCCAGATGCTGCACGGTAATGGTTGCGGCGACATTATCGCCCTGGCTTTGCACAAACTCAGCCGCTTCTTTGGTGGTGATATGTTCCACCACCAGACTCAGGGCGCTGTGTTTGCTGGCCAGTGGGGCCAATACGGTGTCGAGAAAGGCTTTTTCGCGGTCAAAGATATCCACATCGCTGTGGGTGACTTCGCCGTGTACCAGCAGCTTCATATCGTTTTCAGCCAGTGCCGCACAGACCTCGTCGAGCTTGCCCAGATCGGTCACACCGGAAGCCGAGTTGGTGGTTGCACCTGCCGGATACAGTTTGGCCGCGACAATATGACCTGCGGCTTTGGCGGCGCTGATCATGTCGGGGGTGGTGTTATCGGTCAGGTAAAGCACCATCAGAGGGTCAAAGTGGGAATCCCCGGCCTGGGCCAGAATACGCGCACGGTACGCCAGTGCCTGTTCAGCATCCATGACGGGCGGTTGCAGATTCGGCATGATGATCGCTCGTTTCATCACCCGGGCGGTAGCCGGTACCGTGTGTTGCAGTACCTCACCATCGCGAACGTGCAAATGCCAGTCGTCTGGGCGAGTGATCGTCAAGCGGTCGGTCATGAGGTTTCCTTCTGTGCATCTTGGTGATGTTGCCCAGCGTAACGGCTGGCAACCGAATTCCGGATTGGCAGAAGCCAGGCTGACAAACGAATCCGGCAGACATAAATATTAGCCCGGTATTGTAACGCAACCGTTTTTTTACTGCTTGGCTTTGTGGGTTCAACATCCTGCCGGGTTGTGTAGAGAGTCAGTGTTTTTTTATCAAGGTTTCATTCATCCGTGATGCCATCACATACAGCCCAATCAACCCGGTGGCGGCAATCAGCTGTGAGCACAATAACAGGCTGCCAACGGTGAGGATGGCGCTGATAGCCAGTGGTGCCGCTGCCTGGCCGGAATCGGACACCAGTTTCCAGACGCCCATAAAGCGGGCGCGGCCGGTGGTGGGGGCGAAGTCGGAGCCAAGTACCATCACCAGCCCGGCACTGACGCCGTTGGCAAAACCGATCAGCAGGGCACTGAGCAACAGACCAAGGTAGCTGTCGGCCCAGCCGAGAGCGGCGAGACCACAGGCAAACAGCAGCAGACTGGGGGCAGCAGCGGCCTTGCGTCCCCAGCGATCCATAATGATGCCTGCCGGAATAAACATCAGGCTGTCCATCAGTGCAGCGGCGGCCACTACCAGACCGATTTCGGCCACCGACAGCCCAATGGCGTTACCCGCCAGGGGTAATAACACCACTCGGCCAGCACGCATGAATTGCAGTGAAATCATTGCCAGGCCGGCACTGAGAAACGCCTGACGGTGATCGGTCAGCACGTGCATGATGGCGACCAGGCTATGGGGGGTACGGTTTACCTCGGGTTCGCCACGGTCGGCGGATACCAGCACCACCAGTAACGACAGCAGGCACAGCAGTACCAGCACCACAAAGGTAGCCTGATAACCAAACTGCACGGCGGCCAGGCCGCCCAATGCCGGGCCGAGCAGGGAGCCAATCCGCATGGCGCCGGCCATCAGTGAAATTGCCCGGCCCCGCTGGTGCACCGGTGCGCGGCTGGTGACGTACGATTGTCGCCCGATTAAAGAAAACGACATGCCGATGCCAGCGATAACACCGCCCAGCCCCAGCAGCAGGGGTGTTTCGGTCAGTGTCATCAGGCTGTAGCCGATGACGTAGCCAGCGGCCCCGAGCATCAGGCAGGTTTTGTCACCCCAGCGCCCGGCGACGATACCGGCAGGAATATCGCCTGCCAGCTGGCCAATGCCGCGAGTGGCCATCATCAGGGCGGCGATGGCTGGACTGTAACCCAGCTCCAGCACGTACAGCGGTAACAGCACCAGAATGGCAGTTTGTGCCGTGGCGGTTAAAAAACCCGGCAGATAAACCGGCCAGAACAGGCTGGTAAGTAGCAGGCGCAGTGAGGGGGCGGGTGTTGTCACAAAAGGCTCTCGTTGAAAATCGCTCGAGAGTCTAACGGCGCGCTACTAAAGTATAAACCGCTGATTGGACAACGGCTTGTTGCTCACCGCGCAGCCAGTGAATGATGTGGTCACCGAGACAGGCTGCAAAAGCGCTTCCCACCGCTTACAATGGCTGCTTGTTCATTATCCGGTGTTTATCCTGACCATGCGTGATTTTCTGATTGCCCCTTCAATTCTTTCTGCTGATTTTGCCCGTCTGGGAGAGGATGTTGCCGCTGTGCTGGACGCCGGTGCCGACGTGGTTCACTTTGATGTGATGGATAACCATTACGTACCGAATCTGACGATTGGGCCGATGGTATGCAAGGCATTAAAAAAATATCTTGATAACCATGGCTATAAGGCACCGATAGACGTTCATTTGATGGTGTCGCCAGTGGATAGCCTGATCGCGGATTTTGCTGATGCCGGAGCCACTTATATTACGTTTCATCCGGAAGCGTCGGAACATATCGACCGCAGCCTGCAGTTGATCCAGTCGTTGGGCTGTAAGGCTGGTCTGGTGTTTAACCCGGCTACGCCATTACATTACCTTGATTATGTGATGGACAAACTTGATGTGATCCTGCTGATGTCGGTCAACCCGGGGTTTGGTGGCCAGTCGTTTATTCCGGGTACACTGGATAAGCTGCGCCAGGTACGTCAGCGCATCGATGCATCCGGGCTGGATATTCGTCTGGAAATCGATGGCGGCGTCAAGGTTGATAATATTCAGGAGATTGCCGAAGCCGGGGCCGATATGTTTGTTGCCGGGTCGGCGATTTTCAACCAGCCGGATTACCAAACCGTGATTGACCAGATGCGTGCACAGCTGGCGGCCAGTGCTGTTTCGCCTTCTCGCAACGATTAAAATCCATCAAAAGGTATTGCTGATATGTCGATCTGGAGTGAACCGGTATTAACCTGTTTTTCGGCCCGTGAAAAAGCGGTTCCGCAAGCGCTGCTGTTTGATCTGGATGGCACCTTGATCGATAGCGTACCGGATCTTGCGGCGGCGATTGATCAAATGCTGGTGCAACTGGGCCAGGCTCCTGCCGGGGAGACACTGGTGGCAGAGTGGGTCGGTAATGGTGTCGATATGCTGGTACGCCGGGCCTTGTGCCAGGGGAATGACCTGCAGGCTCTGGCACTGGATGACGCCGATGTTGCTGCTGCCCAGGCCTTGTTTGATCCGTTTTATCTGGCTCACCTGAATGACGCCACTGGCGTTTATCCCGGCGTTACCAAGACCCTGACCACCCTGGCGGTACTGGGGATTCGTATGGCGCTGGTGACCAACAAGCCCCGAGCCTTTACCGAAGTGATACTGGATTCTCTCGGCTGGCAGCCGTACTTTGATGCTGTGGTGTGTGGTGATGACTTGCCGCAGCGCAAACCCGATCCGGCGCAGTTGTTGTACGCCTGTGAGTTGATGGCAGTCGAGCCACAGCAAACCATGATGGTGGGAGATTCCCGCAACGATATGTACGCTGGCAAAGCCGCCGGTTGTGTCACGGTGGCGGTACCCTATGGCTATAACCACGGCGAAAATATTGCCACCTGTCAGCCCAACCTGCTGATCCATTCTCTGGCTGAACTGATCGAACCGGCATAAACCGCACGGAATACACCGCCGCATCGGCCGTAACAGGGGGACGCAGTATGCATTGGATGGCATGGGTGATCAGTCTGGTTCTGCTGAGTGGAGCCACCCTGGCTGAGGTCAATATCCGTTTGCCGCAACCGGACTGGTCCAGTATCTCGGTGGCGGCTTCCAACCACGCGTTTGAGGATGGATTGCATCCCTATCTGGATGCTGCCTATGGCATCAGTGCATTCGATTGGCCTGATGATAAAGACCAACCGGATGATGACGGTCAGGGGGCGGTGTTAGGGCGTTTTTTGCGGGTAGGCGGTGGTTACAGCTGGCATTCGATACTGTCGGTTGGCGCGGCTGCCTGGCTTTGGATGGGGGATGACGATGATCCGGACGACGAGAGTATGAATCCGGTCTATCAACAACACGGCGTGGCATTCAGTTGGGATGTGCGGGCGATGTTGCCGATCGGGTCCGGGTCTGGCCCCTGGCTGGGGTATGGCAACATCTGTTTGCGTACCCGGGCTGTACGGCTGGAGGCGGTTCACCGGGTATCGGGCTGTACGCCAATGTGGCAAGCCGGATTGACCTTGTCGGCGGGGTCGCAGGGGTATCCTGTGGCGTTGAATCTGGAATACGGCCGGGCAGATATTGATGATGTGCAGAGCTATGTCATCAGCGCCGGATTGAGAGGAATGTTCTGATGGATCGATTGACCCTGGCTGCGTTGTTTCCGTTTGAGTCCCAGATGGTGGGCAGTTACGTCTTGTTGGCGCTGTCTGGTTTGATCACCGGTGTGCTGGTAACGGCACTGATCATGCGCCATCGCTCCAGAACTGCGGCGAGCTTGATGCAACAGCAGTATGAACAGCGTATTTCCTTGCTGGAAACCGAGCTGAAAGAAACCGGTGTGGCATTGCATGCATCCCGCACAGAAGCCGCTCGCTGGCAGGAGCGTGGCAATGCCGCGGTGATGCAAAAGCAGGCGCTGGAAAGTGAACGCAAGGCGGCCCAGTCATTGTGGCAAAACCGCTTGGCCGATTTGCAGCAGCGTTTGAGTGAATGCCAGACCGAGTTGGCCAGCGAGCGTCAGGGGCGGAAAATGCAGCAACAGCATGCCGATGAAAAACTGGCCTTGCTGCAGCAGAACAAGGAGCAGCTGTTGCAGGAGTTTGAACAGTTGTCGCAAAAGATCTTCGAACAGAAACAGCAGCAGTTTACGCGTCAGAGCCAGCAAGGGCTGACCAGCCTGCTGACACCGTTTCGGGAGCAGCTCGATGGCTTGCGCAAAAAAGTCGAGGATGTGCACATCAGTGACACCCGTGACCGGGCTTCGCTGCAGGCGCAGATTGTGGAGTTGCACAAGCTCAACCAGCATATGTCAGCGGAAGCGCATGCACTGACGACGGCCTTGCGGGGTGAAACCAAAACCCAGGGCAACTGGGGAGAGATGGTGCTGGAAACCGTGCTCGAACGCTCCGGGTTGCGCAAGGGCGCTGAATATGTCCGTGAAGAAAGCCATCAGGACGACAGCGGCCAGCGTTATCGGCCGGATGTGATTATCCGCTTGCCGGAAGGCAAGCATATCGTGGTGGATTCCAAGGTATCGCTGAATGCCTATACCGATTATATCAATGCCGACTCCGAGCTGGAGCAGGCCGCGGCATTGAAGCGGCATATCGAATCGGTGCGCAATCACGTTCGCAGCCTCAGTGACAAGGCTTACCAGAATCTGAACGGATTGAATTCGCCGGATTTTGTGTTTCTGTTTATGCCGGTTGAACCTGCATTCATGCTGGCTTTTCAGCATGACGAAAGCCTGTTTAATACTGCCTTTGAACAAAAAATCGTGGTGGTAACGCCAACAACCTTGCTGGCAACGTTACGCACCGTTGCCAGTTTGTGGGCGATTGAGCGACGTAACCAGAGCACGGAAAAACTGGCCGATCAGGCTGGCAAGCTGTACGACAAGTTGGTGGTGGTGGTCGAGAAATTCGAGAAAGTCGGTAGCCAGCTGACAACGGTGAACAAGAGTTACGATGAGGCCTGGAACTCGCTGAAATCGGGCCGGGGCAATTTGCTCAGTCAGGCCGACAGCTTCCGCAAGCAGGGGGTTCGGGTCAAAAAGGCCCTGGCCAAAAACCTGGTGGATGATGCCAATGCCGAAGCGGAATTACACGAATCACTGGCAACACCACCGTAGGGCCTGGCTGTGACCTCGGCCGTTGATCCTGCTTTTCTGTGGCCGCTGCCCCGGTTTTTTGTCCGTGCCGTTGCGTCCCTGCTCCTGTTGATAAACGGCTGATTATTGGCTGGTTTCTCCGCCCCGGTTGTCGCTGTGATACCATGGCGATTTGTGATTGCCAGCGTCTGCCAAGACGGACTGGCCCTGATAAGTGACCAGAGACAGCCGTATGAACGAGCGTGACGACCTCTACCAGACTCGCGAATCCCGCAGTGCCGATTTCCGTTTTGATGACGCCGTTGCACGGATATTCCCCGATATGATCAAGCGTTCCGTCCCCGGCTATGCTGAGACGGTCGCCATGTCTGGCATTATTGCCGGACGTTACGCTCAGGATAATACGCATCTGTATGATCTTGGGTGCTCGCTGGGTGCGGTGACACTGGCGATGCGTCACGGGGTCCGTGCCCAGGGGTGCCAGATTATCGGGGTGGATAACTCGGCGGCGATGCTGGAACGCGCTGCTCACTATATCGCTCTCGATGATCACTCCCTGGCGGGTGATTCGGCGGCGGTGGAATTATTGCAGGCTGATATCTGTTCATTGGCGCTGGAAACAACATCGGTGACGGCGCTGAATTATGTGTTGCAGTTTATCGCCCTCGATCAGCGTCTCGATTTGCTGACCCGTATTGCAGAAGCCACTGTGCCGGGTGGGGCGCTGATCCTGTCGGAAAAAATCTGCTTTGATGAGGCTGAACAGCCGGTGCAGGATGCCTTGCACTGGGATTTCAAGCGCGCCAATGGCTACAGTGAAATGGAAATCGCGCGCAAACGTACGGCGATTGAGAATTATCTGATTCCGGAACGCGAAGAGGTGCACCGCCAGCGCCTGTTGGCGGCTGGATTCCGTCAGGTAACCCGCTGGTATCAATGTTTTAATTTTGTTTCATTTCTGGCGGTGCGCTAATACCGTTAACGCACGTTGGTTTTTGTTCCCTTCTTTTTTGAGTCTGCTTCATGCCCGTTGATGTTTCTCCTCTGTTTGCTGATCTGGATGCTGCTGACGCAGCGACCCTGTTGCCGCTGTTTGATGACGTGCTGAAGGCGATGCGCGAGGAGGGCAGCCGGATGGGCCGCTGGGCCGATGTTTTGCCCGATCAGTTACAGGATTTGCTGGTTACTCGGGAGCATGGCGATCAGTCCCGTTGGGTGGACGCCTTGCGTTTGTTGCCATCACTGACGGCGCTTGATTGTGATCTCAATGCCGATGATCTGGCGATTGCCAGCGCTGCTTGTACTGCGACACAGGCGCAAGCGATTGAAGCCGGGCTGAGGGGGCTGATGCCGTGGCGCAAAGGGCCGTTTCGGGTTGTTGATAGCCATATTGATACTGAATGGCGCTCCGACTGGAAGTGGCAACGGTTGGCGCCTCACCTGTCGGATCTGACCGGGCGTACGGTTCTGGATGTTGGCTGCGGCTCGGGCTATCACCTCTGGCGCATGCTGGGTGCCGGTGCGTTCCGGGTGCTGGGAGTGGACCCTTCGCGGCTGTTTCTGATGCAGTTCCAGGCCATCAAGCGCTATGTCGCCGCAGCACAGGGCGTGGCTCCCCGCGCAGACCTGTTGCCGTTCAAAATGGAAGATGTCCCTGCTAACCTGAAAGCCTTTGATACTGTGTTTTCGATGGGGGTGTTGTATCACCGCAAATCGCCGATTGAACATCTGGAAGAGCTGCGCGGGGCATTAAAACCCGGTGGTGAGCTGGTGCTGGAAACGCTGGTGATTGATGGTGTTCAGGGGGAGGTGCTGATGCCGGAAGATCGCTACGCCATGATGCGGAATGTCTGGTTTATTCCAACGGTTGAGACCTTGTTGTTGTGGTGTCGGCGTACGGGTTTCCGTAATGCTCGCGTGGTGGATCTGAACCGGACCTCGCTGGATGAGCAGCGCACGACCGATTGGATGCGCTATAACTCGCTGGTGGATTTTCTGGACCCGGAAGATATATCAAAAACCGCTGAGGGGTATCCCGCTCCGTTGCGGGCGGTGATTATCGCTGAAGCATAAAAGGCTGGGGCTGGGGCTGAGGCCGAGGTCAGTGATATCGACCGCCGACAGCGTCCTGCACTCCAGACCCATACTCCATGCTCACACCCAGGCTACTCTCCAGACTTACCGGGAAGTCCTATCGGGGGAAGTACAGTGAGCAACGACGTATTTACTGCTCCGCTGGCGGGTTGACCGCAGGGCTGACAGGGTCCCGTTCTGCGGTGGCCGCTTCTTGCATTTGCTGCCCGGATTTTACGCCCAGCACCTTGCCTTCGGTATCGGTGATCAGCCAGTTGCCGGTTAATCCGATGGTCAGTCTCACGGTGTCGTTAAACTCGAACAGGCCTGCCGGTGCCCGGCTGTGGAGAAAATCCATAAAACCGCCATCGGTGATGGGATGCAGTTCTTCGGCCGTCAGATGCTGGTAATTTTCAGGGCCAAAGATCGAGCCACCGCTGTTGGGCAAATAATAAAATACCTGGTTATCACTGGTCTGAATGGCTTTTAACGTGTCGCTGTTCAGGGTCTGGGCATAGAGTATTTCATAACCTTGCGGCGGGAAGGCAACGTACAGCGCTACCGGACGGGTTGTGTGGACGGTATAGACGCCCGCAATCAGTGCAGCCAGTTGCACCACAGCAATGATACTGAGATCCATCTTCAAACTTTTTTTCGCTGGATTGAATACCAGCAAGGTCAGTGTCGGCCCCAGTACCAGATCAACCCCGGCAATCATCAGCAGTGCCTGATGCCAGCCTTGATCGGCTTCGCTGAGAATGCCGGGATACCAGACACCAAATACCAGTGCCACCAGAATAAAAAACAGCACCAGGCTAATGCCAAAGTGGGCAGCAAAGGCCTGATAACGATTCCATGAGGTCAGATGCATAAAAGTCCCCTTTATATAAAGATTCGTTATAGATTTTTTGTGATCAACAGTCTGTGACCGATGCCATGTCAGAGTGTAATACGCATGGATAAGTCAATCGCTTTACAATCCTTGGTCAGTGCACCGATAGAAATATAATCGACACCGGTGCGTGCGTAAGGCAGCAGGGTGGCATCGGTAATGCCGCCTGACGCCTCCAGTTTGACCGGGCCAGCTGGACGGTGAGTGGTGGCAGTACGGGCGTGTTGTACGGCGATGGTCATTTCTGCAGGAGTGAAATTATCCAGCATGATGATGTCGGCATCGGCGTTGATGGCTTCATCCAGTTGGGTCATGGATTCCACTTCTACCTCGACGGGTTTGCCTGGGGCAATGTCACGGGCTGCGGCAACGGCCTGAGCAATACCACCGCAAGCCATTATATGATTTTCCTTGATCAGAAAGGCATCGTACAAGCCTGTACGGTGGTTAAAACAGCCACCGACGCTGACAGCGTATTTCTGTGCGATACGCAAGCCGGGCAGGGTTTTCCGTGTGTCGAGCAATTTGACCTGGGTGCCCGCGACCCGATCGGCATACTGTCGACACAATGTGGCGGTAGCGGACAGGGTTTGCAGAAAATTCAGCGCACAGCGCTCGCCGGTCAACAGGCTGCGGGATGATCCCGACAATTCAAACAGTACCTGATCAGGCCGTACCCATTCACCTTCGGATACACGCCAGATAACCTGAACGTTCGGGTCCAGTTGACGGAAGACTTCATCAACCCAGGCTTTGCCGGCGATGATGGCTCGTTCGCGGCTGATAATACGGGCGTGGGAGCGTTGCTGTACCGGGATCAGGCGGGCCGTAATATCCCCACTGCCGACATCTTCGGCGAGGGCGGTGGCAACGGCGGTGGCAATATCGGCAGCGTGTAGGCTCAGGTTCATGGTATGGCTCTTGATACGAATTGTAGGACGGATAACAGATACAAGGTGTTGTGCCCCTCCGGGCGACCGGGTCGTCTCTGGGTCGCGGGTCATGATGGCAGGTCACGGTGGCGGTGAATATTACACGGAACGCGGCGTTGGTGCATGGCGACTCGCAACACCGGGACCAGCAGCAGTTCTGGCTGCAACAGTGCCAGCCACGACGCTGGCAAGGGTATCTGCAAGAATGCTGACTCTGTCTAACGGGGTTGTATAACAGATACGGTGTATTATAAACGCTGAATAAACATAAAAAGCGGGGAAAACCGTTGATTCTGGATGTACAAGACGGGCGTTTGCCCGATGCGCTTTGGGTGCCATCCCCCAACTTTGGCCCGCGTCCGCCAGAGGCGGTTGTGTCTTTGCTGGTGATTCATAACATCAGTTTGCCTCCAGGTCAGTTTGGCACGGGGTGTGTGCCGCGATTTTTCACTAATCAGCTGGCTGCGGATGAGCATCCCTATTTTGCGGGCATTGCCGATTTGAAGGTCTCCAGTCATTTTCTGATCGAGCGGGACGGTACGCTTTACCAGTTTGTGAATTGTAATGACCGTGCCTGGCACGCTGGCGCTTCATGTTACAAAGGTCGACCAGACTGTAATGATTATTCTGTTGGTATCGAGCTGGAAGGCTGTGATGACACACCGTACTCTGATATGCAATATCAGGTACTGGCGCAGGTAACGATGGCTCTGCGTCGCTATTACCCCATGATTGGCAACCGTATAGCAGGTCATAACGAGATTGCACCAGGTCGCAAGACGGACCCGGGTGCGGCATTTGACTGGCCGCGCTACCTGAATTCCCTGAAACCAGATGAGTATGTCTTATGAAATTTCTGATTTTGTTTATTGCGCTGTTGCTGCAGCAACAGTTGCCTCGGGCTCGTCGCTGGGGGCAGGGAGACCTGTATGGTCGCTGGTTGGGGCTGTGGCAACGTTGGGCGGGGTTTGAACGTCAGGGTGCTCGCACGCGGTTTCTGCTATTGGTCATTCTGCCCAGTATTCTGGTGACCTTGTTGTTTATCTGGCTGGAGTCGTTTGCCTGGGGGTTGCTGGCAGCGATTGCAGAAATCGGCTTGTTATTACTGGTCTTGTTTCAGGCCAATGTTGGAGGTGGCCTGAAACGCTACCGCGAACATCTGGCTCATGGTGATGTGCAGGGTGCGTTTCTCTGTGCGGAAGAAACGGTTTCCGTGCCTGGGGTCGGTTTATCAGCGGATGCAGAAAGTCTGAATGCCCAGGTGTTGCATACTGTGCAATACCGTTGGTTCGAGTATTTTTTTCTGATGGTTTTCTGGTACATGTTCGCCGATGTAGGAGGCGTGGTGCTGGCCTGGCTGACACTGCATTTTGTTCGTGCCCAGGAAGCCGCCGCACTCATGGCGGAGGATGACGTACCTCAAACGACGGCAGCGGATTGTCAGCAAGGTGAGGAATCAGAGGGGCAGACTGCTTGTATTGCGCGCTGGTGCTTGCATTGGCTGGAGTGGGCGCCTGCCCGGTTGCTGGGACTAACGTATTGTCTGGCCGGTAATATGACCGTGGCATTACCGGTATGGCGACAACTGTTGTGGAAAACGGCTATCGACAGTCAGCAAGTGCTGGCGGATGTGGCGAGCGCAGCGTTGTCTTTCAGTCATGATGGGAAGCGTTGCTGGCACAGCGCCGCAGCGGATTGTGCTGCGGCAGCTGCAGAAGTGGACGAATGGCAACGGCTGCATTTTCGTAGCATGTCTGTCTGGATGGTGGGGATTGCCGTGGCAACGATCGGAGGCTGGTTACTTTGACGATGTCATCGTATCGTCAGAACAAGTGCCTAAGGGGACATCTATTTAATCCTGCACGGCTCTGCGCGAGTGTTGCCGTTGTTCAGGGCAAGGCGACGAATGCAGTGTAATGACGAGTCCTTTTCAAATTCGTCAACACCGCACTGGACGGCGGCAACCCGCGCCCTTCGGGGGCTGTCGGATGATCTCGACTCGGTGTCGCCGACTTTTGACTTGACCCGTCAGGCCTGCAAGTCGGCTTCGTGATTCGAAACCATCCGGTAGCCCAGAGTGAGCACCGGATTAAATAGATGTCCCCCTAAGCTTATTGTCGGTGGCTTGGCAAGTTGCCCTGACGAGTGACGGGTTTATGATCCCATTGGTTTGGAAGTAGTGGTTTGATAGCTTCTGATCATATTGTCCAGGGTGGTACAAGGGGCTTTTATCCGACATCCGGCGCGGTACAGACTGGGTGTGAGAGGCCTGCTCCAGACAACTTCAGCCTGGCAAAAGCCGGTGCGGTGTAGATCGAGGTCTGGCCGGATATCGACAAGCTCCAGGCTCAGTTCGGTACCGGGGGGAATGGGTTCGTAGGTTGAGATCATCAACCCGTTATCAGAGCAGTTCAGCAGTAAGCCAAGATAAGACAGGTCGTTTTGTTGAAAAACGCTGACGCTGGATGATACGTCGACTCTTGGGGTATGACGTTGTTCGGCTGGTCCGTTCATGCAAAACCTCCTTCACAGAGTGATATAACAGCCTAAAGGGGACATCTATTTAATCCTGCACGGCTCTGCGCGAGTGTTGCCGTTGTTCAGAGCAAGGCGACGAATGCAGCGAAATGACGAGTCCTTTTCAAATTCGTCAACACCGCACTGGACGGCGGCAACCCGCGCCCTTCGGGGGCTGCCGGATGATCTCGACTCGGTGTCGCCGACTTTTGACTTGACCCGTCAGGCCTGCAAGTCGGCTTCGTGATTCGAAACCATCCGGTAGCCCAGAGTGAGCACCGGATTAAATAGATGTCCCCACTAGCAATAGCAACCGCAGAGGATTACCCCGATGGAGCAGCGTTACAGGAAAGTAGTACCGGCCGGCGTCCTGAGTATTATGACCGCCATGGCGGCATCAGCAGACAACACCGATCGTTTCGAACTGGGGCGTATCGAAGTCAGCGCTGAACAGACATTACCAGCCACCAGCAGTGAATCAATCGACACCCAGGCACTCCGCGAAGAAAACCGGGAAACCGTTGGTGAAGCACTGGATTTGCTCCCCGGCGTTACCCTCAGTACATTCGGTTCCCGTAATGAACAAACCCTTTATATCCGTGGTAACGACCTGCGCCAGGTTCCGGTTTTTATCGATGGCATTCCAGTGTATGTACCCTATGACGGCTATGTTGATCTTGGCCGCTTTACCACCTACGACCTGGCTGAAATCAATGTCAGCAAAGGTTTCAGTTCAGTCTTGTATGGCCCCAATACCCTGGGTGGAGCCATTAACCTGATCAGCCGCCGGCCACAGCAAATATGGGAAGGCGATATCGGTATTGGTTATGCCAGTGGTGAGCAAGATGGCAGCGACAGCCAACGGGTCTGGATGAACATCGGCAGTAATCAAGGGCTCTGGTACAGCCAGATCAGTGCCTCCTGGCTCGACCAGAATGCCTGGGCCTTATCCGATGATTTTGAAGCCGTTGATACAGAAGATGGCGGCTTGCGTGACAACTCCTATCGCAACGACCAGAAAATCAGCCTGAAACTGGGCTACACCCCGAATAGCAGTGATGAATACGCCATTGGTTATATCAATCAGCAAGGGGAAAAAGGCACTCCTCCCTATGCCGGTACCGACAGTTCCACCAGTGCCCGTTACTGGCAATGGCCATACTGGAACAAGGAGAGCCTCTACGTCGTGACCCAAACCAGCCTGGGTGAAGGCCGCTATATAAAAAGCCGGGTGTATTACGATATTTTTGAAAACTCACTCTACAGCTATGATGACGACAGCTACAGCAGCCAGACCTATGGCTATGCCTTCCGCAGCTGGTACGATGATTACAGCTATGGTGCCAGCCTGGAATATGGTCAGCCACTGGGCAATCACAGTCTCAAGGCCGCCTTGCACTACAAGCTCGACCACCACGAAGAACACGATGACGACGACCCGAAACAGAATTATGAAGACGACATCGTCTCGCTGGCTGTGGAAGACACCTGGATGCTGTCGCCGCAGCAATACCTTGTAGCCGGTATCAGTCACGACCGCAGAAGAAGCCTGCAAGCGGAAGAGTACGATAGCGACACCGGTCTGATCAGCGACTTCGACAATAACAACGCCAGTGCCTGGAATCCGCAAATCGGCTGGTTTGCCCAGCTGGACAAACAGCGTGAAGTCCGTCTGACCCTCTCCCGCAAAACCCGCTTCCCGACCATCAAGGACCGCTACTCCTATCGCATGGGGTCGGCGTTGCCCAACCCGGATCTGGAAGCAGAAAAATCCACCATTCTGGAGGCTGGCGGCTCACAACTCTGGGGCGACTGGCTACGGCTGGACGGCACCGTTTTCTATAGCAAAATTCGTGATCTGATCCAGTCTGTTGACCTCGATGAAGACACCTACCAGCTGCAAAACATCGGCAAGGTCACCAGCAAAGGGCTGGAACTGAGCGCCGTCAGCTGGATTGGCGACAGCCTGCAACTGGATGCCAATTACAGCCTGTTGAAGCGCACCAACGACAGCTCCGACCTGGTCCTGACCGATGTACCAGACCACAAACTGCAGGGACGTATCAGCTGGCAGGCAACAGATCCTCTCCGCCTGGCCATTCGGGGCCAGTACGAAAGTGAACGTTACAGCGACAGCGATGGCACTATCGAGCTGGCCGCCTGGAGCCGAATCGACCTGACTGCCGACTACGATTTCACCCAGACCCTCAAAGGCCAGCTTGGCGTTACCAACCTCGGTGATCGCAACTACGCCCTGGATGACGGCTTTCCTGAACCGGGTCGTCAGTGGCATGCCAGCCTGAACTGGCAATTCTGAAGGGAGTGATACCGATGTTATATCGTCACCTGCTGCTGCCAGCGCTGTTGTTACTGCATACGCTGACCACCAGCGCCCAGACCATTACCCTGATGACCAGCTACCCGCAACCGGTGGTATCAGCATTTCAGCAAGCGTTTGAAGAACAACACCCAACCTTGCAACTCAATGTCCTCTGGCGTATGCCCTTTGATGCCCTGCCCTACCTGTTGCAACCGCAGCAGGGAGGCGTGGATGTCTACTGGACGCCATCCCAAACCAACTACCTGCGCTTAAAAGCCGCCGGTGCTCTGGCACCGTTAAAGCTGGATCGTATTGGCTTGCCGGATCATCTCGACCAGACCCGGCTGCGGGACATAGACGATACCTTTATTGCCAGTGAAATTGCCGGTTATGGTTTGTTTATCAACCCCCAACGTCTGCAGCAACTTGCCGTTGCCGAACCAACCAGCTGGCACGACCTGACAAACCCTCGGTTGCGGGGCACGGTCGCACTGCCGGTACCTTCAGCGGTCGGTTACGCGCCGATGCTGATCGATCAGCTTTTGCAGGCCGACGGTTGGCAACAGGGCTGGAACAACTGGCAAGCCATTGCCGCGAACAGCCAACTGGTCGATCGCCGTGGCAGTTTTGTTACCGACAAGGTCAGCACTGGTCAGGCAGCCATTGGCCTGACCATGGACTTCTTTGCCAACGCCACCATTGCCAGCGGCGCGGACGGGCGCTTTGTTTACCCGCAACAAACCGCCTTTAATCCAGCCCATATCGCCCTGATGACGGATAGCCGCCAGCCGGACGCCGCCCGGTTATTTATTCGCTTTGTGCTCTCGAAAGCAGGACAACAGCTGTTGTTTCACCCGGATATTCGCAAACTCCCTATACGCCCTTCGGTCTACCAACAGGCACCGGACAATATACCCAACCCCTTCGGTCTGGCACTGGACAGTCGTTATAACCCGGCCAAGGGCCTGAGCCGACGCCCCCTCACCAACGCCCTGTTTGATGCCGCCATTACTCACAATCACCCGGCGCTGATCGAGACCAGCCGGCTGCTGCATCAGGCCAGCCAGCTGGCTGCCCCGGAACCGGAAAACAACCCGATACTGCAACAGGCTTACGCGCTCTTTCATCGCCTGCCAGTGACCGAACCCGACGCTACCTCCGAGATACTGCACGATTTTCAACAACGAGAGCACAACCCGGCCGCCGACGCCCGTTGCCAGACACTGGAACAGCAGTGGCAAGGCGAGTTCGCCCGCCAGTATGCCGCCGCCGCTGACCTGGCTCGCCAGGTGATTGCCGGAGAGGCAACCTTATGATGCCACCTGTTGTTATAACGCTGCGGTTGCTATTGCTGTGGTTAATACTGCTGCCCAATCTTGCCGCTGCGGATCCAATCACCAGCTCGGCACTGGGTCGACGGGCGCTGTCACAGCCAATGCCCGGATTAACAGCCACAGAGCTTGAACAGTTTCTGCAAGGACGCAGTCTGTTTGCCCAGATGTGGGTGATTTCACCCTCGGCGGATCAACAAGTCGATGGCCTCGGGCCGCTGTATAACGCCATCTCCTGTGCCAGCTGTCACCCCGGCAATGGCCATGGACGGGCACCCGACAGGCCCGGCCAGGCCATGCGCTCCATGTTGGTACGCCTGAGCTTGCCCGGCCACGATATCCATGGCGGGCCACGGCCTCATCCGTTCTGCGGTGACCAACTGAATGAACAGGGCGTGCCCGGTGTGGCAGGCGAAGGGAGAGCCAGTGTGTCGTATCAGGAACAGGTAGTCCGACTGGCAGATGACACCGCAGTAACACTGCGGCGACCACAACTCAATCTGTCCGCCAGCCGCTGCCAACCTGCCACAGAGCTACTGACCTCCGCCCGCATTGGCCCGGCGCTGGTTGGTCAGGGGTTGCTGGATGCCATCCCCAACGCGGCTATTTTGCAGCGGGCCGACCCGGAAGACCGTGATGCCGATGGTATCTCCGGCCGCCCCAATCCGGTTTACGATGTCGCCCTGCAACAAATGACGACTGGCCGTTTTGGTTACAAAGCCAACGTGCCCAATTTGCGCCAGCAGATTGCGTCGGCCTTTCACGGTGATCTGGGTATCAGCTCCTCTCTGTTTCCAGACCAGAATTGCACCGCGGCACAAACCGACTGCCAGACCGCCGCCACCGGTGGTGACCCGGAATTGAGCGACGAGCAACTTGATCAGCTGGTGTTTTATCATCAAACGCTGGCATTACCTGCCCGACGTCAGCCCGAGGCACCGAACGTACAACTTGGCGAACAGCTGTTTTATCAAGCCGGTTGTGAGAGCTGCCATCGAGCACAATTCAAAACCGCGGCCAATGCCAGCCCGGCGATTCTGGCCAATCGCACCATTCAGCCCTGGAGTGATTTGCTCTTGCACGATATGGGGCCAGAGCTGGCGGATAATCGCCCGGATTTTAACGCCAGCGGTCAGGAATGGCGGACGACGCCATTATGGGGAATCGGGCTCGCGGACAAGGTCTCCGACCACCCCGGTTTTCTTCACGATGGCCGCGCCCGTAACCTGCTGGAAGCGATTTTATGGCATGGCGGAGAAGCCAGTAAAAGTCGAACGGCCGTTACCCTGATGAGCCGTGAACAACGTCGGGCCTTGCTGGATTTTTTACACTCGCTGTAAAGCAGCTGGGGGCTGGTCTGGGGTCTGGCCTGGGGCATCAAGCAGGAAGACAGGGTCAGGCAACATGCCCCAGAATCCACCAGGCTTCCGCCATCGCAATCAGCATCAGTAGCGCACTCAGCGTCTGCCAGAAACTCAAAGGATGTCGCTTGATCAAAGGCTCTCGGGTGTGTTGCTGCAACAAGCTGTTATTGGGCTGATAGAGGTCGGTACGAAACTCGGAAAAGGAATCATACCGTTGTCGTATCACTGGGTGTGCCGCCTTTTGCAATACCAGCTCCAGCCATAGCGGCAAGTCCGGGCGGTATTGCCGAATCGGTCGATATTGCCATTCATGCGTTGATTTGGCCCCACGCCGCCCAGCCTGCTCCATGGCAAAGGGTTGTTGGCCAGAAAGCATTTCGTACACCATCACCGCCAATGAAAACAGATCACTCTGACTGTTGGCGATACCATCAATCACATATTCTGGGGCGATATAATTCACCGACCCCAGCGGCATATCTTCATCGTCGAAGACGCCGGACTCTGCCAACCCCCGTACCATAACGGTGCCGTAATCAATAATCTTGATATTGCCGTCAGCGGCCAGAATAACGTTTTCCGGTTTAAGATCACGGTGCACCATACCCATTCGTTGCATAACCCTCAGGCCATTAATCAACTGGTCGGCCAAGGCCCGTACCTGGGGTAAATCGGCCATCGGGTGATCCAGCATCCACTGCCGCAGACTACAGCCATCAATCCATTCACAGATGTGATACAGAAAGCGGCTGTTGGCCTGCTGCGGATACACTTTCATCAGGTTGGGGTGATCAAGGCGACTGCCGATCCACTGCTCCCGGGCAAAACCATCGAGATACACAGGGTCATCTTCAAAGTTGAGCGATGGCGCTTTAAGGGCATAAAAACGACCATCACGGCGATCGATTACTTTATAAAGATGGCTGCGGGCATTGGCATGTATCACCTGCGTCACCCGGTAATAATCCAGCGTTTGGCCAACAGCTAATACCGGTGGAATGACCCGGGCGCTGACAGCCCGTTGTGTTTCATCCAGCCCGGCAGCGGGCAAGGACTGAATCCGTACCATCACACAGGTCAGGTTGTCATCCGATCCGGCCTGCAAAGCCGCATCCAGCACGTCTCGACAAATATGCTCAATCTGATGCTGGCGCGTATCCGCTCCAACGCTCGCCATGGCTTGTTGCAGCTGCTCATGACTGACAAACCCGTGAACACCATCCGTGGTGAGCAATAATTGATCGCCAACCTGCAGATCACAGGTCAGATAGTCCACTTCCAGACGGGAGTCCATCCCTAACGCCCGGGACAAGGCTGAGCCACCCTGGCTATTGTGTACATGATCACGAGTGAGCGGTTCCAGCACCCCCTCTCGCCAGTGGTAAATCCGGCTGTCGCCAACATGGAACAGGTGGGCCGTGCGGGATTTAAGCACCATGCCGCTAAAGGTCGTGACCAAACCATTGTGCCGGGCACTGGCCTGCTGGCCATGATGGAATAGCCAGGCATTCAGCGCCGACAACACTCGGGCGGCAGCGGTTTTGACATCCCAGCTGTCGGGTGTGCTGTAATAATCCTGCAAAAAATGCGTCACGCTGGTGGCGCTGGCCTGCTGCGCGTTATCACTGCAACTGACGCCATCAGCAATACAGACTCCGATGCCCTTGTACTTGACGGCTGACAAGGTCGGCTGATAAAGCGCAAACGCATCCTGGTTGAGCACCTTGGTACCAGCGGTAGTGACACCACCAAACTGGATGTCTAATGTGTTGCTACTCATTACTCATAATGGCTCAGGTCCAGGATCGTTTTGATCAACATCAGTTCACACTGATCATTTCGACAGTGCCATCGTCGTTTACTTCAGCCATATGGCCCTTGGGTTCTTTCATTGCCAACAGAGCAATAAAACCCACCACCGCCGTGCCTGAAATCACCATAAAGAAAGTCGAGTATTCCACCAGCGACAAGATCGTCAGATAGGTAACCGCTCCAACGTTACCATACGCCCCTGTCATACCGGCAATCTGGCCGGTCAAACGACGCTTGATCAGCGGCACCACCGCAAACACAGCCCCTTCCCCCGATTGCACAAAGAAAGAACACACCATGGCTGCCACTACCGCCAACCAGACCGGCCATTCGCTATCCACCATTCCCATCACCAGATAGCCCACCGCCAGACCCGCGGTCAGAATCAACAAGGTCGGTTTACGGCCAAACTTGTCAGATAACCAGCCGCCTCCCGGGCGCGACATCAGATTCATAAAGGCATAGGCAGACGCCACCATACCGGCGATCACCGGCGACAGATCAAAGGTTTCGGCAAAAAACAGCGGCAACATGGACACCACCGCCAGCTCGGAACCAAACGTGGCGAAGTAGAGAATATTCAATACCGCCACCTGCCTGAACTCATACCGATGCATCTCAGGCACTGCTTCGCTAAAGACGGTTTTGTTCACTTTCCAGACGTGTGATACCTCATAGGCGTACAGCAGCACCAAACCGATATAACACATCAGCGCCGTGGTCTCGGACAACATGCTCACTCCGGCAGGCGATAACTTCCAGGCCAGCAGCGCCATGGCGGCATACATCGGCACTTTCATGATCAGCAACAAGAAGAAATCTCCCTGGCTGGTCACTTCCATTGCTCCCATGTGTTTGGGTTTGAAATAGGTCGCGCCCTTGGGGGTATCGGTAATGTTCTGGTAATACACCACGCTGAACAACAGACTGATCAGCCCTGTCAGACCAATCGCATACCGCCAGCCATCATCTCCGCCAAACCACAGCGCAATCACCGGCAAACAAAAGGCCGCGGCGGCAGAACCAAAGTTGCCCCAGCCACCATAAACACCTTCGGCAGTGCCCAGCTCATTCGCCGGAAACCATTCACTGACAATACGAATCCCAATCACAAAACCGGCACCGATAAAGCCCATTAAAAAACGGGCAATGGCGGCTTGTGTAAAGTCCTCGGCCAGGGCAAACATAAAACAGGGGATCGAACACACCGCCAACAAGGCGGAATACACAATACGAGGGCCAAAGCGGTCGGTCAGCATGCCGATAATGACCCGCGCCGGTATGGTCAGCGCGACGTTCAGGATCAACAAGGTTTTGATTTCAGAAGGCTGCAATCCCAGGCTGGCAGCCATGGCCTGCAACATCGGGGCGTGGTTAAACCACACCAGAAAGGTGATAAAAAATGCCATCCAACTGAGGTGGAGGACTTTCATCTTGCCGGTAAACGACAACAGATTAAAACGTTCGGCGCTCATAACATGCTCTCTGATCCATAATACATACAGTAGCTCACGCCCCACGACGGCAAAGATAACCGGCACGGCAATACAACGAATTCAAAAATACAGGAGAAACAAACAGAGGGAGTTATTGCACCGGAGCGGTAGCAGAACAGGTACCGTGTATAAGTTATCGAGACCTCATACAGACCACGCAACAGCAGTTACTTTCCCAGCGATAACGACAGCCGGTGGCTATCGATCTCTGATCAGTTTTTTTGAATGCGCCGTTGCGTAAGTGTCAGATCACAACGCTGCGAATCTGACGAATAACCAATAACGAAGCAGGAAGAATGCCAATGATCATTGCCGATGCATCGGACCCGACAAAAATCAGCCCCCGGTTCCATCGTCTCCACCGTCAATCGGCATGACCTCTGCCTGAGCGTTGACCTTGGCAGCGGTCTTTTTTGTTGCATCAGTGCCCCAATCGCGGCTGTTTATACTTGCCAACACCTTTTTATCGCACCGATTTCAGGCAAAAAACCACAGTAAGGTTCTATTTGAGTGCGAAATCATTCTTTGCCACATCAGGCTACTGATACCTTTCTTACTGTCATAGCTGATTATTTTGCTGCCCAGAAAGACCACCTCACAACAGATACCCCCATGTTGAGCAGATCGGCAGGCTCCATACCGAGACCGATATCCACCCGCTCTGGCATAAAATCTGCTTTGATTCCACCACGTCGACGCCGCAGGTAACCTCCTGACCGATCAAAGAAGATCACGGCACACAACATCGACACACATATTCCCTATAGCAAAGGCGCTCCCAGGTTGACTGGTGAGCGCCTTTTTTTATGCGAAAAAAATGATATGAACAGCAACAGTCTCGTTATTATTGGTAACGGCATGGCCGCCAACCGGGTTCTGGAAGAACTGGGCACCGACCACCCGTTCGATACCATCCACGTACTCAGTGATGAACATCTATGCCATTACAATCGCATCATGCTGTCACCCTTGCTGGCCAACGAAACCACCCTGGCAGCGATTACTCCCCACGATGCCAGCTGGTATCAGCAGCGCCGTATTCATGTGCACCTGAATACCGCGGTTGAGCACATCGACACCAAGTTACAGCGCGTTACCACCAGCACTCACAACACCCTGGATTATCAGGCGCTGCTGATTGCCACCGGCTCCCGCTCCGCCATTCCCAGCATGCCAGGAACCGACGGCGACCAGCCCGACAACGTACTCGGCTTTCGTACCATGACGGATGTCGATGCCATGCTGGCAGCACTGCCGACCCTCAAACACGCCACCGTCATTGGGGCCGGTTTGCTCGGTGTTGAAGCCGCAGTCGGGCTCAAGGCCCAGGGCGTAGAGGTAACACTGATGCACCGCAACCCGGTGCTGATGAACCGCCAGCTGGATGCCACCGCCGCCACGATCTTGCAAGAGGAGCTGACCCAACGGGGCATCGATGTACGCACCGGCGTCTCACCACAATCCCTGAGCCTGAACGCCAACCGCGCCACAGCCGTGCACTACCGGCTGCGCAACCAGCCAGACACCGACACCACAACCATCCGACTCGACACCGACCTGGTCGTATTTGCCACCGGTATTTTACCCAACCGGGAACTTGCCGCCGCCGCCGGGATAACCACCCGCCGTGGTATCTGCGTCAACTCGCATATGCAAACCTCGGACAGCCATATTTATGCACTGGGCGAATGTTGTGAATTTGAAGGACAAACCTACGGCCTGGTCGCCCCCATCTGGGAACAGGCCAAAATCGTCGCGGCAGGACTGGCTGCCATCCCCCCTCTGGCATCTCCCTTACCCCGTTACGCCGAACAGCAGCATCTGACCAAACTCAAGGTCTCAGGGGTTGATATTCACAGCATGGGGCAATTTGAAGCCACAGGGCACGATCAGGTTATCCAGCTACAAGACCTGACATCCGGTGTGTATAAAAAACTGGTGATTCAGCAGCAGCGTATTGTCGGCGTGTTGTGCGTCGGCGATGTACTGGATTCCAACTGGTATTTTGACCTGCTTAGCCAGCAGGTTGATATCCGTGCCATCCGCGCCAACCTGATATTGGGCAAAGGATATTGCGATAACAACGCCGCCGGTTTGCAACACAGGGTTGATGCGTAGGGGCTGGCTTCGCTCATAGCCATTACTCGCCGTTGCCGACCGCCGTTGCCGACAGCCACAGAAGGCATCCCTACGCCGTCAATTTCAGACTCAGGGCAATGGACAATGGATGGGCGGAGAGAAAACAAAAAGCCCTGTATTTCAATGCTATTCACAAGAAATACAGGGCTTTCTGAGGTTTGCTATTCGATGTTCTGAATCTAGACTCTGAGCAACGCTTTTACCAACCGTTCCGACAGCTGGTCTTCGGTGAACTGTGGCTCATTGGGTGGATAAAGGGAATCTTCTACCAGCTCAAACCCGTTATCACGAGCCAGTGCAAACAGCTCTTTCATTTTCAGGCACGCTTTTAACTGCGCACCCAGCTCTGCATCTTCACGCGCTTTTTCCGCAAAGGCCTTGATCACAGCAACAGACATTGATTTTCTTCCTATTTAATTTGATTGACTGACAATCCCTAATCGCAAATATCGAACCAGCTCGCGTACCAGCCTGACAAACAATATAAATATCTTTAAAAATCAAAAACTTAACAATAAAAATAAAATCAAGGACAGAGCCTTGCCTGTGACGACCCGTACCTTAGCCACCATCGTTTGTGGCTTTTACGACAGCGTTACGACAAAAGCCCCACATGGCCCACAAGCTCAGAACTTCAGTACCACACCGGCAGAAACGGCCTGAGGCGTATTACCTGCCGTTGTTTTCAGCTCATCGTTCATGCCGCCGTCAACACCTTGGTAGCTGGCATTGGCATCGTTCGCTGTCCGGGTATAAAGCGCATAGGTTTTCAGTACCTTGGACCAGGAGCGTTCAACAGCCAACGACGTCATTATTGCACCGCTCGCACTGTATCCTTTGGCGCTTTCGGCGACCAACACACTGCCGATCCATTTGAAATCACCGTCTTGTAATGCCAGTTGACCACCCCAGGCCTTGCGATTCAGATCATCGGATTGCCTGAGATTTTCAGCCAGTAGCAGAGCTGTCCAGTGACCATCCTGATAACGGGAGGCCACACGGGTAACATGCAGATTGGCGCTGGTGCCATTTTTCCAGTAATCATGCGCGACCGCGGTAACAAAATTGCCCTGCTTCCAGGTGGCGCCAAGTGCTGCAAAACCCGCATCATTATCGTCTACGGTGCCTTTGCTGGAGGTTGCTTCGGTGGAATACTGTGCCGATATAGCCAGCTGATGACCGCTCTGTTCCAGGTAATAAGTCGCCAGTAACATATTGGCAACCCGCTTGTCGGCCTTGTTGCCTGATGTTGCACCAGCGCCCATGATGGCACGACGGTCAGCTGCAGTATCTCCCAGCATTGCCATCGCGGAGACCGACTTGGCCAGCGTATCGTGATAACCGGCTTTGATTTCCCAGCGAGTGTATCCTTCTTGCTGCTCTTTTAACCCCAGGTAAGAGTTGCGAGTGGCGAAGGTGTCGCCGTCGTAACCATCCAGGTTGATTGTTTGTTCCAGCTGGTAAAACGCCACCAGATTATCCACACCCGTGGCTATCTCGCCCTTGAAACCAAGGCGCGATGAATTGGAAGACAGGCTGACATCACCATCCGACAGGCCGCTGTCGTTGTCGACCTCATCGGCCTCAACACCGGAGTCCATATAATTCAGTGCCATATGAATCTTGCCGTACACCTCTAGGGTGCTGTCAGACAGATCAATGGAATGCACATGGTTGGACATAACAAAAAAACAGGCCGCTATCGTTGTGACCTTGGAAAACAATTTCATAAAAAGAAGGTTCCAGATTGACTCAAATAGCCGTAATGGATTGGGTTATGCAGAGAAACCGGGCCTCAGCCTGTCCAGAATATTCCGTACTGGTATGACAGTTCACGGCCATACGGTCCGGCCCTTTAGCCATGACGGTGTATTTCTCAGGGCGGCATTGTCATCCAAATGACATTAATATGAAATATTACTGAAACCAAATTGTCATAAAAATTCCGGTTGGCAGGTCATTGACCAATCACCTGTCCATACTGGCAATCAATCATGACGGTCTGAGTAAGCAAGGGGTGGAGCGAAAAACACCCTGGGTTATTTCACCCGTGACTGGCCAGTCCGTTGCGGGCTGGCCTGTGTGTCTCTGCGTCCATACGATGGAAGGAGTCTGGAAGGGTCAGAAAATCGGCTGGCGGCGTTATCGGGTCACCCCCAGAGCAGCCAGCAGTTCCTGATCGGAGAAGATATGTGCCCAGATTTTATCGAGGGCTTCGTTGACCCATTCTTCGTTATAACTGGCAACCGGTGAGGCCACCACAGAACGGCTCTCGCTCAACTGATACGGCTTGCTGAAATGACTAGGGCCATCCAGCACGCTGACGGTCAATTTCAGTTCAAAGGCGCATTTCGATACCACCACGCCTTCATTACAGGAATATTCAAAGGTGTTGATATCCAATTGTAATTTCAGCGGCTCCACCGTACTGTTGCCACCAAAACCCAACTCGGCCAGGGTGTTTTTCAGTCGTTTGGTCAGGGTGGTATACAGTGGCACCTCGGCAACCAGAGGCGAGTTTTCCGGCAGGCGACCACCACGGTATCCAATCAGGTCATCATCCACACCCCGATCATCCAGTACCCGCACCAGCGCATTACGTTCGCTACTGAGTTGGCCTGTGCCAACATCGGCTTGCTCGTTCAGTTCGATCACTTGGGGCGACAGAACACAGCCTGTCAATCCTGCCAGCAATGCAGCAACACCTACGACTCTTGTCAATCCAAACATGTTATTTCTCCGGCAGGTCGGCTTCGCGACGGTTAAAAATCCAGGTATTGCCCTGAGAGTCTTGCGTACTATAACGGTATCCGGCCAGATCAAACGCTTTCAGTTCCTCGGCCTTGTCGATGCGCTGGTCAATCAGGTAGCGCGCCATTAATCCGCGCGCTTTTTTGGCGTAAAAACTGATGATTTTAAACTGGCCATTTTTTTCATCCTTAAACACCGGGGTAATCAACTCGGCATTGAGTTGCTTGCTCTGCACCGACTTGAAATATTCATTGGATGCCAGGTTCACCACGGTCTGGCTGTTATGTTCGGCCAGCTCTTGATTAAGGGCAGCGGTGATTCGGTTACCCCAGAATTCGTAGAGGTTCTTGCCGCGGCCATTGTTCAGCCGGGTGCCCATTTCAAGCCGATAAGGGGCCATCAGATCGAGTGGTTTCAGCAAGCCGTACAAACCACTCAGCATACGTAAATGCTGCTGGGCAAAATCGAGATCATCCGGCGACAGCGTCTCGGCGGCCAGCCCGGTGTAGACGTCACCCTTAAACGCCAGCAGGGCCTGTTTGGCATTGGCGCTGGTCAGCGGTAACGTCCAGTTGGAATAGCGTTCTACATTCAGCTCTGCCAGCTTGCTGCTCAACCCCATCAAACCGCTGATCTCATCGGCAGAATACATCCGCAAGACATCGATCAACTCGGCCGAATCTTCCAGAAAACCCGGCTGGCTGCTGCGGGAAGTAGTGGCCGGTGTTTCATAATCGAGCGTTTTGGCAGGTGATAATAACGTCAGCATGGTGCAGGGATATCCATCCAGGTAAGCAGAATATTCGATAATACCGGCGCTGTCGTTGCAACCCAAGTATTGCTCAATAAGGTGGCAACTATTGATTCATATTAGCCCCGACTGTTCACTTTTCCACCTTATGCTACAATCCGCCGCTTTCCTGAACATCGGCCACGCCAGACACTGTTGTCCAAGCCGTTATCCACCCCTCCCAATCCGTTTGTCCCGGTTGTTTTATCGGGCCATGCTGATGGTTGTGATAACGATGCTGATACCGGCAGCGCCTGGCAGACGTTAACCGGAACCAATGCACACTCGCAGCGGCTCCACACGGCAAGAAAGCAAGAGGGTTTACCCAATGACAGTACAGGTTGGCATTATCATGGGCTCCAAGAGCGATTGGCCCACCATGCAACACGCCGCCGAGATGCTCGATTCTCTGGGCGTTGCCTACGAAGTAAAAGTCGTCTCTGCGCACCGGACCCCGGATTTGCTGTTCGACTACGCCAAAACCGCCCAGCCACGGGGCCTCAAGGTGCTGATTGCCGGTGCCGGCGGGGCCGCGCATCTGCCTGGTATGGCAGCTTCCCAAACCTCGCTGCCCGTCCTCGGCGTACCAGTGAAATCGCGGGCGCTGAATGGCCTCGATTCCCTGCTGTCGATTGTGCAAATGCCCGGCGGAGTGGCCGTTGGCACCTTGGCCATTGGTGATGCCGGCGCTAAGAATGCCGGCCTGCTGGCCGCCCAGATTCTGGCCACCAGCGATGCCGACCTGCTCAAGCGGGTAGATGACTTCCGGGCCAAACAAACAGATACGATTCTCGCCGAGCCAGACCCACGAGACGCATTCTGACCGAACCGGTACACTCTCGGGTGCTCCGGTTGTAGATTGTGTAAAAGCGGCCGCTCAATGGCCGTTTTTGCTATTTGAAAGCAGGCTATATTCGCCAGATCAAGGTAGTAAAACTTATGAACATCGGCATTCTTGGCAACGGCCAGTTAGGCCAGATGCTGGCCGCCAGCATCACCGACCTGACCGATATCCAGGTCAGTCTCTACGACTTGCGCGCCCACTCCGACGAGTCACTACAGGCATTTATTGCCTCCGTTGATATTCTCTCTTACGAGACCGAGAACATCCCCGCCGCCATCGTCAGCCAGCTCGCCAGCTGCGCCGACAAGCTGTTCCCCAGCCTGGAAGCATTAACCATCTTTCAGAATCGTTTGCTGGAAAAGAACGCCTTGCGGGCTGCCGGGATCGCCACGGCCGAATTTGCCGCAGTGAACTCCCTCGATGACCTGCAAGCCGCCATCGTCACACTCGGCTTGCCCATCGTATTAAAAACCACCACCGAAGGTTACGACGGCAAAGGCCAGTATGTGCTCCGCAGCGCCGCGGATGCCGAACCGGCCTGGGCGGCCATTGGCAACCGCGAACTGATCGCCGAAGCCTTTGTGCCTTTCTCCCGAGAAACCTCGGTGATCGCCAGCCGCGACCGGGATGGCAATATGGTGATCTGGCCAATGACGGAAAACGTCCATCACGAAGGTATCTTGCGCTATTCGCTCTACCCCGCGGCTGGCCTCAGTGAAGCCAAGGCGGAGCAGGCTCGCCACTATATTCGTCAGCTGGCCGATAGTCTGGACTATGTTGGTACCCTGACGCTGGAGCTGTTTGAAACCGACACCGGTCTGGTCGCCAACGAAGTGGCTCCCCGGGTCCATAACTCCGGTCACTGGTCAATTGAAGGGGCCGACACCAGCCAGTTCCGTAACCACATGCTGGCATTGGCAGGCAAACCACTGGGAAGCACCCAATCCCGTTACCCTGCCGTTGCCATGCTTAACGTGATCAGTGACGAGACCCCGACCGCCGCCGCCAGCGGAATGGCACATGTTTTTGTTCACTCCTATGGCAAAGAAGCCCGCCCGGCTCGTAAACTCGGACACGTCACCGTCGTTGCCAACAGTACCCATGAGCGCGACACCACCATCACCCAACTGGCCGGGTTGCTCCCCGCCGGTGTATGGCAGCAATAACAGGGAGTTTGTCATGGCCAAGTCACTGCAAGAACAAATGCTGGAAATGGGTCTGGTTAACCAGAAAAAAGCCAAGAAAAACGCCAAGGAACTGAAAAAATCAGCGCACTTGAAACGTACCGGCAGCGAGGATGCCCCGGAAGATACCCAGGCTGCTGCCGAAGCCGCACGCAAGGCCAAAGCCGCCCACGACCGCGAATTGAATCGCCAGAAAGAAGCGGAGGCGCAGCAAAAAGCCATTGCCGCCCAGATTCGCCAATTGATCCAGACCAATACGGTCGAGTGTGATGGCGACATCAAATACAACTTTTTGCATGATAAAAAAGTCAAACAGATGTACGTCAACCAGGCGGTCTGGGATCGTCTCAGTCGTGGCCAGCTGGCCATTATCCTGTTTGAAAAAACCCGCCAGGGGCCAACGTATCGGGTGATTCCCCTGCAGGTGGCTGAGAAAATCCGCCAGCGAGCTCCTGACCACTACATGCTGATTGCCGAATCCCAGGGCGATGACATGGATGAAGACGATCCATACGCCGCCTACCAGATTCCTGACGATCTGATGTGGTAACTGCCCGATACACGCCCGATAGCAATAGCCGGTGGTCACCCTGGCCACCGGTTTGCAAACTGCCGGTGACCAACACTGCCGGTTTTTGAAACACTGTCCAGGAATCTGCCGATGTACGTCACCACTACACCGAATATCGAAGGTAAACGCATCACCGCCTATCGCGGCATTGTCGCCGGTGAAACCGTGCTCGGAGCCAATCTGTTCAAGGACCTGTTTGCCAGTGTTCGCGACATTGTGGGTGGCCGCTCTGCGACCTACGAGAAAGAATTGCAAAAAGCCCGCGCTATCGCACTGCAAGAACTGCAACAACGCGCGGCCGAACTGGGAGCCAATGCCGTTGTCGGCATCGATATCGATTACGAAGTCATGGGTAAAACCAGTGGCATGATGATGGTGTCCGCCAGTGGCACCGCAGTCATCGTGGAGTAGCCGGAGCCTGGGTCAATCTAGGTCAAAGCCAATCTCCCAGCAACAACTTGATCGCCACCACCAGCGTTACCAGCTCATACAAACGCTTGATGGTGCGATTACCGGCCTTGATCGACGAGTTTGCCCCGAGATAACCGCCAATCACGGATCCCAGTAACAGCGTGGGAATCCAGCTCCACTGTACCTCTGCCACCGATCCCATGGTCAGCGCTCCGGCACCGTTCCACCCCAGCCCGACAGCAACCAGTGTATGAGCCACCGCCAGCTTGTATTCCAGCCCGAACCAATACACCAGCCACAGCGTCACAAACAGGCCACTGCCTGCCGACAGGGCACCGTTCATAATGCCAATCACCAATAACCCTGCTGCTCCCAGCACCATACCGGGCATATTGCGATGCCGGGATGCCGCTGCCAGGCCCAGTTGTGGCTTGAACATCGAATAGATCGACAGCGCCAGCATCAGTACCCCCAGGGCAATTTCCGCCGGGCGATCGGCAATCCCGAGAATAAACAGCGCACCGCCCACCACCCCTGGCACTCCGGCCAGTACAATCAACGCCAGCAGCCAGGGCTGCAAATGGCCTTCCCTGAGATGCCGCCCTGTTGCGCCCACTCCCAAAGCCACCGTCGCCACCTTGTGTGTTGCCAGCGCCAACGGAAACGGCAGGCCGAGAAAAATCAGCATCGGCAGCTGAATCAGGCCAGCACCACCGCCAGCCAGCGCCGAAAACCAATTGGCGACAATCGCCAGTACCAGCAAAATAACGTATTCAATATAATTCATGGGTTATACACTGTCAGAGAGTAATGCAGCAGCCCATCGGCCGCTGCCTTGAACAGACCAGAGGAATGTTATGACCTACGCGCTTTACTACTACGATATGTGCCCGTTTTGCCAAATGGTGCTCCGCACGCTGCCAGGCTTGAAGGTCGATGTTGAGAAACGCAATGTGCAGAAAAATCCAGCCTTCCGGAAACAGCAGCAACAAGCCACTGGCCGCACTACCGTGCCTTGTCTGCTGATTACCGATGACCAGGGCAAGGAAGAGTGGATGTTTGAATCTGCCGATATTATTCGTTATCTGAAGTCGCTTTAAGCTGCTCCAGCACCACAGGGTCTGCCAGCATCCGGGTGACGGTATCCACCACCGCCTGGGTGTGCGGGTCCACTTCCAGGTTCACCGCATCCCCAACAGCTGCCTTGCCAAAGGTGGTGACCTCCCGGGTTTCAGGGATCAGGTGCACCGAGAAACGATCCGCCTCGACCTCTGCAATCGTCAGGCTGCAACCATTAAGTGCCACATATCCCTTGTCGAGCAGGTAAGGTAGCAGCGTTGCCGGGCGTTCAAACCAGAGCACCAGGTTATTGGCCGATTCGATACGTTGCAGAATACGCACCTGGGCCATGACATGGCCGGACAGCAGATGGCCGCCAATCTCATCACCAATACGGGCAGCACGCTCAATATTCACCTCGTCACCCACCGAGAGGGCCCCCAGGTTCGTCACAGCTAACGTCTGTCCAATCGCATCAAAGCTGACAGCCGCTCCTTCGATCGACCGCACCGTCAGGCAGGTGCCATTCAAAGCCACTGATGCACCGGTTTGCAACCCTTGCTGCAGCGCCTCAGGAAACATCAGCGTCAGGGTAGCAAAGTCTTGTTTGCTTTCAATCTGGCTCACCGCCAGCCGGGTTTGAACGATTCCAGTAAACACAGTTTTCTCCTCATCTATTCTTGCCAGCATTATGCACTATACCGCGCCAAGGCAGTGACAGCGGCCTGCGGCTCCTGCTTGAGACAGGTCATTCCAGTGACCATATCTGATTAAAATGCCAACCTCTTACAGCTGTCAGATAGCAACAGGGTGATATAATAATATCCTTGTCATGCGCTTGTGACAGGGTCTGCCACTCGCTACCTAGCGTGATGGGGAGATCTATTTAATCCTGCACCGCACTGGACGGCGGCAACCCGCTCCCTTCGAAGGCTGCCGGATTAAATAGATCTCCCCTGATGCCTGCACAGAGGAAAATGTCATTATGAAAGGACAAAGGACAGGGTTGATATTGTCCGGCGGGGGAGCTCGTGCGGCGTATCAAGTGGGGGTTCTCAAAGCCATACACGAAATCCTGCCACGGGGTCACTACAATCCGTTTGATATTATTTCCGGCACCTCGGCTGGTGCGATTAATGGCATTGCCCTGGCCAGCTATGCGGAAGATTACCGTCGTGGTATCCGTCACCTGGAACGTATCTGGCGGCATTTTTCCTGCGACCAGATTTATCGCACCGATTTCCGGGGCATGTCTCACTCACTGGCACGCATGGGCCGCAGCCTGATCATTGGCCGGGGTTATAAAAACGATCCGGTATCGTTACTCGACAACACCCCCTTGCGCCAGCTGCTGAGCGAAGTCGTCAACTTCGCCGACATCCAGCAAGCCATCAAGGATCAATACTTGTATGCCGTCGCCATCAACTGTTCAGGCATCGACAGCGGTGAGTCCACCAGCTTTTTTGAAGGTCATCCAGAGATCCAGGACTGGCAACGCCAACGCCGTGTGGGGGTGCGCACCCGACTGAGCTGCGATCATCTACTGGCCTCCTCGGCCATCCCGATGATCTTTCCGGCGGTGTTTCTGGGCGACCAGTATTATGCCGACGGCGCCGTCCGCCAACTGGCGCCCATCAGCCCGGCTCTGCACCTGGGTGCAGAAAAAGTAATGGTGATTGGTGTCAGTGCCATTGCCCACCGCAACAAACCGGATATCCCGGATGATACCTATCCCTCCCCGGCCAAAATAATGGGACATATGCTGAATGCCGCCTTCCTCGATAGCATGGAAAGCGATATCGAACGACTGCGCCGTATTAACCAGACGCTCCAGCATATTCCCAGGGCAGTGCGCCTGTACGACGATATGGAGCTGCGGCCGGTGCAACTGCTCGAAATCAGCCCCAGTATCTCACTGGATATTCTGGCGGCGGAGCACGCCGACGAAATGCCCAGAGCCCTTCGCATGGTACTCCACAGCCGGGGAAACACTCGGCCAAATGGCTCCGGGATTCTCAGCTATTTGCTGTTTTCCGAGGGTTACTGCCGCCGTCTGATTCAGTTAGGATTTGATGACGCCATGACCAAACGCACCGATATTCGTGATTTTTTCAGGGACCACTTCGATGACAGCCCACTCGTCTGAACACACCACCACGCACCGGACTCACCCACACTTGCCCCGGCGTATTGTTGTTTTGACCGGAGCTGGCATTTCTGCGGAATCTGGCGTGCGTACCTTTCGAGACAGCGACGGCCTGTGGGAAAACCACCGCATTGAAGATGTCGCCACACCAGAAGCCTTTGAGCGCGATGCCACACTGGTACAAAACTTTTATAACGCCCGCCGGGCCCAGCTGAACGACGTACACCCCAATCCGGCACATCGTGCTCTGGCGAGCTTTGAACAACAGTTTCCGGGTGAGTTTTTACTGGTGACACAAAATGTTGATGACCTGCACGAACGGGCAGGCAGCCAGCATCTGTTGCATATGCACGGCGAGCTGAAAAGCGCCCGCTGCAGCCGCACCCACAACGTCTACCAGCAGCACACCGACATCACGCCTGACAGCCGCTGTCCTTGCTGTAATACGCCCACCTTGCGGCCTCATATCGTCTGGTTTGGTGAAATGCCCCTGTTTATGGATGATATTGTCCAGGCACTGGAGAAATGCGATTTGTTTCTCAGCATCGGTACATCAGGCCATGTATATCCCGCTGCCGGTTTTGTTGAAATTGCCAGTCAGGCCGGTGCCCATACCGTCGAGATCAACCTGGAACCCAGCCGCATCAAGGATGATTTTGCAGAACACCGATATGGCAAGGCAGGTGATGTATTACCCGGTTATCTACAATCCCTGCTTGATGCGCAATAGCGCCATATCATCCGGGCCAACACCCGGCGCTGATCTGCTTCGGTTTTGTGTCACAGCGCGGTATGATTTACAGATTGTTAAATACCGTTCCCAGAGCGACCACATGCCCTGGGAGCGCTAGATTCATAACAGGTCGTTTCCATTTTTATTGAAAGGTATGCAATGACAACTCCAGCCAATCGCTCACTCTCGTCATCAGGGGCTCGCCGATTCGCAGGCATCCTTTTGTGCCTCTCGTTGTTCAGCCTGTTAGCCGCCTGCTCCGAAGCGGACAACAGCCGTCACACGCCAGCGGAACCTACCGCTCGACCGGGCAAGATATATGAAGTTGTCAGCAGTCAAGATGCGCTGTTACGCCGTTTTCCTGGCAAGGTTGAAGCCTCCGAAGAAGTATCCCTCGCCTTTCGGGTACCCGGTGAATTACAGACTCTTCCTGCCTTGGCCGGCAAGCAGGTCAAGATGGGGGACATACTGGCACGACTCGATCCGACGGATTACCAGCTCCAGCTGGACGAGCGTCAGGCTCGCTTTGAGCTTGCCAGCTCACAATTCCAGCGGATCGAAAACCTGTTCCAGAAAAACCAGGTATCCAAAGCGCAATACGACCAGGCAAGAGCCGATCTGGCCATCAGCAAGGCCGCGCTGGGCAGTGCTCGCAGCAATATGAACTATACGACGCTGAAAGCGCCTTTTAGTGGCGTGGTTGCTGAAGTTTATGTCGATAATCATCAATCCGTGGCCGCTGGTACGCCGTTACTGAAACTGCAGGCCCGCGGTCAGCTGGTGGTCAGCATCCAGGTACCAGAACAATTGATGATTCAGATCAGTCGCTCTGGCAGTAGCTACCAGCCAGACGTGGTGTTTGATGCATTGCCAGGAAAGCGCTTCAAAGCCACTTACAAGGAACATAATACCCAGGCCGACCCGGCCACCGGCAGTTACCGCTTGCTGGTCACCCTGCCCAAGCCCGCCGACCTGAACCCGCTGCCGGGGATGTCGGCCAGTGTCTACGCCGACCTCAACCAGATTCTTGCGGTAGATACCGGCAATGTGTTGATTCCTTCCACTGCCATATTCCAGCAATCCAATCAGGCAGACGGCAGCAAGCAAGGCACTGTCTGGAAGCTGGATGAGCACAATACCCTGGTTGCCCAAGCGGTAGAAACCGGCCGTTTGACCCAAGCCGGACTGGAAATTGTCGCCGGTCTGCAAGCGGGTGACCGTATTCTCGCTGCAGGTGTTCATCAGGCCCAGGCCGGTATGACCATTCGGCCATGGGTGCAGGAACGAGGCCTCTGATATGTCACAGCCAAATACTGCGCCTCTGAATGCCGCTACCTATTTTATCCAGCACACCACCACCAGCTGGATGATGATACTGATTTTGCTGGTGGGAGGCCTGATCAGCTACCTTGGCCTTGGCCGACTGGAAGACCCGACCTTCGTTATCAAAGAAGCGATGGTTTATACCTATTACCCCGGTGCCAGCCCGCTGCAAGTCGAAGAAGAAGTGACCGCCCGTCTCGAAGACACTATCCAGTCACTCCCCTACATCAAGCATGTGGATTCCATTTCCAGAGCCGGTCTGTCGCAAATTCACCTGGAGGTCAAATCGGAATATCCGGGGGACACCCTGCCACAGATCTGGGATGAATTACGCCGCAAGGTCAACGACAAGGCCAGTGCCTTGCCGCCGGGGTCCGTCGCTCCGATCGTGCTGGATAACTTTGGTGACGTTTTCGGCGTATTGCTGGCGTTGACCGGTGAGGGGTTTGGCTACAGTGAACTGTTCGACTATGCCGAATATCTCAAGCGCGAGCTGATCACACTGGATGGCGTCTCGAATATCGATATTGCCGGTGATCAGCAGCAGCAGGTCTTTATTGATATCTCCCACGAACAAATGACCAACCTTGGCATCCCCCTGTCACGCTTGTACCAGCTGCTACAAACCCAGAACAGCGTCAGCAATGCCGGGCATATCCGGGTCGGCAGTGAGTATATTCGTATCCATCCGACTGGCGAATTCCAGAGCGTGGAAGAACTGGGCGAGCTGTTGATCAGTACACCGGGGTCCGACAAGCTGATTTATCTGAAAGACATTGCCCATATCAGTACCGGTGTCACGGAGAACCCAACACACCTGGAGAATTACCGGGGTGCGCCATCTTTACGTCTGGGTATTGCGTTTACCGACAACGTCAATGTAATCGAAGTCGGCGAACGCGTGCGGGCCAAACTGGCAGAGCTGGATGCCAACCGCCCACTCGGTATGTCACTGAATACGATTTACGATCAACCCGCCGAGGTGGATGCCTCGTCGCAGAACTTTGTCCTTAACCTGGTCTTGTCCATCGCGATCGTGATCGCGGTGCTACTGCTGTTCATGGGCGTCAGGGCCGGCCTGATCATCGGAGCCATTCTGCTGCTGACCATCCTCGGTACCTTTATTATCATGAAAAGCCTTGGCATCGACCTGCACCGGGTGTCATTGGGCGCTCTGATTATTGCACTGGGCATGCTGGTGGATAATGCTCTGGTGATTACCGAAGGCATTATGGTCGGCTTACAACGGGGTCAGAGCCGGATTCGGGCTGCCTTCGATATTGTCAAACAAACCCAGTGGCCATTGCTTGGAGCCACATTGATTGCGATCACCGCGTTTGCCCCGATCGGCCTGTCGCCGGATTCCATTGGCGAGTTTATCGGCTCGCTGTTTTATGTGCTGATGATCTCGCTACTACTCAGCTGGGTCACCGCACTGACGCTGACGCCGTTTCTGTGCAACCTGTTATTTCGTGAGTCCAGTGCTGCTCCCCACCGCACTGCGGACAACCGTGACGCCGATAACACCACGCCTTATCAGGGTGCCTTGTACACCGGGTATCGTGCGATCCTGAAAACCATGCTGAAGTATCGCGCCCTGTCCACCATCCTGATGGTGATGATGATGGTAGTGGCGGTACTCGGTTTCGGACAGGTCAAACAGGCGTTTTTCCCGCCATCCAATACGCCGATTTTTCTGGTTGATATCTGGCTGCCGGAAGGCAGTGATATTCTTGCAACCCAACAACAGGCACGTCAGCTGGAACAATGGTTGTTGCAACAACCAGGGGTTGAATTTACCTCGTCCACCGTGGGCCGTGGTGAGGTCCGGTTTATGCTGACGTATGATGTCGAGAAAGAATACGCCGCCTTCGCCCAGGTACTGGTACGTACCGAACACCGGGACCAGATCCCGGCTCTGATCACGGCTGCCGAGACGTTTACCGACACCGCCATGCCGGACGCTTTTATCAAGTTCAAGCGACTGGAGTTCAGCCCTGGTACACCGGCCAAAATCGAAGCCCGCTTTTCTGGCCCGGATCAAACCGAGCTGAGACGCTTGGCTGAACAGGCGGAACAACGACTGCGGGATCACCCGGCTACCGACAATATTCGCCATACCTGGCGTGAGCGGGTCAAGGTGATTCGCCCTCATCTGCAAGAGGATGCAGCTCGACGAGCCGGTATTTCCAGACAGAATCTGGATGACCTGCTGCAGCTAAGCTTCTCCGGCAAGCAGGTGGGTATCTACCGGGAAAGCACCCAACTCAAACCCATTGTCTTGCGACCACCGGAGCAGGAACGCCTGAACATCAACAATTTGATGGATTTGCAAATATGGAGCCCGGTATTCAGCCGCTATATCCCGGTTCAGCAAGTGGTTGACCGCTTTGATGTTATTTTTGAAGATCCGCTGATTTTGCGTCGCGACCGCAAACGAACCATCGAAGTACTGGCCGACCCCTCGTTTACCTCTGCGCTGACCGCTAACGAGCTGTTTTTACAAGTGCGGCCAGAACTCGAGGCTATTCCGTTGCCACCGGGCTACCAATTGGAATGGGGGGGTGAATATGAATCGTCCAACGATGCCCGGGCCAACGTATTCGCTTCACTGCCGATGGGCTATCTGGTGATGTTTATTATCACAGTACTGCTGTTTAATGAGTTGCGGGCAGCTCTGGTGATCTGGGCCTGTGTACCACTGGCCATTATTGGCGTTACCGCCGGTATGTTGTTGCTCGGCGCTGAGTTTGGCTTTCTGTCATTGATCGGCTTCCTCAGTCTGTCGGGCATGATCGTCAAAAACGGCATTGTGCTGGTTGATCAGATCCAATTGGAAAACCGCAACGGCAAACAAGGTTATGACGCCATCTTTGATGCGTCGGTCAGTCGCTTACGGCCCGTGACCATGGCGGCCCTGACCACGATTCTGGGTATGGTACCGCTACTGACCGATCCTTTTTTCAACAGCATGGCCGTGGTGATTGCTTTTGGCCTTGGTTTTGCCACCATCCTGACTCTGGGAGTTGTGCCGGTATTGTACAGCTATGCTCACCGGGTCAAGATTCCGGACTAATCCAGGCTAAAGTGCAGAGCGAGCGTATTGGCAATCTATCGAGAGTATGCCGATACGCTGCCCGCCATGCGGCAATCGATCATGGTAAAATAAAAAAACCGCGTTGCTGTGAACGCGGTTTTTTTATGCCCAGGTTGTTAGCCTGTACAGGGGCAGGTCATTGATTCACCAGGGTTAATAACGCTGTCCCCGGTAAAAACGCTTGCCCGTCCGGCTATCCGGCTCACTCTTCTGGGAGGTTACCGGCTCTTCGTAAGCCACTCCCCGGTAGGTCCGTTGCACAACCGTCTGGTCTCCAGTAGGTTGCTCCAGTCCAATCGATCGAAGTTGTCGAAAGGCGACCCCGCGATACATTTCTATACGGGCCTCAAACCCATCAGGCACCGTTTCTTGCTGCAAGCGCAAAAAGGCCTTGCGCCCGGCCAGTGGCTGGGCTTCCAGAAAAGTAACCGCAGCCTGAAACAATTCACTCCGGCTACTCGATAAGGATTCCATTACCATCTGAAAAGCGGCTTCGGTATCTTTTCGCCACTTTACTTGCTTGCCGGTAATCACCTCGTATTTTAATGCCAGCGCAAACAATGCTTTTTCCGCTGGTGAATCCATTACTGCAATATTCATATAGTCTCTCCTGAGTTGTCTACTATCCCTTTCAGCGACAGAATCTCTGTTCTGGCAGACGTCCTACTACATACTTCAGATACGTGAATTTCCTGCAAGAGCATTCCTCGCTCTTCGCCATCAGCACGCTGTATTCAGATAACTTGCTGTGCTGACGCACCACTCTGGCAAGCCCCCCTCAGGACTGAAAATCAACGTATTGAAGGTGGCGTGAGGTTAAATCAATTGCCGTTTGAATGAATAGCCAAAGTCCGTCCAACACATGACTATCCTGTAATATCAATGAACTATATCCCTACAAAGATGACAATCTGGTATAAAAAAGCCATTAGTAGACCAAATAGTCCATTGCAATAATACGGAAAGTAAGTCAGAGGCTATCTTGATACCGATGTTGTTCTTTATGTTGATGAGGCTTGGCTGGAGTTAAGGGGACATCGATTTAATCCTGCACGGCTCTGCGCGAGTGTTGCCGTTGTTCAGGGCAAGGCGATGAATGCAGCAAAATGACGAGTCCTTTTCAAATTCGTCAACACCGCACTGGACGGCGGCAACCCGCGCCCTTCGGGGGCTGCCGGATGATCTCGACTCGGTGTCGCCGACGTTTGACTTGACCCGTCAGGCCTGCAAGTCGGCTTCGTGATTCGAAACCATCCGGTAGCCCAGAGTGAGCACCGGATTAAATCGATGTCCCCTTAAGGACATAATCGCGAAAAAACATCTCATAGCTCATCCAGATAGTGATAAGCAAACCCGGCATCCGGTGTTGTTTCAGCGTTTGTTCCATCAAGGTCATTTGATAGTCAAACAACTCATCGGCATGAACCATCCAGTGTTGGTCCCTGAGTGGTTGATCACCCACTGCCGTGTTTTTTCCAGTAAAGAGGTACTGATAAAAAGCGGCAATTGTGTCTCTGGAATCCCATCGCGCCGTATGGATACCAAAATAAGGAGACAACATCGGATCGCCCAACATCTGCTGGTAAAAATCATTCGTGATCACGGCTAGCCGATCATGCGCATCAAGCCAGGCCCACAGTTCCGGTTGTGGCTCCAGCTCGTCCGACAGGCGTTCATCGTTGTTGTTATTGGTTGATGCCCGCACCGGCTGACTTTCAAATGGATCAAAGCGCATTCGCTCCGAGGAAACACCCAGGCGTAATAACTCGTTCCGTGTTTGATATACCGCTTCTGAGCCACCACATAAAAACCAGTGCGCATCCCCATAACGAATGTTCAGTGAGGCCAGGGTCGCCAACAGATCACTGCGACCTGTCAGACCCGTGTAGTCCAGTACGTTACTGGCTTGTATCTCATCTACCAATCCGGAATTTTCGGCTTCGCCATACAGGCTGCTTTTATCCCGGGCGATATGAAGCAAGTGTCCACTCACTGCATGACCCACACGGCCCTCACCACGGCTATATTGATGACGGTCCAGAATCTGTTGGCTGATAGCAGCCATCGGTGCCAAACCAATCCCGAAGGCAATCATCACCACGCGGTGCATGTTATCTTCCAGAGAGCAATCGCCATCTGCCAGACTGAGCGGCACACTCATCCCGATCTTCAGTTCGTCTGCGAGCCAACGGCTGACATGCCCCTGGCAATGACGACGGATATGAAATTCCAACAACGGGCTGCGCTGTGGCGAAGCGGCCATGGAATATGGCCGTGCCTGACCATCCGGATGATAGAGCCAGACAAATTGTCCAGCCTGATAGGACATCTCTTCTGACGGCTGGATACGTAGCTGTACTATGCCATCGCCCAACCAGCGCTTGCCAACAACAAGGCCCGTCAATGCTGGCCGGGCCAGGGTAAACATATCCACCGGGCCAGGATCGAGCAGTTCTATTGAACCTTTGATTCGGGTTTTGCAAGACAAAAAGTGCCCGCTCTCCACCAGCTCGGCAGCCAGGTTGCCGGTTTTCAAACTTTCCTGTTCAGCATCAAATCCGCTTGCCCGAACAAGGCAAGCATTACAGACTCCTGCCCGGCAAGCGTGTTCCAGTTCAACACCTTGGCGCAGCAAACCTGACAGAACGGTTTCATCCTGCTTTACGTAAAAAGTACGTCCCTGATAACGGACTTTTGGCATGGTGTACTCTTGTTTCCTGTCTGGCAGGCATCTGGTGAACAATCCCGGGAGAAATACAATACAGCACAAAAAAGGGTCACTTTCTAGCAGCGGACCAATGACAAATGGCCCTCACTCTCCAGCGTTATGGCATAACGGACAAATGGACGTACCAGCCATATAAGCATTGTGAGTATCACGATACAGGGAACCTATCTGCCAGCAGAGAACAAGTCAAAAGGTTCAGATATAAATCACCAACAATCAAGGTTCAACGGCCACATGATCGGCACCACAAAGCTCAAATACTCCCAGTGGAAAGGCGGTACCATTCACTAATAACTCAATATGGTGGCTGCCAGGGTAATGACGCCGAGTGCTGCGTTCTGCCAGGGACAACGACTTGCCCAAGGTTATCGCCTGACCAGGCATTAATGTCAGTTGCTTCAGTTTGAACACCTTGGCTGAGGTGCGGCCACTGGCTTTGACGTAATGCACTCGAAAATCGACCATCACAGACAAAGGCTTACCGGCACTGGACGGTAATAACAAGGTCGCGTGTAATTCCACCGCTTCCCCGATCGTGACAGCAGCAGGCTGGATGCCACCTTGCGTTACCTGGACGTGCTGTTCTGTGTCAAACCCCAGTACCGCCAAGGCATCCGCATCACAGCGCTTGACGGCTGAGCGTAGCGCATGCCGCACAATCCAGCGCCGCTCCCCGGACGCTCCCTGCATCCAGCGACGACAAACATCCACCAGTAATTCCGGGTGATCTTTGCCAATATCGTTGAGGTTATTCGCCACAGAGCGTCGGACGTACAGCTCCGGGTCATCCTTGAGTTGTTCCAGCAGTGCCAGCACCGGGGCTGGATCACGCTGAAAGGCTGGCAATCGACCAGCCCATGGCAAACGGGGCCGGGTACCTTCCGAAACCAGTCTTCTGACATGATGGTTCGGGTCATTACACCAACGCTGCAAATATGCCATCGTCTCCACCGGCCATTGCTGGATAAAGGCCCGAATGCTGAATTCGGCCGTAAACCGTTGCGTCAGCTGATACAGGGCAGCCATGGATATATCCAATTGCTGCAGCCCATACGATGCGACAAAACAGGTATGTGGCAGATAGTAAAATGCCGCTATGGAAAAACTGCGCTCATCGGCCAATGGCGCTCCGACAGAGCGCATCAGAATATCAAGTGCCACGTCATACTCTGCGGGTAAGTGCTGCTGCAAGACATCCGCAATATGTTGTCCCCGCGCCATCAATTCCAGTGCGTCATACCCCTCTGACACCTGTTTCATAAAGGCCGTTGTATCGAAGTCTGGCCAGACGCTATCAATCTGTTGCGCCAACACATCAGCAACTTCCAATCCGTAACGGTTTTTCAGTGGTTCAGCCATACAATGGGTTACTCCCGATCGGTTGTATCCAGATCGCCCCGAAACAGCGATCACACAACCATGAGGTGGCAGAAGACATCCCGCCATTAATTAATAAAGACTGTATTGGTCACAGCAATAGTCACTTGATAACCTTGCGAATAATTGCATCTGTCACAATTATCCAGCAGCATAACAGCAGCATACTAACGAGAAGGAAGGATCGAAATTATGGCTATTCACCCGGATGCCGGAAAAGTCGCACCACGCGCCAGCCTGGTTAACGTACCTGCCCTGATGGCAGCTTACTACCGCCAGCAACCAGACATCGTGAATAACCCAGAGCAACAAGTTGCCTTTGGGACTTCCGGCCATCGCGGTTCTGCGTTTAATACCACGTTTAACGAAAATCATATCGCCGCCGTTTGTCAGGCCATTGCCGAATACCGGGCGGAAGCCGGTGTCAAAGGCCCACTCTATTTGGGTAAAGACACGCATGCCCTGTCGGAAGCGGCGTTTGGCACCGCCATGGAAGTACTGGTCGCCAATGATGTCCGTGTACGTATTCAGGATGGCGACGGCTACACGCCCACGCCGGTTATTTCACACGCAATCCTGACCCATAATCAGGATGCCGACCCCGATGATATGGCGGATGGCATTGTGATCACCCCTTCTCACAATCCACCGGAAGATGGCGGCATCAAATACAACCCTGCCATGGGTGGCCCGGCAGATACTGATATCACCAGCTGGATTGCCAACCGCGCTAACGAACTGCTGGCCAACGATCTGGATGAGGTTGAGTGGGTCCCCGCAGAAGACGCCAACGAAAGTAAGCTGGTCGAGGATTTCGACTATATCGGCCACTATGTCAACGATCTGGGCAATGTCGTGGATATGGCTGCGATTGCCAAAGCGGGTATCCGGATTGGTGTGGACCCCATGGGCGGTTCCGGACTGCATTTCTGGGAACCCATTGCAAGGAAATACAACCTCGACATTACCGTCGTCAACGAAGCCATTGACCCGACTTTCAGCTTTATGTCTCTGGATAAAGACGGTCGTATCCGTATGGATTGCTCCTCGCCATACGCCATGACCAACCTGTTGGCGATGAAAGACCAGTTTGATATCTCGGTCGGTAACGATCCGGATTACGACCGTCACGGTATTGTCTGTCCTTCGTCTGGCTTGATGAATCCGAATGCCTACCTGGCCGTTGCGATTGAATACCTGGCAACCCATCGTCCTGACTGGCCACAAACGGTGAAATTCGGCAAGACACTGGTGTCTTCTGCCATGATTGACCGGGTCGTGAATGGTCTGGAACGTGAACTGTGCGAAGTGCCGGTAGGCTTCAAATGGTATGTAGAAGGCATGTTCAAGGGTGAAATGGCCTTTGGCGGTGAAGAAAGTGCCGGGGCATCGTTCTTGCGCAAAGACGGCAGCGTCTGGACGACCGATAAAGACGGTATCATCATGGCTCTGCTGGCGGCTGAAATTCTGGCTGTAACAGGTAAAGACCCGCAACAGTTGTACGAAGAGCAGGTTGCTCGCTACGGCCGCCCTTACTACAAACGTATTGATGTACCCTGTGCCGCTGAACAAAAAGCCGTATTGTCTTCACTGAGTGCCGACGCTGTTCAGGGAGATACTCTGGCGGGAGATGCCATTACCCGTATTCTCACAACAGCCCCCGGTAATGGTGCACCGATTGGTGGCCTGAAAGTAGAAACCGCCAACGGCTGGTTTGCTGCACGTCCTTCCGGTACCGAGAATGTCTACAAGATCTATCTGGAAAGCTTCGTGTCCGAAGCACACATCGATCTGCTGGAAGCCGATGCCAAGGCACTGGTAAATTCCGTACTGGGCTAACGTCATCGATTTGTCTGTTGCCGTTCAGGCTCAGACAGATAACGGCAGTTTGCCTCGCAAGCTGCCGTTACTTCTCTCCATTAACAACACTCCTGCTCCAGCTGCCACAACAATGACAGCACTTCTTCGTCCTCACAGCTCTCCAGATAGCTGTACAAGCTGTTCATTTGGGCGCCGATAAAATACAGATTATCCTGATTCATCGCCGCTTGTTGTGCACGTTTTTGTTCGAAGTATGTTTTCCAGCGCATATCGCCATGGTCATTTGCCAAATGGTTTTCCAGCATGGAAATCAGCCGATTGGCATTACCATCACAATCGATACCACAGAAGCTGACATAACGATCCCGGGAGTCGCTACCAGGCGGATTGGCAGAATGCGGTGAGGTGGTGCAAGTATCTGGACTATTCATAGTGATCTCATTATCAAGTGAACCAGATCACAAGGTAATCGTTGGGCCTGAACGATTCTGTCAGCCAGCTGACAGTGTGGAAGCAGATGCATTAATGAACTTGCAGGCACGCCATGGCCAGTCTGGATCAGGATACGCTCGCCAACTGCTGTAAACGCTGCGTATCCAGTAAAATCAGGTGCTGGCGATCCGGACGTGCCACCAGACCATCACGAATCATCCGGTTCAATAATGTCGACAAGGTCTGACGCGATGTGCCTAGCAGGCTGGCCAACAGTTCGGTTTGCCCGGTTAATTGAATGGTCTGGCACTGCTGGGTGCTTTCTTCCAGTAACAGATAACGGGCCAAGCGGGATTCCACTGACCGGAATGCCAGGTCTTCAATCAGAGTCGTTGCCTGTTGCAGCATCTTCCCGATTTCCCGCATTGCGGTAATGGCAATTTCCGGTGCTTCCACAATCAACAAGGTGAGCTGCTCGATAGGCCAGCTGGTGATGCTGGTGGGTTCCAGAGATTCGACCCAGGCGCGGGTATGAGTCACGTAAATACTGCCCGGCTTGAGACAGCCCAGCGTCAGCTCCCGGTGCTCTGCTGAAAGGCAGATTCGGGCACTGCCGCTGTTTAACATAAAAATCCGGTTATGAGCCATCCCCGGACGGCAGATCATCTCTCCAGTGTCGTAGAGATTTTGCCGTCCGGCAGGTAATCGCTGCAGCCAGTCAGACTCCATACCAGAGCCTGGATGATTGGCATGTGTGTGAGGCCCATGGCCATCAAAGTTCGCTGTCACCGTCTTCCGGAGCCTTGTCTTCCATCAAACTGAATTCCATCGCCGGTTTGCCATCGGCACCTGTGCTCTGGTCGCTTACCATGGTGCCGCCGCTTTCTGCCAGCTTGATCCGCAAACGCAGGTTGTTGGGAGAGTCGGCATTTTTCAAGGCGTCATCCAGGGTAATCCGGCCTTCGCGGTATAATTTGAACATCGCCCCATCAAAGGTCTGCATGCCCAGGTTTTCGGATTTCTCCATAACTTCTTTAATGCTTGGAAAATCACCACGCATGATCATGTCTTCAATAGTCTTGGTACCCAGCATCACTTCGACAGCAGCACAACGCTTGCCATCGGCAGTCGGAATCAATCGCTGTGATACAAATGCCCGCAAGTTTTGCCCTAGCCCCATCAATAACTGCGGGCGGCGCTCTTCCGGAAACATATTGATAATCCGCTCCAACGCCTGGTTGGCGTTGTTGGCATGCAGGGTCGAAATCGCCAAATGGCCGGTTTCTGCAAAAGCTAACGCATGTTCCATGGTTTCGCGGTCACGAATCTCACCAATCAAAATCACATCCGGGGCCTGGCGCAAGGTGTTTTTTAGCGCTGCATGGAAACTTTTGGTGTCGGTGCCGACTTCACGCTGATTCACAATACATTTTTTGTGCTTGTGAACAAACTCGACCGGGTCTTCAATCGTGATGATATGACCACCAGCACTGGCATTACGGTGATCAATCAGTGCCGCCAAAGAAGTCGATTTACCCGAACCGGTACCGCCGACAAACAGGATAAGACCCCGTTTTGATAACACGACGTCCTTCAAAATGGGAGGCAATTTCAGTTTGTCGAGATTGGGAATCTCGGTATTGATATTTCGCGCCACAATCGAGACTTCGTGGCGTTGCTTGAAAATATTGATACGGAAACGTCCGGCACTGTTTGAAATCGCCAGATTCATTTCCATTTCTTCAGCAAATTCTTTCTGCTGCGCCTCTGTCATCAACGAGTTGGCAATAGCCTCCACTTCGCCCGGGCCAAGTGATTCCTTCGACAATGGCCGCAATTGCCCCTGAAACTTGGCGCAAGGTGGTGCCCCGGTACTGAGATACAAATCAGACCCGTCTTTATGGGACAAAATATTCAGCCAGGCTTCCATACTCATAGAACGTTTATCTCCTGCAATCGATACATATACAAACAACGGAGCTGCAAGTTTTTCCTTTAGGGGACATCTTATTTAATCCTGCACGGCTCTGCGCGAGTGTTGCCGTTGTTCAGGGCAAGGCGACGAATGCAGCGGAATGACGAGTCCTTTTCAAATTCGTCAACACCGCACTGGACGGCGGCAACCCGCGCCCTTCGGGGGCTGCCGGATGATCTCGACCTGGTGTCGCCGACTTTTGACTTGACCCGTCAGGCCTGCAAGTCGGCTTCGTGATTCGAAACCATCCGTTGGCCCAGAGTAAGCACCGGACTAAATAGATATCCCCTTTAGCTTACAGCGACTTGGCAATAGGCCATGACTGTATTATGAGAGCTGACCCAGGTGTCAGCCCAGCCATGCCGAATGTGATACAAATCACAATCAATCGATCATTACCGCACGATATGCCTCCTCAAACAGTGGCATCCAGCTATGCATCTGGCAATCACGACTATTAACGACAGCAATCCTGCAGGTATTATCACGGTGATTCATTGCATCATTTTTTATGGAGAACACCATGTACATCGCCATGAACCGCTTCCGCATCAAACCCGGCTGTGAGCAAGACTTTATCGATATCTGGAAAAATCGTGACACCTTCCTCGACACCGTCCCCGGCTTTGTCTCCTTCCATTTGCTGCAAGGCAAAACCAGCGAAGAACAGACATTGTTTGCTTCCCACTCCGTATGGGAGTCACGCCAGGCCTTTGAAGACTGGACCCAGTCTGAAGCCTTCCGCAAGGCACACGCCAACGCCGGTGGCGCTCGTAAGGATATCTATATGGGCCCGCCGCAGCTGGAGTGTTTTGAGGCGGTGCTGTAACAGTAGCCATGGTTATAACAGTGTTGGCTACTGTTGTAGCAGAAACAAAAAAGGCGCAAACAGCGCCTTTTTTATGGACAATCACGACAGAATCATAACGTCGAACAAACTGACAATTTTTATCATTTCAGCCATAGAGAGTACAGAGACGCCACCATCAGGACGGTTCGGCAACCTGGATATGGAAGCAATGATGGATATTCGGCCGACGTGAATAATCAAATGGCACAGACCATTTACTTACATTGCGGATCGTGAGCCCCGGTAACGCCTGATCTTCCATGGTGAACTTGCGCATATTCGTCGAAAAAACCAGCGTTCCCCCCGGTTTGAGGCAAGCGACTGCCTGCTGAATCAAGCCCACGTGATCACGCTGGATATCCAGCACCCCTTCCATGCGTTTGGAGTTGGAAAAGGTCGGTGGATCCATAAAGATCAGATCGTATTGTTGCGAGCAATCACCCAGCCATTGCAACACGTCTGCCTGGACAAAAGCATGTTGGCTACTATCCAGACCATTCAGGTCGAAGTTCTCTTTCCCCCAACCCAGGTAAGTCCGTGACATATCCACACTGGTGCAGGCTGCGCCCGCTTCTGCCGCATGAACGCTGGCGGTCGCGGTGTAACAGAACAGATTAAGAAACGACATTCCTGGCTGCGCAGCTGCGCGCTTGGCAATGTCCAAGCGAGTGGGACGGTGATCCAGAAACAGTCCGGTATCAAGATAATCTTTCAGATTTACCCATACCTTGACCCGACCTTCCAGCGTCGGAAAGCGGTGACGGATCACCCCGTTGGTGGAACGCTTTTCATACTGGCGTTTACCACTCTGGCGCTCACGACGTTTCAGTACAATCTGGTCCGCAGCAATGCCTGTAATTTCTGGCAAGACGGCCAGAACATCCAGCAAGCGCCGTTCGGCCTTGGCTTCTTCAATGGTTTTTGGCGGCACATATTCCTGTACATGCAGCCATGCCGCTCCTTCCTCTGGGCCTTTGGAAGCATCCAGATACCAGTCGATGGCAACAGCGTATTCCGGCAAATCCTGGTCATACACCCGATAGGAAGAAATGGACTCACGTTTGGCCCATTTTTGTACCGGCTTGAGGTTTTTCTTCAAACGATTGGCGAATGCTTCCACCGGACCACGGATCATCGAGGTTTGTGGCCGTGATGAACGTTCATCTGCGGCACCGAATACCAGTAACTTGGTTTCGATCTGGCCATTCAGCAAGTTATATTGCTTATCTAGCGGTCGTCTGATAACTCGTGACAGATCAGTATTGCCTGTAAATACCGCCAGCTTCCATTCCGGCATCTGCATGGTGGCATCATGAAACTGTTTATAGAGTGGCGACAGTTGTGGCAGCTCGCTCAAGCGTTCTCCGTACGGAGGGTTACAGATCACCATGCCGCCATCAGCAATCACTTCATGACTGACCCGCAACTGCTCAATCGAGCGACGTTCCAGGTGGATATGGCCTTCCAGACCAGAGCGCGATACGTTGGCAGCGGCTGCTTCCAACTGTCGGGCATCATTGTCAAAACCATAAAAGCGACTGCGCACAGCTTCCAAACCGGCTGTGCGACGTAAGCTGGCCTCATCAACCAGTGACAGCCACACTTTACGATCATGACCACGCCAGTGCTCAAATCCATGCTGCTGCCGATTCAGACCAGGCGCAATATCAGCAGCCATTAATCCTGCTTCAATCAGCAATGTGCCTGAGCCACACATAGGATCAACCAAATGTTTACCTGCTGCTGCCAGCGCTGGCCAACCGGCCCGGATCAGCAAGGCTGACGCTAACGTCTCTTTTAATGGCGCCAGACCTGGTTGCAAGCGGTAGCCACGGCGGTGCATGCCCGAACCACTGAAGTTGTAATACAGGGCCAGCTTGCCTTTACGCAGCTGAGCTTCAATCCTCACATCACCATGCTTGTCGACATTGGGACGCGTGCCAGTATCCAGACGAAAGCGATCGACAATGGCATCCTTGATTTTCTGGGCACCAAACTGGGTGTTATTGATAAAGTCTGTGCGACCATGGAAGTCGATCCGGAAGGTCGAGGACGGTGAAAAAACCTGCGTCCAGTCAACCTGGCGCGTTTCTTCATATACTTGGTCGACATTGCTGACCTGACTTTCATGTACCGGTAATAATATACGGCTCGCCAATCGGGACCATAAACAGACCCGATAGGCCGTCTCCAGGTCTCCTTTCCAGTGCACCCCCAAGTGGGTTTCACGCTCTACTTCTCCACCCAACTCTTTGATTTCATTGGATAAGAGAGATTCAATACCTTTACTGCAAGTAGCCAGCCACAGGAAAACCGTGGATGAATCAGAATTTGTCATAGTCAAATTGGCCTATTCCTTCAAATAGCCTGTGGCTACAAGAGGTTGTCATTTTATAGAAATATATTCGTTAACAAACCCACCCTCAACGCGCTACAACTGTAGACGTCGCTGAGGGAGATCGTCTTGAACAGAACGACCAGCAGCGATATTTGTTTAATAAGCGAGGATGCATCGTATGAAAAAACAGAAACGCGATCTGCAAGAACGAGCTTTTTCCCGCGGCTATCGAGCCGGTGTTGAACGTCGTTCCAAAGATCTGGCGCCGCCAGAAGGACCGATGAGAGATGCTTGGTTATCCGGTTGGCGTTCAGGTCGATCAGACCACTGGGATGGTTATACAGGCGTTTCTGGTATTCATCGTATGGTCGTTTGACCACTTAACAACTCCGAACTTCAGGCCGTAGGCCGCCCATACCCCAAACCTCCTCACCCGGGAGGTAGGCCCCAAAAGCGGGGCCTCATATCTCTAGCTGATCGTTACCGAACGGGTAATCGCCCGGTTACTGGCTATTGGCTACCGCTTCAACTGCTTCGCAAATCAGCTCTGGGCCACGATAAATAAAGCCGCTGTAAATCTGTACCAGCTGGGCACCCGCCTTGATCTTGTCAATCGCGCCAGCCCCATCAGTAATACCACCCACACCAATAACCGGAATTCGGCCATCCAATGCTTTGGTCAGGTTTTCCAGCATTTCTGTGGCTTTTTCTTCCAATGGCGCGCCACTCAAGCCGCCTTGCTCATTTGCATGCAGGCAGCCTTCCACACCAGTACGATCCAGTGTGGTATTCGTCGCAATCACGCCATCCATACCGCAATCCACCAATGAATTGGCGACCAGTGCCACTTCGTCGGTATTCATATCCGGTGCTATTTTGACAAAAATCGGCTTGTAGCCAAAAGATTCTGACAGCACCTTTTGCCTCTCTTTCAGCGGTTGCAGCAGCTCTTTCAGGGCATCACCGTATTGCAGGGTTCGCAACCCCGGAGTGTTGGGAGAGGAAATATTTACCGTAATATAAGTCGCATACGGATACACTTTTTCCAGACAAATCAGATAATCATCGACCGCATTTTCTACTGGCGTATCAAAGTTCTTGCCGATATTAATGCCCAATACCCCCTGAAAACGGGCCGCCTTGACCCGATCAACCAGGTAATCAACCCCTTTATTGTTAAAGCCCATACGATTAATGATCGCCTGGCGCTCTGGTATACGGAACAGCCGAGGTTTCAGATTTCCCGGTTGTGGCCGAGGAGTGGTGGTGCCGATTTCAATAAAACCGAAACCAAGCTGTGCCATCGCATCGATATAATCGCCATTTTTATCCAGGCCTGCTGCCAAACCAACCGGATTGGGAAATTCGATCCCTGCAACCGTCACAGGGTCATTTTTCACCTCCGGTATCATCCATGACAACACTTTCAGCCTTTCTGCCGCACCCAGCAAATCCAGGCTGAGTTCATGGGCAGTTTCAGCGTTCAATCTGAATAACAATGGGCGGAAGGCACCGTACCAATCCATATCAAACCTCGTAGACAAAATCTCAACACGGTCAAAACCAGAGTCATCATCATGCCTTGCTGACTCTGAACCTGGCTGTACCGAAGGAGTTGGAAAATGGTAATAATTATACGTCACTCAGCCCAACAATGCGCTGTAACTTGAGCTTTCGTTCTGGACAAGCGGAAATGACGAAAGGGTTTCAGGCAAGGATGGTTGCCGATATTGACCAGCTATAAAGCCAATATGGCATACCTGAGCACTCACAATTGCCATTGAATAGGCGGCTGTCCCCGACTGACAAGATATTGGTTGATACGTGAAAATGGCTTCTGGCCAAAAAAACCACGATGGGCTGATAGCGGTGAAGGATGCACAGACTTCAGAACCAGGTGCTTGTTCTGATCTATCATCGCACCTTTTTTCTGGGCATAACTGCCCCAAAGCACAAAGACCAAACCATCCCGCTGTTCATTCAATCGTTGAATAACAGTATCTGTAAAGCGCTCCCAGCCTTTTTTCTGGTGGGAGCCGGCTCTGGCTTGCTCAACCGTCAGTGTAGCATTCAGCAATAAGACTCCTTGATCTGCCCAAGGAGTCAGGTCGCCACTACCACTCATCCTGATACCAAGATCAGCTTCCATCTCTTTGAAAATATTTGCCAGAGAAGGAGGAATACGGGTACCGCTTTGCACGGAAAAACTCAGTCCATGAGCCTGCCCAGGGCCATGGTAAGGATCCTGGCCAATAATCACGACACGTACTTGTTCAAACGGTGTGTGATTAAATGCGTTAAAAATAAGAGGCCCCGGTGGAAAAATGACTTTACCAGCCGCTTTTTCCATCGCCAAAAACTCACGTAGCTGACGCATATAAGGTTGATTCAGCTCATCACCGAGTACTTGCTGCCACGATGAATCAAGAGCACCAGCTTTAGACATAAACAATCTCATTTCAGCAAGAATTATAGCGAAAGGTTAGCCTATCGTTATCGATAAACTCAACTCTCTTGGCTCCTGTTTGCAGCATATAATCGTCTAACCATCCATGTCCGCCCTTGCTTTCTCACAGGCATAAAAAAACCCCGCCCTGCAAGCAGGACGGGGTATTTCGTTTAAGAGCTTGACGATGACCTACTCTCACATGGGGAAGCCCCACACTACCATCGGCGATGCTGCGTTTCACTTCTGAGTTCGGGATGGATTCAGGTGGTTCCACAGCTCTATTGTCGTCAAGCAAACTGTTATGGTGTTGTCTGTCTTAAAGGGATCCTGTGAAGGATCGACCCGGCAGCGTTCACCAAATAAGGTTGGATACATGAGTTTTTTGAGAGATTCTTAACATTTTGTCTAGCAGTTGCTCAGGGCTTGGGTCGTTAATAACAGCCCGGTTTGGGTGTTATATGGTCAAGCCTCACGGGCAATTAGTAT